>CAVQQX010000001.1:0-16219 GCA_963714645.1 uncultured Gammaproteobacteria bacterium
TATGTTTATGTTCGTGTACCTGACTCATACGTATTGCTGTCGGGTCGTCACCCTGCCGCTCGTGCTGCTGGCCATCCCGTCGGTGGCGATCGGCTGGCTCACGATCGGGCCGCTGCTGTTCGGCGGCTGGTTCGGCGACGCCATTCGCGTGACCGGCCCGCACGACGTGCTCGCGCGCCTGGGCGGGGAATTCCACGGCCCCGCACGCTTCGTCGAGCACGGCTTCCTCGGGCCTGCCGTGTACCTCGCGGCGGCGGGCGTAGCCCTCGCCTGGTTCCTGTACCTGAAACGACCCGAACTCGCCGGGGTGCTGCGCCAGCGGGCCGGTGGCCTCTACACGCTGCTCGTCAACAAGTACTACTTCGACTGGTTCAACGAGCGAGTGCTGGCCGCGGGCAGTCGCATGCTGGGGCAGGCGCTGTGGAAGGTCGGCGACGTCGCCGTGATCGACGGTGCGGCGGTCAACGGGTCCGCGCGGGCGGTCGGGTGGATCGCGCAGGTCGCGCGCGGCCTGCAGTCGGGATACCTGTACCACTACGCGTTCGCGACCATCATCGGGCTGTCCGCGCTGCTCGGGTGGCTGCTGCTGCGAAGCTGAGACGAGAACAAGAACGACATCATGCAAGCTGACTGGCCCATCCTGAGCCTGCTCGTGTGGCTGCCGATCGCGGCGGGCGTACTGCTGCTGCTCGCCGGCGAGCGCAACCCCACGGCCGCGCGCTGGCTCGCGCTGCTCGCGAGCACTGCCACATTCGTCGTGAGCGTGGTGCTGTGGCGCGACTTCGATGCATCGACCGATTCGATGCAGTTCACCGAGCTCCAGCCCTGGATCGGCGCCTTCGACGCGTGGTACGCCCTCGGCGTCGACGGCATCTCGATGCCGCTGATCGTGCTCACCGCGTTCATCACGCCGCTCGTCGTCGTGGCCGGGTGGACGGGGGTCCAGAAGCGACCGGCGCAGTACCTCGCCGCGTTCCTGATCCTCGAGGGATTGATGATCGGCGTCTTCGCCGCGATGGACGCCCTGCTGTTCTACGTGCTCTGGGAAGCGATGCTGATCCCGATGTTCGTCATCATCGGCGTCTGGGGCGGGCCACGCCGCGTCTACGCGACGGTGAAGTTCTTCCTGTACACGTTCCTGGGCTCCGTGCTCATGCTCGTGGCGCTCATCTACCTGTACCTCGAGGGTGGCAGCTACGCGCTCGCCGACCTGCAATCGATGCCGCTCTCGATGCACCAGCAGGTCCTGGTGTTCACCGCTTTCTTCCTCGCATTCGCGGTCAAGGTCCCGATGTGGCCGGTGCACACCTGGTTGCCGGACGCGCACGTCGAAGCCCCGACCGGCGGTTCCGTGATCCTCGCGGCGATCATGCTGAAGATGGGCGGTTACGGCTTCCTGCGTTTCAGCCTGCCCATCACGCCCGATGCCGCGCGCGAGCTCGACTGGCTCGTGATCACCCTGTCGCTCACCGCCGTGGTTTACATCGGCTTCGTCGCCCTGGTGCAGCAGGACATGAAGAAGCTGATCGCGTATTCGTCGGTTGCCCACATGGGATTCGTGACGCTCGGAGCCTTTGCGGCGTTCGAGATCGTCCGCCGCACCGGCGCGCTGCGCGGCGCGGCCATGGGGCTCGACGGCGCCATGGTGCAGATGGTCTCGCACGGCCTGGTCTCCGGCGCACTGTTCTTCTGCATCGGGGTCTTGTACGACCGCATGCACAGCCGGCAGATCGCGGACTATGGCGGCGTGGTCAACACGATGCCCGTGTTCGCTGCCTTCATGGTGCTGTTCGCGATGGCGAATGTCGGGCTGCCCGGCACCTCGGGCTTCGTCGGCGAGTTCCTGGTGATCCTCGCGAGCTTCCACGCGAGCTTCTGGTACGCGTTCCTCGCGGCTTTGACGCTGATCCTCGGCGCCGCATACACGCTCTGGCTGGTCAAGCGCGTGGTGTTCGGCCCCATCGGCAACGAGCAGGTCGCGCAGCTCACCGACCTGAATGGCCGTGAATTCGTCGTGCTCGGCGTGCTCGCGGCGGCGGTGCTGGCGCTCGGCCTGTGGCCCGCGCCGCTGCTCGACGTGATGCGCCCGACGCTCGAGCACCTCGTGCAGCAGATGATGGTGACGAAGCTGTGACCATGAACCCGGCCTCCATCACGCAACTCGACCTCCTGCTCGCCGCACCCGAGATGTTCCTGCTCGGCGCGACCTGCGTCGTGCTGCTCGTCGACCTGTTCCTCGACGACCGGCGCCGCTGGATCACGTTCGCGCTCGCGCTGCTGTCGCTGGCCGGCACGGCCTGGATCGCGGCCGCGACCGGGTTCGCGGAGCGTACCGTCGGCTGGCACGGCACTTACGTCGCCGACCCGCTCTCGACCCTGGTGAAGGTGGTCGGCTGCGGCGCGGTCGCCGTGGCCTTCCTCTACGCCAACGACTACCTGCGGGTGCGCGGGATCCTCAAGGGCGAGTATTTCGTGCTGGGCCTGTTCGCGCTGCTGGGCATCATGGTGCTCGCGTCCGCCAACAGCCTCGTGACGTTGTACCTGGGCGTGGAGCTGCTCTCGCTCTCGCAGTACTCCATGGTCGCGTTCAACCGCGATTCGGGCGTCGCCGCCGAATCGGCGATCAAGTACTTCGTGCTCGGCTCGATCGCCTCCGGCGCGCTGCTCTACGGCATGTCGATCATCTACGGGGTCACCGGGTCGCTCGAGCTGGGCGTCGTCGGCAGCGCGGCTGCCCGGATGCCGGCGGGACAGATCGGCCTGCTGTTCGGCCTCGCGTTCCTGATCGTGGGCGTCGCCTTCAAGTTCGGGGCCGCGCCGTTTCACATGTGGGTGCCCGACGTCTACCACGGCGCACCGACGCCGGTGACGCTGTTCCTCGCGGCGGCGCCGAAGCTCGGCTCGTTCGCGCTCGCATTCCGCCTCCTGGCCGAAGGACTGGGGCCGATGCACGATTCCGGCTGGCGCGACATGATCACGTTCGTCGCCGTGCTCTCGATCGCGGTCGGCAACGTGGTCGCGATCGCGCAGACCAACATCAAGCGCATGCTGGCGTATTCCACGATCTCGCACGTCGGCTTCATCCTGTTCGGCATCCTGGCCGGCACCAGTGCGGGCTACGAGGCCGCGCTCTACTACACGATCGTCTACATCGTGATGTCGGTCGGTGGCTTCGGCGTCGTGATCCTGCTGTCGCGTGCCGGCTTCGAGGCCGACTCGCTCGACGACTACAGGGGCCTCAACGCCCGCAGTCCATGGTTCGCCGCCGTGATGCTGATGCTGATGTTCAGCATGGCAGGCGTGCCGCCGTTCGTCGGGTTCTGGGCCAAGCTGGCGGTGATCCAGGCCGTGCTCGACGTCGGAAGCGTGTGGCTCGCGCTGCTCGCCGTGGGGTTCTCGGTGGTCGGTGCCTACTACTACCTGCGCGTCGTGAAGCTCATGTACTTCGACGAGCCGACCGACCGCACGGTGCTGCGCGGCAGCGGTGCGATGCGGTTCGTCCTGAGCGTCAACGGCCTCGCCGTGCTGGTGCTGGGCCTGTTCCCCGGCCTGCTGCTCGCACTTTGCGCGCAGGTCATTCCCTAGGTATACTTCGCGGCTCGATTGCGGGGTGGAGCAGTCTGGCAGCTCGTCGGGCTCATAACCCGAAGGTCGCAGGTTCAAATCCTGCCCCCGCTACCATATTTTCTCCCATGGTCCCTGAGGCGATTGCGACGGCTGCCAGGCCGAACTCAGCGGTGACGGCCGGCGGTGTTCCGCCGGCCGCAACACAATCGAATTCGATTCCAACGCCTGCCGTACAGCGGCTCCGGGGCGGCCTTGAGGAGTCCTGATGCCGACTCGGCTTCCTCCAGCCGCTGACGCAGGGCAGGGGACAGAAACCCTTGCGCGATCGCGCTGTCGACGTTGGCGATCTCCGCTTCGAGCTTCGCGACCTGGGCGGACGCCCGTCGTCTCGTCTCCGTGACTGGCCTGTCGCAGCAGCGAATCATCACCGCAACTGGCTATCTCCTCCCGGCTCCTCCCGGCGACCTCCCGACGGGTTCGCCGGTTGGCGTCACGACGACGGATACAGCGCGCCGCAAGCGGTTCCGCAATCAGTACTGCAGTCCCGCAATCCGTTTCGGGGCAGCTGCGGTCAGCGCCGAGCGACCGGATCGGACGGCAGTGTCCCGAAGCCGTCGTTTTTTTCACGCGACATGCGTTGCACGGCCACCGCCCACGCCTTGTGGCAGTCGGGATGGAGCGAGTACATGTCGGTGGAGCCCGGCGCCGTGAACTGCACCTCGAGCGAATAGAGCTCGATCGGCTTGCGGCAGAGGCTGCACGTCGCGCCCTGGCTGATTCCCGTGAGCGTCATTTCCGGCAATCGGCCGGGAAGCTCGCGATAGGCGATGCGCAGGCGAGCAGTCTGGATCATGGCCCGCATATCTTCCTTGCTCTCGACGGAGACCCCGGGCGCGGAACGAATGGTACCTCAGCCCCCGCCGGCAAGTGGACCCCAGGCGTGGCGAAGCCTATGGTGCGCGCGCAATCCCCGGATCGACAACACCTGTGACCCGCGGCGCCAAGGGCACGGATCCGCACTACAGCCTGCACGTGTGGTCGCGGAAGGGCGGTGAGTGGCAGGTCGGCACGACGCCGCGTCGATGACTCGACCCGCTGCGGCGGTCGAGTCTCGATGGGACCCCGTCGACGACGAGCGCAACGCGCACGCATCACACTACAATTTCCGACGACGTGGGCATCCAGCCCTCGAACCCGTGTAGCTGACCTTGGCAAGAATCGGCATCTATCTCGAGCAGTCGCTGCGAGGCGTCATGGGCGGCGCCCAGACGCATGCCGCCGTGCTCACGGAATGGCTCAGCCGTCGTCACGACGTCGACCTGATCGTGCGCATGCCACCGTTCGAGCTGGCCGACCTCGGCAACATGTCGCAGACCGACCTGCGCGCCGTGCGTTTGCGCGTGCTCAACTGGCGTCGCCAGGACGCTGCGCCCGCGATTCCCTGGGACTACGACGTTTTCATTCCGTTCGTGCACACCGTGCCGCCGGTCTGTCCCGCGCCTCGCGGCGTGCTCATGGTGCTCTTTCCGTTCGTGCACAAGCAGGACCTGTGGCCGTGGTCGGCGGCGGCGTCCGCCGGGCGGAGCCTGCGGCAGTGCGTGCGGGAGATCCATCACGAGCGCCGCTGGCGCCGGACCTTCGGCGGCTACCAGGCCTGCACGGCGAACTCGAAGTACACGCAGACGTGGATCAGGCACCGCTGGAACATCGACTCGACGGTCGTCTATCCTCCGGTGCTGCTGCCGGACAGGGAACCGGATCCGGTGCCGCAGCCCGCGGTCATGAGCGTGGGCCGGTTCACCCGGTCGAAACGCCAGATCGATCTCGTGCAGGCGTTCCGGTCGATGGAGCAGAGCGAACCGGACCTTGCGGGTTGGCGGTTCTGGTGCGTCGGCGGCGTCTCGCAGCACCCGGACGAGCAGCGCAACTACGAGGCCTGTACGGCAGCCGCGGCGGGCGGCGCGGTCGAATTGCTCGCAAACCTCTCGGCCGCCGACCTCGAGCGGCGGTTCTCGCAGGCGGCCCTGTTCTGGCACGCCGCGGGTCACGGGATCGATGAGACGCGCTATCCGGAGCGACTCGAGCATTTCGGCATGGTCACGGTCGAGGCCATGGCTCGAGGCTGCGTGCCCATCGTCGTGCGTCGCGGTGGTCAGCCCGAGATCGTCGAGCACGGCCGCAACGGTTTCCTCTGGGACACGATCGACGAGCTGCACGACGCAACGATGCGCTGCGTCCGTGAGCCGGAGCTGCGCGAACGCCTGGCCCGGCAGGCCACCCGCGACGCGAAACGCTATTCGCGCGACGCGTTCATCGCCGCGATGTCGGCACTGCTCCCGGCGGGCGTGGGGGACCGCTGAGCGCGCGTCGCGCGACGGGGCAGCTCGACCACGTTGTCCGGCCAGTCGCGCCCTGCGCTCATCATCGACGCCAGGTCGAAGAACGAGAGCACCTGGTGTTCGCAGGTCGTCGCCAGCAGGGTTCCGGTGCGGTCGATGTCGATGCCCTTCGGTCCGCCCTCCTGGGTGTTGTACCGTCCCCGGAGAAAGGTTGCCTCGTCCATCACGCGGTGCGTGGCGACCGGCTCGTGCGATCCAGCCCAGCCCTGCTCCGGTCGCGCATACACGTGCACGAACGGCGCACCTGCGTCGGCGACGACGACGAAGCGGTCGTCATCGGTGAAACGCAGCCCGTGCGGGTAGTTGACGTTGCGCAGCGTGGCGGACGGCTTCGAGAGCGGGTTCAGCAGCCGCGTGTTCTCGAACATGAGGACACTGTGGGTGTTGTGGTTGCTGATCGCGATCCAGCGCCCACCTTCGCCGATGGCCACGCCGTCGGGGACGGCGAGGCGCCGGCGCAGCAGCGTCCGGTTGCGTCGCACCCGGACCCCTTGCCGCATGTCGAGTACGTGCCGCGTGACGGTGTGGACGTAGTTGTTGCAGAACAGGACTTCGTAGCGGCCCTCGCCGAGCGGCGTGGCCGCGACCGACCCGGGCGACTCGAGCCGGGCGAGCAGGGTGCCCTCGATGCGTCCCACGACCTCGCCCTGGACGACGAGCTCGCGGGTGCCGCGTGGCGGCAGCTTGACGACGGGCGCCAGTCCGCGCCGATTCGCCACGATGATGTACTCGTCGTCGAGAAAGCAGACGCCGTGGGGCTCGTGGAATTCGGGGGATTCGACGTCGACGCAATTGATGAGCCGCACAGTCGTGCCGCCCGCAGGCCTCGCGACCTCGACGTCGATCACCAGTATCCGGTTGCCCTTGAAGCCGATGACGACGAGACGCCGGTTGTCGGGCGAGAAGCGGATGTCTTCGGTGCGGCCGAGCCGCGCGATCGCGGCGGCGACCTTGTCCGTCGCAGTGTATTCGACTCTCGTTGCCAGGCCCGTGCGGGTGCGGTCGTTTCTATTATTGTTGTTGTCGGACACTGGAGAAGTCGCCTCGCTCGACTCGACCGACCGGTGGAAAGCGCCGGTCACGTTGCGACGTTCTAGCACTTTTCCGGCGCACAATGCGAATACGGGGGCGCGACGAGCCGCGCCCGGCGACCGGCGATGCGCGCGCGCGTTTAACTTAATCGAATGAATCGCGCGGCAATCGCGACGCCTGAGGACGCGACTCGTTCTTTGACGAAAGGCGATGGAACAGGTACTTTTGTGAAACAAGGTACCTCACGAACCCTCAAGCCGTGGAATCCAAACTTGCTCCGATGCGCAAGGGACTGCTCGAGTTCCTCGTCCTCAAGATCGTCGGCGCACGCAGCGTCTACGTGCCCGACATCCTGCGCACGCTCGCCGACACGGAGTTCTCGACGCAGGAAGGCACGCTGTATCCGCTGCTCAGCAAGCTCCGGCGCGAGGACCTCGTGAACTACGAATGGCGTGAATCGGACGCGGGCCCGCCACGCAAGTATTATCGACTGACCGGCGCCGGCCGGGCGCAGCTGCGGGCGCTGAACGAGTACTGGCAGGGGATCAACCGCACCATCGCGGCAATCGGAAGCTGAACCATGGAACGCATCTCCGTCACCGTCCGCCTCAACGGCCGCACCGTGCTGCAGTTCGACGACGCGGCCCACGAGCGGCTCGAGTCCTACCTCGCCGAGTCGGCGAGCCTGCTCGAAGGCGATCCCGATCCCACCGAGATCATGAATGACCTCGAGCAGGCGATCGCCGATCGCTGCACGCAGCACCTCGCGCCGGACCGTGCGGTGGTGACGCTCGCGGACCTCAGCGCGGCGCTCGAGGAGATCGGCACCGTGCAGGTGGCCGAGTCCGCGACTTCGCCGGCCGGCAACACGGTATCCGCCGTGAACGCGAGACCGGCCGACGCGCGAGTCCTGCGTCAATACAGCCAGGGTGCGCTCGGCAGCGGTGTGTGCCTCGGGCTCGCCCGCTACCTGGGCTTCGATGTCCTGTGGATCCGGATCGTGACCGCGGCGCTCGTGCTGCTCAGCAGCGGTGGCGCCGTCCTCGCCTACCTGGCGCTCATGCTGCTGCTGCCGTTCGCACCGCTCGAGCCGGGCGGTCCGCCGGTGCGCTGGCTGCCCGCCCGGTGCCGCGACCTCGTCGAGTACTTCCGCGCGAAGTTCAGCGCCAATACCGTCGCCGCGGGCTGACGCACCCCGAGCGGCGCCGGCCGCGCGGCGCCTACAGGAGCCTGCATGAAGCCCATCGGTGAAGTGGCCCGCGCGATCGGCATCGACCCTGCGGTGCTCGAGCCCTACGGACACTACAAGGCGAAGCTCCCGCTCTCCGCCTTCCAGGACCGCCCGCAAACGGGGAAGCTCGTGCTCGTGTCCGCGATCACGCCGACTCCGGCCGGTGAAGGCAAGACGACGACCACGATCGGCCTGACGCAGGGCCTCGCGCAGATCGGAGTCCGCAGTGCGGCTGCGCTGCGTGAACCGAGCCTCGGCCCGGTGTTCGGGATGAAGGGCGGCGGCGCCGGTGGAGGGCGATCGGAAGTGCTGCCGATGATGGACATCAACATGCACTTCAACGGCGACTTCCACGCTGTCTCGAGTGCGCACAACCTGCTCGCCGCCCTCGTCGACAATGCCCTGCACAGCCGCAACGCCGGCAAGCTCGACCAGCGGCGCGTCACGTGGAAGCGGGTCGTCGACATGAACGATCGCTCGCTGCGCGACATCGTGATCGGGCTTGGCGGTCGCACCGAGGGCGTGCCGCGCGAAAGCGGGTTCGACATCACCGCGGCGAGCGAAGTGATGGCGATCCTGTGCCTCGCGAACGACATCCCCGACCTGAAGGCGCGCCTCGGCCGCATCGTCGTCGGCTACTCTTCCGAAGGCACGCCGGTGACGGCGAGGGAGATCGGCGGCGTCGGCGCGATGGCGGCGCTATTGAGCCAGGCCGTGAAGCCCAACCTGGTGCAGACCACCGAGGGATCGCCCGCGTTCGTGCACGGCGGTCCGTTCGCGAACATCGCCCACGGCACCAACAGCGTGGCCGCCACGCGTGCGGCGCTCGCGTACGCCGACATCGTCTGCACCGAGGCCGGGTTCGCCTTCGACCTCGGCGCGGAAAAGTTCTTCGACATCAACTGCCGCTACGGCGGCTTCGAGCCCTCTTGCACGGTGCTCGTCACGACCATCCGCGCGCTGAAGATGCACGGCGGCAAGCCCCTCACGGACGTGGGCCTCGCCGACGTCGATGCCATGTCGCGCGGTTTCGGCAACCTGGAGAAACACCTGGAGAGCGCACGCACGTTCGGCCAGGAGTGCGTCGTATCGATCAACCACTTTCCGAGCGACACGGCGGCGGAAATCGCCGCGCTCAAGCGTCACTGCAAGGAACTCGGCGTCGAGGCGGTGCTCGCCAAGCCGTTCAGCGAGGGTGGAGCCGGGTGCGCGGAGCTTGCGACCGTCGTTCAGGACATCGTCGAGCGCACGGAGCCTGGATTCACGCCGCTCTACGACTGGAACGACACGGTCGAGAACAAGGTCGGCATCATCGCCCGCGAGATGTACGGTGCGAAGGGCGTCGAGTTCACGACACGCGCGCGGCGCGACCTCGACCAGTTCCACAAGGCCGGTTTCGACAAGCTGCCCGTCTGCATCGCCAAGACCCAGCAGTCGTTGTCGGACAACCCCGCGCTGCTCGGACGGCCCCGGGACTTCACCGTCGTGGTACGCGAAGTCCAGCTCGCGGCCGGCGCCGGGTTCCTCGTGCCGATCACGGGCGAGATCCTGCGCATGCCGGGCCTGCCGAAGGTGCCCATGTCGCACCGCTTCGACCTGTCGGATACGGGAGAGGTGATCCTGGGCAGCGGCTGAGGATCCCGGCGGCGTTCAGGGTCGGCAGGCCGTGGCGGCACCGCGCGGAGACCGAACGCTCAGGCGCAGGCGCGTGCCTCGAGCCGGCCGAGCGCGGGCGAACTCGCTGCGAGCGCCACCAGGCCGGGGACGTAGGTCGCGCCCTGGAAGTCGCCGGGCACGGCTCGGCGTTCCTGCTCGCGGCGGGCCGCGTGGATCCAGAAATGCCACCAGAGCGCCTCGAGGGCAGGAGGCTCCAGCCACGCCGCGGCGTCGGGGCCGCACATCCGCGCGAGCCAGGGGGCGAGCAGGCCTTCCTTCAGGCAGGGGTCGCGAGTCGCCATGTCGGAGAGGGCCGTCTGGCGCGCCTCGCCACGCAGTCCCATCAGGGCGCAGGCCGCGACGAACCTCAACACGTCTAGGTGCTGTGGTCGCTGCGCCTCCGTGTGCTCCCAGTCGATCAGGTGCAGCCGTGCGCGCCCGGAGAAACCTTCGGTGATGAGGTTGTACGGGCTGAAATCGCCGTGCAGCCGGCCGATCGGCAACCTGGCCGCCATGGCCGCGAGGCGTCGCGCGATCGTGCGGGCGCACACCGCGACGCCCGTTGCGAAGCCGGGAACCGCGCGTTCGAGCCACGCGAGATCGCGCAGCAGGTCATCGGCGATCTCGCTCCCCGCGGCGAGACGCGTGTCGCTGCCGTGCACGACGCACGCGGCCGCGAGGGCCTGGCCCGCGAATCGCGCGAGCAGTGACCGGCGCGAACGCACCATGCGATTGCGGAAGCGGGCGTACATCGTGCGACCCGCGGCGCCCGCATAGAGGAAACACTCGGCGCCGTCGCACACGAATGATTCCAGAGCCGCCGGCACCAGCGTCGCGATCCCCGCGTGAGCAGTCCGGAGCTGATTGACGCAGCGCCACTCGTTGTGCAGCGAGTGCGGGAGGCGTGCATCTCGCGGAGTCTTGAGGATGGCCCGCGGCTGGCGCGCGCCGTCGATCCAGGCCTGGACGATGATGGCGCCCGTCGCCCCCGTCGAACTGCACTGCACCAGGTGCAGGCGTCCCGGCGGTGCGATGCCCGCTGCCGCGGCGACCCGTGCCTGCAACCGCGGGTTCAGCATGGTGCCGTTCCCGCCACGAGGTAATGGGGAAACAGCTGCCGCATCCGCCCGGTACGTATCATCAGGCGCAACAGCGCGCGCACGCACGCGGCCGCAGGGGAGCCGCGCTGCCAGACCTGGTCGAGGACGGCCGCCTGCGCGGCGGGCGGACATGGAGGTTCGAGCGGGACGATCGCACGCGGGGCTTCATGGTGCGGAAGGAGTGCGAAGCCGTGGATGTCACGCGCGCCCAGGCGACGCAATTCGTGGCAGACTTCGTCGAGCCGGCCGACGCTTGGCCGCCGCTGCCTGTCGTCCCCGGGCTCGCGGCGCCAGTCGCTCAACCAGTGCAGCCCGCCGGGGTTCTGGCAGAACACCGCGATCCGCCCGCCCGGTGCGACGGCAGCGAACGCTCGTGCAAGGCCCTCGGCCCCGCCGAATCCGGTTGTGCCGCACAGGACCCAGTCGAACGTTACCGGGCCGGAAACTGTCGAAGCCGGCGTATCGGTTCCTGCGGCAGGACCGGGCGCAGCGTCCGCCGTCTCAGGATCCAGCCGGTGTACTGTCGTCACCCACGGGGCAAGGGCACGCGCGAGCGCGCCGTCGCCGCTCGTGAGGTCGAGCACCGTGTCGTCGGGCGTCATGCCGAGCAGCAGGCGCCAGTCCGCACGCGTCGTATCCCGCAGGCGCGCGCGATACGGGGTGTCGGGCGTCAGAAGGCCGCGCGATCGTTCCAGACGCGCAGGGCCGTCTTGGCAAGGATCTGCAGATCGAGGGCCACCGACCAGTTGCGCAGGTACTCGAGATCGCACCGGACGCGTGCCTCCATCTGCTCGAGAGAACGGGTTTCCCCACGCAGGCCCTTCACCTGGGCAAGGCCGGTGATGCCTGGCAGCACCTTGTGCCGGACCATATACCCGTTGATCAGCTTGCGGTACATCTCATTGTGCGCCACGGCGTGCGGGCGTGGACCGACGAGGCTCATGCGCCCCTGCAGCACGTTGACCAGCTGCGGCAGCTCGTCGAGTGAGTACTTGCGCAGGAAACGCCCGACCCACGTGATCCGCGGGTCGTCGCGACTGGCTTGCGTGATCTCGGCGCCGTCCTCCGCCACGCGCATGGTGCGGAACTTGTAGACGACGATCTCCTCGCCGTTCAGGCCATAGCGCCGCTGGTGGAAGAACACGGGGCCGGGGGAGGTGGCCTTGATCGCGGCGGCGATGCCGAGGAAGAGCGGCAAAGAAAAGACGAGGGCGAGCGACGCGACGACGACGTCGGTCATGCGCTTGGTGAAGAAGCGGAAGCCGTAGATCGGCGTCTCGCACATCGCGATGACCGGAATGCCGTTGATGGAGCCGGTGCGCGACTGGATCAGGTCGTAGAGGACGATGTCCGGCGCGTAATAGACCGAGGCGGTGGTGTCGCGCAGGTCGTTGAGCAACGTGGTCGTCCGCTTCAGGTGGCCGACGGGCAGCGATACGAAAATCACCTCGACGTTGTGCTGCTTGACCCACGCCGGCAGGTCCTCGAGCCGCCCGAGCAGCCGGTCGCCGCGCGCCGGCTGCAGTCGTTCGGCCGCGCGATCGTCGAAGAACCCCTGCACCGACATGCAGTACTCCGAGCTGTTCCGCAGCTGTGTCGCGAGCGAACGGCTCACGTCGTTGTAACCCGCGAACACCGTGCGCCGTGCATTGTCCGGGCTGCACATCAGTCGTCGCATGGTCTCGTGCAGCGCCAGGTCCACGGCGATCAGGAACGCCGGCGTCACGAGGGCCCAGGTCAGCACGATGCGTCGGGAGTAATGTTCGGAGAACTTGGTCAGGTACGCGATCGCGAGCAGCGTCGCGAGTATGACCACCCAGCGCAGCAGCACCGACATGACGATCGGCACGCTGCCCGGGAGCAGCGGCTGCTGCGGATCGCGCTCCGGATAGGGCAGCAACAGCATCAGCAGCGCCACCAGCACTGCCATCGCGTTGAAGTATTCGGCGAGCTCCGCGTCGAATACCGAGACGAGGTAATAGAGGAAGCTCACGGCCACGAACGCCGGAAGTACGGTCTGCAGCACCGCGACGAGTCCTATCCAGAACCCGTTGCGAGTCACTACATGATGGGTCATCGCCATCGGCGCCATGGGAGTCCTTTCCCGGTTGGGTCGATGGTGACTTTTTAGTGATTTTTCGGTTGCCCGGTAAGTACCGAACGACGCAACGAAGCGGGACTTCGCTGTAGCGGCGCCTAGGAATGCGCTCACAAGGTGACAGCGGAACCCGCTTGCATCGCGCCGCCGAATGTGGATTCGGTTGCGATCAGGCGGAGCGGACAGCGGCTCGGGCGGGACCCGCGGCGCTCGCGCATCTCCGCCCCCGAGCCGGGGTTTACCAGCTCGGGTTGTTCGCCATCACGGGCAGCGCATCGAACCAATCGTACCCACCGGCGACGGTGGGCTTCGGGACGCGCACCCAGAACATGTAATCGACGTGCAGGCGCTCCTTCGCGAAACGGAACAACTCCGGCATGGTCCAGTACTTCGTCGAGTAGCCGCTCGTCAGGTGGGGATGCGAGTAGCACATGGCCTCGACCTGCCCGAACAGCGGCATCTTCCACTGGAACTGGTCGTAGAAGGGGTAGGTGCGTTCCTTGAGCGCCTTGTCGTCCGGCAGCACGTCGGGGCCGCCCATGATGACGCCCTTGCTCGCCACGGCGTTCGCCACGGCGGCGATGTACTCCTGCCGCCGCGGGAAGAAATTCATGAACCAGAACATCCGGGAACTCGGCATCGCCGCGGCCCCGGTGCCGAGCATGCCGATGTACGCGTCGCGATACTTTTCAGGGGTGTACGCGTGCGCGTTCAGGATGCTGTCGTCGAAGCTGGGCGCCGTTTCCTGCAATGCCACGCCCTCGAACGCCCAGTGCGCGTCGAACCTCCCCATCGCGGTCAGCAAGGCCTTCATGCGCGCGACCACGGTCGGGTTCCAGCGCACGACGGTATAGCCGCCCGCCCGGTTGCGCACAGTCAGCGAATCGAGGTAACCCGGTGTCGGCCGTTCGAGCACGAACGTCTTGTCCTCGACCATGACGACGAGGCGCATGCCGTACGATGCGGCCCAGTTGAGGTCCGACTGGATCTCGGAGAAGTTGTAGTTGCCCTTGGTCGGTTCGAGCGACCGCCACGTGTACCGCTTCATGAACCCCACGACGCCCGGCTCGAGCGAAGCGAGCATCGTCGAGTGCGAATCCTGACCGCGCGGCAGCCCGACGTAGTGACCGGGATGATACTTGCGGGCTGCCTCGGCCGGTGCGGCGAGGCACAGCATCGCAAGCACGAGTCCAGCTGCGAGCGCCTTCAACTTCAAGGGCATTACGAGCCTCCCTGTCGCCAATTGGCGACATCGCGATGTGTCAAATGAAAAGGCACAGCGCGCGTGATGCCCGGATTGGCGGCATGACGACGGCTGTGCCGGAAAGAATCTTACGTGAACGTAGGCGGAAGGGTTACGTCACCGATGGACGCATGGCTGACATTTTTTCACATGCAACCGCACTTCGATGCTCGGTACGCAACGGCCCGCTGCGTTCGGGCGCCAACGTGCGCCGCGGCAATTATTGCTGATTGAAAGTTTGATTGTTGGCGATCACGGGTAACGCGTCGAGCCAGTCGTAGGCATCGCTCGGCGATGGCTTCGGCAGGCGCACCCAGAACATGTAGTCGACGTGCAGGTCGTCGCGCGCGTAGCGGAAGAGCTCCGCCATCGTCCAGTATTTGGTCGCGTAGCCCCAGGTCTCGTGCAGCGCCGCGTAGCATACGGGCTCGACCTGCCCGAACAGCGGCATCTTGTACTGGAACTGGTCGAAGAACGGATAGGTGCGCGTCACGAGCGGGCCGTCGTCCGGCAGCACGTCCGGGCCACCCATGATCACGCCTTTCGCGGCCGTCGCAGAGGCGATGCTGCCAATGTAGTCCTGGTTGCGGGGAAAGAAGTTCATGAACCAGAACACGCGGGACGTCGGCATCGCATTGGCGGCGGCGCTCAGGACGGCGATGTAGGCGTCGCGATACTTCTCGGGGGTATACCCTTTCGCATCCAGCAGCGCGTTGTCGAAGCCGAGTGCGGTCTCCTGCGTGGCGATGCCTTCGAACGCGGGATTCGCATCGAAGCGGCCGAGCGCCGTGACCAGTGCCTTCTGCCGCGCGACCACGTAGCTGTTCCACCGCAGCACCGTGTAGCCCCCCGCGCGATTGCGGATGGTGTACGCGTCGAGGTACGCGGGCGTCGGTCGCTCGAGCACGAAGGTCTTGTCCTCGATCATCGCGATCAAGCGGGTACCGTTTGCCGCGGCCCAGTTGAGATCGGCCTGAAGCTCGGAGAAGTCGTAGTTGCCGAGGGCCGGTTCGAGTGAGCGCCAGGTGTAGCGCTTGAGGAAGCCCTTCACGCCGGGCTTGAGCGACGCCGCCATGACGGCGGGGTCGTCGTTGCCGCGCATCAGCGCGAGGTAGTGGCCAGGGTGGTACTTGCGTGTCCCGGTGGCCGTCACCGCGTCCTGCACCGTCGCTTCGTTGATGGCGGTGCCACAGGCGTCCTTGCCCTGCAGGCTCGCGGGCGTCGTGACCCGCACCGCATCTGCCAGCGTGTCGCCCATGTAGACGTCGAGCCCGGCCGCCTCGCCGATCCTGAGGCACAGGCTCGCCGTCGATGCGATCGAGAACCGCACTTCATCGGACCCGCCGGGCCAGGCTCGCAACGTCGCTTCGAGCCGGTCCGGGGCGACGAGCGTCACCGAGTCACCGGACTCCAGCCGTGCGCCGCTCGCCGTGTAGAACGCTGCGGAGGCCTCGACCACCCCGCGCCACGCGACCGGCTGCGACCCGGCAATGACGCGAAGCGACCACCGTTCGCTGTCGACCCGGGAGACCAGCACGCCAGAAGCAGGCGCCGCGTGCGCCAGCGGGCTCACGGAGCAGGCCAGCACCACCGCGGTCAGGAATGTCGACTTCAGAATCATTTTTTGCGGCTCCGTGGCTCGCTGTTGCAATGCGCGCGCATGTTGTCATCGGCGCGGGCACACGGGCGCCAGACCGTACCGGATCGGTTGCATGTCGCGATCGAGGGGAAAGCGCGTTCGGGGGAAAGAAAGAAAGACTTCTGCCTTCAGCCGGGTTCGTTCAGGGCGCGGCTCCGCCGCCGTCGCATTGCTCGAGCCAGTCGCGGCCATGGGGATACGCTGCGATGACGGGCAATGCGTGCGTCCAGTCGAGGCCGGTGGCGCTGCGTTCG
>CAVQQX010000002.1:0-12786 GCA_963714645.1 uncultured Gammaproteobacteria bacterium
GGCCGATCCACAGGTGATCGTCAGCACGGACGACACGATTGCGGACCCGATGGCGCTGTGGCGGCAGTGGCCACGCATGCGCGCGGTGCGTAATCACGCCGTCTACGCGCTTTCCTCCGACCTGTTGACCCGCGCGTCGCCGCGGCTCGCGGACGGCGTGGAAAGGACGTGCGAGGCACTCGATCGCGCACGTCGCGCCTATCGCTCGCGCTGACCTCGCAGCCCGGCTTTCAGCGCCGGCGCCAGAGCACCTCGCTGCCGTGCGAGTGCCGCGCCAGCGCGCGCGCGACCACGAACAGCAGGTCGGACAGCCGGTTCAGGTACTGCGGCACTTCTGGCGCCACGGACTCGGCGCGGGCGAGCGCCCAGACGCGTCGCTCCGCGCGGCGCACCACCGTGCGCGCGAGGTGGCACGTCGCCGCCGCCGGCCCGCCGCCCGGCAGGATGAAATCCTTGAGCGGCGGCAGGTCCTCGTTGAAACGGTCGAGCGTCCGTTCCAGCCGCTCGACGTAGGCCGCCGTGATCGCCCGGTGACCCGGGATACAGAGCTCGCCGCCGAGGTCGAAGAGGTCGTGCTGGATCTCGGTCAGGGCTGACGCGACGTCCTCGGGCAGTCCGGGGACCGCGAGCACGACGCCGAGCGCGCTGTTGGCCTCGTCCACGGTGCCGTAGGCCTCGACGCGCAGGTGCTCCTTCGGCACGCGCGTGCCGTCGCCGAGGCCGGTGTTGCCGTCGTCGCCGGTGCGCGTGTAGATCCTGCTGAGGCGATTTCCCATGGGCGCTTCGTCGTGGGGCCGGTGGCGACGTGCTCAGCGGCCGCGGGCGGTCGTCGCGGCCTGGGCCAGTGCGGGCGTCGAACGGCGGGGAGCATACCTCACGGTGACATACAGGCCACGGCCGGGCGTGTTGTAGGTATCCGCCAGCTCGTAGTCTTCGTCGAGCAGGTTCTCGACGCGCGCGATGAAACTCAAACTCGGTGTGGCCTGCCACTGCGCCGTCAGGTTCGCGAGCACGTAGGACTCGAGCGTGACGTCCCGCGGGAAACCGAAGTCCTTGCGGTTGCCCGCGGCGAGAACGTCGAGGCCGAGGCGCACGGGACCGAACGCACGGTCGACGCCCGCCGTGACGCTCTGGCGCGCGCGGCGCAGCAGCAGCGAGTCGTCGGCAAGGTCGCGCGGGTCCTGGTAGATGGCCTCGACGCGCGCCTGCCAGGCCCGGCCGGCGTAGCGCCACGATCCTTCCACGCCACGGATACGGGCCTCGGCCACGTTGCGGTTGATGCCTTCGAACGTGTCCGGATCGACTATCACGAAGTCGATCAGGTCCTCGACGTCGGTCTGGAACGCAGAAAGTGCGAGGGCATGCCGTTCGCCGACGGCGTGTCGCACGCCGAGCTCGTAATTGCGGGACTGCTCGGGCTCGAGGTCCGGGTTGCCGCCGAACCCGAAGCGGTCGGTGGCGTCCGGCGCACGGAACCCCGCGCCCGACAGCACGTGGACGCGGGTGCGTCCGCTGTTGAACGCATAGCCATATTCGGCGTTCCAGGTGACGGCGCTGCCGGCCGACTCGTGGTCCGTGTAGCCGAGCGCGAGCAGGGCAAGGTGCGGACCTGCGGCGATGCGGTCCTGCACGTAGAGGCTGCTCGAGTCCGTTTCGACGTCGAAGTGCGTGCCGAACGATTCGCTGCTCGCGTCCTCGCGGGCATGCATCACGCCGAAGCCGAGCGACTGCGACACGGTGGCCTGCCAGTCGACCTGGGCGTCGAGCGTGTCGCGACGCGTGCGCAGGAAATCCGGCACCTGATTCTGGTCGATGCGGTCCTCGAGACGTGACAGGCCGATCCGCGTGACCACGGTGTCCGTGACCGGCAGCCGGAGTTCCGCTGCCGTCGTCGACGTCTCGAAGTCCTGGTCGACCGGCGTCAGGAAGAAGTCCGAATACTCCGACGTGCCCTGGGCGCGCCAGTGCCGCAGGGCGACCTCGGCCGCCCCGAGTTCGGCGCGCAGCTGCACGTTGCCGTTCAGGTTCTCGAACCCGCGATCCACGTCGTCTCCGGTGCGCGTCGGGAAACCCTCGCTGTCGAGCCACGACACGCCGAAGTCGAGCGCACTCGTCGGGCCGAGGCCGACGCCGCCGTTCAGGCTCGCGCGACGCGTGTCGTAGTCGCCGTAGCCGGCCTCGACCACCCAGCCGTCGCGCGAACCGCGGCGAGTCACGATGTTGACGACCCCGCCGAGGGCGTCGCTGCCCCAGAGCGCAGAGCGCGGGCCCTTGACGACCTCGATGCGCTCGACCGAATCCGGCGCGATGTTCTGCAGGCCCGGCAGGCCGATCGTGCCGGGGTTGATGCGCACGCCGTCCACGAGCACGAGCGTGTGGTTGCTCTCGGCGCCACGTACGAACAGCGCCGTCGGCTGGCCCGGGCCGCCGTTGCGGGCGAGTTCGAGCCCGGCGTGGAAGCGGAGCAGGTCGCCCACGTCGGCAGCGGCGCTGCGCTCGATCGTGTCGCGGTCGATGACGACCACGGGTGCGAGCACCTCCTCGACCGGGACGGGAATCCGAGTCGCGGTGACGACGATCACCGGCAGCATCATCGCATCGGGTCGCGGATCCTGCGTGTCGGCGGCCGGCGTCGATGTGATCGGAACAGTCGAGGCGACCGCGGTCGCGACCAATACGCGGCGCAGGCGCCGCCAGCAGGAAACCCTGGAATCGTGTGACATGGACAGGTCGCTCCACCCGAGCACGCGCCCTTGCGGGACGCGGTGGTTACGCCAGCTGCGAGATGGGGTGGTGGCCGACCGGAACTGCCGACGAGCGCGGCGCAGCCCATAGTCCTGCCGCTCGCCCGCCGCGAGGCTGGTGCATGCGACAGGCCGGTCTCCGGGCTCTCGAGCGGGCGGATGCCCTGACTGCATCCCCTTCCCGCGCCCATGGGCGCAGTGGGTCCCGGAGTGTGCGTCCGGGCGATGCGGTCTTGACTCGACTACCGTTGCGGGGGCAGCGCCGGTTTTGGACCGGCTTCCCGTTCTCCCGGAGCCCGTGCTCGAGGGATCACCTGTCGGTGGGCGAAAGGTAGGCAACGGCCGGGGTGATGTCAAGAAACGCGCTTGGTTAACATGGCGGCCCGCCGCTGGAGCAACGCATGCCGCATTCGGACTTCCTGCAGACTGCCCTCGATGCCGCACGCGCCGCGGACGAAGTGGTGCGTCACTACTACCAGCGAAACCTGCGGATCACGATCAAGGCCGACAAGTCGCCCGTCACCGAGGCCGACGTCGAGACCGAAAAGACCATCCGCGCAATCCTGGCGCAACGCTTCCCGACGCACGGATTTCACGGCGAGGAGACGGGCACGGCGTCGCTCGACGCGGAATACGTCTGGTTCGTCGACCCGATCGACGGCACCAAGGCCTTCGTGCGCGAGTATCCGATGTTCTCGACACAGATCGCGCTCGCTCATCGCGGCCGGCTCATCGTCGGCGTCTCGTCGGCACCGGTCTATGGCGAACTCGCGTACGCCGAGATCGGCGTCGGCGCCTGGCTCAACGAGCGACCCGTGCGTGTGAGCCGCATCGCGACGCTCGAAGACGCCGCACTCTCGAGCGGCAACCTGAAGACGCTCGCGACGGGGCCGCGCTGGCCTGCGTTCGGCCGGCTCGTCGGGCGCCTCGGTCGAATCCGCGGTTACGGGGACTTCCTGCACTACCACCTGCTTGCATCTGGACGCATCGACGCCGTGATCGAATCGGACGTCAACATCCTCGACGTCGGCGCCTGTGCCGTGCTGGTCGAGGCCGCCGGCGGCCGCTTCACCGACCTGGCGGGACGCCCGCTCACGCCCTCGAGCAGCAGCGTGCTCGCGTCGAACGGCCGACTGCACGACGCCGTCCTCGCCGCACTTTCATGAACCTGCAGGCCTGGACCTACCTGGGGCTCGCGATCGTCGCCGAGGTCGTCGCGACCTCTGCACTCAAGGCGACCGCGCTGTTCACGCGTCCCGTTCCCTCGGTCGTCGTCGTGCTCGGCTACGGCGTTGCCTTCTACTTCCTCGCGCGGGCGCTCGAGACCGTGCCGGTCGGCGTTGCGTACGCGATCTGGTCGAGCGTCGGCATCGTGCTGATCACGCTGGTCGCGTGGTTCGCCTACGGGCAAGCGCTCGACGCCGCCGCCGTCGTGGGCCTCGCGTTGATCATCGCCGGCGTGCTCGTGCTCAATCTGTTCTCGCAGACCGTCGTGCCGCACTGACCTGCGACTGCGTGGCCACGGCAGGCGGCCGCAGGTCGCCTCATGCGGCGACGAAAGTGCGGCCGCCGTCCCAGCGAAGTTCGCGCACGCGCAGGCCGTAGAGCCGCCCGATCGAGTCTTCGCTCAGCACGTTCGCGCAAGCGCCGAACTCCCAGCGTCCGTCGCCGTACAAGAGCAGCGCGTCGTCGGCGAACCGCGCGGCGAGGCCGACGTCGTGCAGGCTCACGACGATCGTGCGTCCCGCGTCGTCGGCGAGTGCCCGGAACAGGCGCAGCACGTCGAGCTGGTGCTGCGGATCGAGCTGCTGGATCGGCTCGTCCAGCAGGAACACCGCAGGGTCCTGCGCCAGGATCGTCGCGATGGCGAGCCGGCGTCGCTCGCCGCCGGAGAGCGTCGCGATGTCGCGCTGCCCGCAACCGGCAAGGTCTACCGCGGCCAGCGCACGCTCGACACACGCGCGATCCTCGGCGCCTTCCCACGCCCAGAAGTCGAGATGGGGATGACGCCCGACCATCGCCGCTTCGAGCACCGTTGCCGGGAAAGGGTCTTCGACGAGCTGCGGCAGCAGGCCGAGCTGCCGCGCAAGCGCACGGCGCGGCCAGCCTTGGAGCGCCTTGTCGAGGATGCGGATTTCGCCGCCCGAAGTCGCGCGCAATCCGGCGACGGCGTGCAGCGTGGAACTCTTGCCCGCCCCGTTGCGGCCCAGCACTGCCAGCATACGCCCCGCGGGCAACTCGAAGCCCAGGTCGTGCACGAGCCTCCGCCCGGGAACGTCGATCGTCACCGCCGTGCACTCGAGCGCGGGCGTCGCGGCGGTCGTCACCGGGTCCACCCGATTTCGCGAGCCGTGTCCGGCCCGACGACCATCTCGTCGAGGCCCTCGGGGATGGCGGCCTCGTCGGGAGCGACTGCGATACGCCCCGCCATGATCTCGCCGAAGTCCTGCGGATAGAGCGGTGCGCGCTCCGGCTCACCGAGCCCGCCTGGCGCGAGCGGCTGGCCGGATGCGAGCGAGTACTTGTCGGTCGCCCCGAGCGTGTGCAGCAGTTCGTGTGCGAGGACGACGGCGTTGCTGCCCTCGGCCGACCGGCCCGCGTAGAGGTGGGCGACGGCGACGAGTCCCTTGCTGAGCCCGACGGAGTCCGGCAGGGCGATCGCGTCCTGGCGCGCCGGCGCGAAGCTCGCGAAGATCTGCACGTCCGGCGCGGGCAACGGGTCGTTCCAGGCGACCCGGAACGAGAACCATCGCAGGCGCAGGCTCCAGAACATGACATCGAGCATGCCTGGCTCCGGCGGCAGCGCGGGCGGCAACTCGCGCGACGCGCGCGAGATGCGCAGGCGGGTGGGTCGCTCGAGCGGCAGGTCGTAGCGCTCGGCTTCCTCGGCCAGGAAGTCGTCCACGGCGGCGAAGTTTTCAGGCGCCAGGCCCGCGACGTAGGCCCGGACCGCGGGATCATCGACCGCGGCGAGCGGATAAACCGTCACCCGCAGCGTCGCATCCCAGTCACGGCTGCGCACCCGATCGAGCCAGGTGCCGAGCGCGACGAACAAGAGCACGACGAGGAGGAGCGCCAGCCGCAGTTTGCCGAGAAGGGTGCGACCGGCCATGGGGAGGTCTGCAGGGCCGCGCTTGCGTCAGGGGTACAACCGGGTCGCCTGCCACGTCCCGGGGCGAAACGTGGTGTCGCCCACGGGCTCGAGCTTGCGCGTCCAGCGCGCGCGATCGTGGATGCGGAAGGCCCCTTCGCACCAGAGCTCGACCGATTCCGGCCAGAAGTGGTACCCGCCCCAGTGCGGCGGCCGCGCGGGCGCCACGCCGTGGCGCGCGGCCTCGACCGCGACGCGCTTCAGCAGCGTCGTCCGCGAGTCGAGCGGCTGGCTCTGCAGGCTCGCCCACGCGCCGATGCGGCTGTCCAGTGCGCGGGTGGCGAAGTACGCGTCGCTTTCCGCGGGTGGGCAGCGCACGGCGCGACCTTCGAGCCGCACCTGCCGCGACAGCGCATCCCAGTGGAAGACGCCCGCGAGGCGCGGATCGGCGGCGAGCTCGCGGCCCTTGCGGCTCTCGTAGTTCGTGAAGAACACGAGATACCCGGGAGCCGCGACGAGCCTCTTGCAAAGGACGACTCGGGCGGCCGGTGCGCCGTCCAGGCCCGCCGTCGCGACCACCATGGCATCGGGGTTCGGTTGCATCTTGCGCGCGCGCGCATCGTCGAACCACGCCGCCACGGTCGGCATCGGATCGGCGGGCAGCGTGGAGGGCAGCGTACCGGAGCTGGGCATCGCGCGGGGCTCGTCGAGACGGGAGGCGAATTATGCCCGCGTCGTACCGGGCTTGCTCCCCGGGCGTACCGACCGGTAAAAGGACAGCGTCGCCTTCCGACGGTTCCGGCATGAAATCACTCGAAGAACTGCGCGCGCGCCTCGACGTCATCGACCGCCAGCTGCTCGAACTCGTGGCGGAGCGACAGGCGCTCGGCGGGCAGATCGCCGCCGTGAAACGTGCGACCGGCCAGTCGACGCGGGATTTCCGCCGCGAACGCGAAGTACTGGTCAAGGCGCGGCACGATGCGGAATCGCTCGGGGTCCCGCCGGCGCTCGCCGAAGCGCTGATGCAGTCGCTGATCCAGGGCTCGCTCACGCGGCAGGAACAGGCGCGAATCGCGTGGCAGGGGCGAGGGTCGGGTCGGCGCGCGCTCGTGATCGGCGGGCGCGGCAAGATGGGCCGCTGGTTCGCGGATTTCCTCGCGTCGCAGGGCTTCGCCGTCACCGTGGCCGACCCGGCCGGAGAAGTCGCCGGGTACGAATACGTCGCAGACTGGCGCACCGTCGACCTGTCGCACGAGCTGGTCGTCGTTGCGACGCCGATCCGGATCGCGAACGAGGTTCTGACCGAACTCGCCGGGCGCAAGCCGTCGGGGATCGTCTTCGACATCGGATCGCTCAAGACGCCGCTGCGCCAGGGGCTGGAGCAGCTGCGGGCCGCGGGATGCCATGCGACCTCGGTGCACCCGATGTTCGGCCCTGACACGGAGCTGCTCTCGGGCCGGCACGTGATCTTCATCGACCTCGGGGACGCGCCGGCGCTCGAGGAAGCACGGGGACTGTTCGGCTCCACGATGGCCGACCTCGTGACGATGGGGCTGGACGAGCACGACCGGCTGATCGCGTTCGTGCTGGGGTTGTCGCACGCGCTCAACATCGCGTTCTTCACGGCGCTCGCCGAGAGCGGCGAGGCCGCGCCGCGCCTCGCGCGGATGTCGAGCACGACGTTCGACGCGCAGCTCGACATCGCGACCCGGGTTGCGGCGGAGAGTCCCGACCTCTATTACGAGATCCAGAGCCTGAACGATTACGGCCAGGAGTCGCTGCACGCGCTGCGCACGGCGGTCGAACGGGTCTGCGAAGCGGTTCGCGCCGGCGATGCCGCCGCGTTCGTCTCGATGATGCAGCGCGGCCACGACTACCTGCGCGTGCGGCAGGCCGCGCGCGAGCGGGCGACGGCCTGAACGCCGGTATGACGACCGCCCCGCACCCGGCTGCGACGGCCGTGGTCGCCTGGTCCAACGATCTGCTCGCTGCGCGCTCGCTCGCGGCGCTCGATGCGGCCCTCGACCGCGGTCCGTCGCTCGCGGACGAATCGCTGCGCGGCGTGCTGCTGCTGGTCGACCCGCGTCACGAGCTGCGGCTGCTCGCCGAGGGCGAGGTCGGCGATGCCTGGCGGCATCGGGGCCTGCGTTTCGTCGACGGCCTCGCGAGCATCGCTCCCTCCCTCACGGCGTTGCACGCACCATGGACCGGTACCTATCACGCCGCAGACCACGGACTCGTCTTCGACGAGGAGGACGCTTCCACGCACGTGACGCTGTTGCCGCTTTCGGGCGGGGTCGCACTGCAGGGGGTCTACGCCGTGGGCGCGCGAGGCGGTATGGCAGCGTTCGCTGCACTCGATCCCGTGTGGCTCAAGCACGTCGCCTCCGAGGCATCGGCGAGCGCCGAGCGCCTCTTCCAGCGCGCGCGACTCCTGCGCGCGGGCGCGGTCGACCCGTTCACCGGCTGGAACAGCCGGCAATACCTGCAGGCGCGCATGCGCGAGCAGGTCGCCGCGGCGCTGCTGCCCGCGACGCCGGTCGCCGGCGCCGGCGCGGTCGCCGAGCGCGTACCGGCTGCCATGCGCGTCACGGCGGGGCCGGCTTCCGTCGGACCGCTGCGCGTCTCGATCGGGATCGCCGTGCTCGAACTCGTCCCGGGCGCACGCACGACGGATCGCAAGGCAGTCGCGGACGCCTGGCTCGCCCAGGCATACGCGGCCCTGCACCTCGCCAAGCTGTCCGGCGGCAATCGCCATGCAGTCAGTGCCGCTGGCGCAGCATCAGCACCAGGAAGATAGGCACGCCCACCAGCGCCGTCAGCGCACCGACCGGCAGCTGGCGGGGCGCGAGCAGCATGCGCGAGGCGAGGTCGGCGGCCATGAGCACGAAGCCGCCGAGCAGGGCCGAGCCGGCGAGGACGATGCGCTGGTCGTTGCCGAGCGCCAGGCGAACGAGGTGCGGTGTCACCAGCCCGACGAAGCCGATGCTGCCCGCCGTGCTCACGGCGCAACCGGTGAGCAGCGAGCTCAGCACGAACACCACGCGACGCACGCGGCGCACCTCGAGTCCCACGGTGGCGGCGAGCGTCTCGCCGCGCGCGAGCACGTTGAGTGGCCGGCCGAACGCGACGCAGAAAGCGGTCGCCAGCGCGAGCAGCAGCAGCAGCCCGGCCCAGCGATCGCCGCGCGAGAGATCGCCGAGCAGCCAGAACACCATGCCGCGCAGGCTGGTATCGTCGCTCATCGCGAGCAGCAGGCTCACGAGCGAGCCGGCACCGGCGGCGACGACCACGCCGGTCAACAGCAATCGTGTCGGCGTCCAGCCCCCCGGACCCTGCGCGAGCGCGAACACCAGCGCGCAGGCCGCGAGTGCGCCGCCACCCGCCGCCGCATCGACCGCGAGCGCCGGCAAGCCGAGCATCAGCGCGACGAGTGCCGTGACCGACGCGCCGCCGGACACGCCGAGCACGTACGGGTCGGCGAGCGGGTTGCGCAACAGCACCTGCAACAGTGCGCCTGCGAGGCCGAGCAGCCCGCCGATCGCGAAGGCGGTGACTGCCCGGGGCAGGCGCAGGTCGAGCACGACGTCGCGAGCGAGCGAGGATTCGCCATGGGCGAGCGCCCGCCAGACGTCTCCGGGCTCCACTTGCGCACTGCCGAGCAGCAGCGAGAGCAGCAGCAGGCCGAGCGTCGCAAAGGCCACGACGGCAAACACTGGAATCGGTGACAGTCGCTGCACAGATGACCCCTGCCGGCGCGCAGCCTACGCATGCGCGCGCGGCATCACCAGCGGGCGCCGCAGCAGCGTTTTGTGCCGCGGCGCTCGATGTGAAAAAATCAAACGTGCCCAGGAGTTTACCTAAGCCATGACTGACTGGATCGACCCGCAGGGATTTCGCGCCAATGTCGGCATCGTGTTGATGCGCGACGGCGGCGAGCTGTTCCTCGGCGGCCGGCGGGACGGTCGCGGCTGGCAGTTTCCGCAAGGGGGCGTGCGCCGCGACGAACACCCCGACGAGGCGCTGTATCGCGAACTGCACGAAGAGGTCGGCCTGGCGCGCGACGACGTCGAACTGCTCGCGAGCACCCGGCAGTGGTTGCGATACCGGCTGCCCAGCCAGTTCGTGCGCAGGCGCAGCGGCCCGCTCTGCATCGGGCAGAAGCAGCGCTGGTACCTGCTGCGCATGGTGGCAGACGAGTCGCGACTCAATTTCGCGGCGACCGCCAACCCCGAATTCGATTCCGGCCGCTGGGTCGACTACTGGTCGCCCGTGCGCGAGGTCGTGTACTTCAAGCGCGCGGTCTACGCGCGCGCACTGCAGGAACTGGGGGAGCACGCGTTCCAGCAGGGGCCCCCGCCACGACCGGAATGGTGGAGCGAGGAACTGCTGTGCGCCCAGGAGCCGCTGGATCCGCGGCGACGGCGCCGCCGTGGCGGCCGCGTCTCGTCGAATGCCCCGCCTGCGACCGACCCTGGCGACGCAGCGACTTCCGGTCCGCCGGAACCGGAAGGCAAGGGGCGATGACCGATCCGGCCGCGGGCGGCCTGCGGTCGCACCGGCCGGTGACATTCATCGTGACTGCGGTCGCCGCAATCGCGCTGGGCGGAGCAGCGGGCTACCTGCTCGAGAATCGTGTCGGGGAGAACGGTCGCGAGTCGCTGAGTCGCGAGGTGGCGCGTTCCGAAGTCGAGCGTCTCAAGCAGGAGAATCGACGGCTGAACGCGCGGGTCGCGGAACTCGAGATGTCGCGTCGGCTCGACCGCCAGGCGTACGGTGAAGTCGAACGCACGCTGGGCGACCTGCAGTCGCGCCTGGCCCGTCAGGGAGATGATCTCGCCTTCTACCGCAGCATCGTCTCGCCGGCCGACGGCGTACAGGGCCTCAGGATCCAGAAAATCGCCGTGGAAGCCGGCGCGCAGCAGCACGAGTTCGTCCTGCGCCTCACGCTGGTGCAGGCCATGCGCCACGAAAGCGTGGTCTCCGGGCTCGCACAGGTCACGCTGGTGGGACTCGAACGGGACGTGCCGGCGCGGCACACGCTCGGGGACCTGCTCGACAAGCCTCGCGCGCAGCTGCCGTTCTCGTTCCGGTATTTCCAGACGATCGAACAGGCGCTGACGCTGCCCGACGGGTTCCAGCCGTACGAAATCGAAGTCCGGCTGCAGTCCAGCAAGCTAAGGATACCGCTGGTGCAGGCCTTCCCGTGGCCCCCGGCAAGACCGCCCTCGCTTTGAAGCAGGGCCCTTGAGGACTAGAATGGCTTGCCGCATCTAGGGGTGCGATACTTGCCCACGGAGCGAGCAATGACCGAACTCACCACCCAGACCGACCCGATCGATGCGCCACTGCTGGTCTTTACCGACTCTGCAGCGCGCAAAGTGGGCGAGCTCATCCGCGAGGAAGGCAACCCGAACCTCAAGTTGCGTGTATTCGTCTCGGGCGGGGGCTGCTCGGGATTCCAGTACGGATTCACGTTCGACGAGAACGAGGAAGACGGCGATACCTGCGTCGTCAACCAGGGCGTGAGGCTGCTCGTGGATCCCATGAGTTTCCAGTACCTCACCGGCGCCGAGATCGACTATCGCGAGGACCTCGAGGGTGCGCAGTTCGTGATCCGCAACCCGAACGCCACCACCACCTGCGGTTGCGGGTCTTCGTTCTCGGCCTGATTCCGGCTCGCGGCCTTGCCGACCCGCGTCCCCGACGTCCTGGCGGCCGTCGACCTCGGCTCCAACAGCTTCCACATGATCGTGGCCCGTTACCAGCACGGGCAGCTCGTCGTGGTCGACCGGCTGCGCGAGATGGTGCGGCTCGCGGCCGGCCTCGACGAGCAAGGACGCCTCGGCCGTGAAGCGAGCCAGCGCGCGTTGAATTGCCTCGAGCGTTTCGGCCAGCGGCTGCGCGACATGCGTGCGGAGAGCGTGCGCGTCGTCGGCACCAACACCTTGCGCAAGGCGCGCCGGCGCGGCGCATTCATGGAGCGCGCACGTGACGCGCTCGGTCACCCGATCGAGATCATCTCGGGCGTCGAGGAAGCACGCCTGATCTATCTGGGCGTTGCGCACACGACGCCGCAGGAAGGCGTACCGCGCCTCGTCGTCGACATCGGCGGCGGCAGCACCGAACTCATCGTGGGAGAAGCCCTGCACGCCAAACGGCTGGAAAGCCTGTACATGGGTTGCGTGAGCCTGACCGAGCGCTGCTTCGGCGACGGCGAGATCACGGAAAAACGCATGCGCAAGGCACGCACGGCCGCGCAGCTCGAGCTCGAGCCCGTGGCCGCCCGCTTTCGCCGTCCGGGCTGGGAAGTGGCGTATGGCTCGTCGGGCACGTTTCGTGCGGTATTCGACGTCCTGCATGCACGCGATTCCTCCTGCACACAGATCGATCGCGCCGGACTGGAGTGGCTGCTGGAGGAAGCGCTGCGCGCAGGCACGGCGACGCGCCTGAAGCTGCCCGGGCTCGCGGCCGACCGCGCCGAGGTATTCGCAGGTGGCCTCGCCATCATCCTCGAGACATTCGACAGCTTGCAGATCGAGTCGATGCGCGTCGCCGAAGGAGCGCTGCGCGAGGGATTGCTCTACGACCTGCTCGGTCGCCTGACCGACGAGGATGCGCGTGCGCGCAGCGTGCGCGCGCTCGAGGGCCGCTTCCACGTCGAGACAGCGAGGTCTATCTGTCAGGCTACGGTGTTGAAGTCTGTGCCTGCGCCAGCCTTGGCGGTGGGCGGTCGGCCGGGGGGGGGGGGCCGAAAAAAAAAAAAAAAAAAAGGGGTGGGTCTTTTCTTTCTTTTTTTTTTTTTTTTTTTTTTTTTTTTTTTTTTTTTTTTTTTTTTTTTTTTTTTTTTTTTTTTTTTTCTCCCAGCCTGGGTGAAACCCCCCCCCCCCCCCCGCACCTGCACCTGCACCTGCACCTGCACCTGCACCTGCACCTGCACCTGCACCTCCC
>CAVQQX010000003.1:0-26090 GCA_963714645.1 uncultured Gammaproteobacteria bacterium
CCCGGCCATCTCCAGCCGGGGATCTCTTCGAACTGCCGGATCACGTCCACCGGAAGCTTTTTCGCCGCCCACCGGCGGCGCACCTCTCTGACGGCCGGCGGAAACAAGAAACCCGCACCGAACTCGTCTGGCATCCACCGCGCCTTCGGAAGTCCAGATCCCCCACCGTGTCGTAGTACCTACTCACCCACCGCGCGGTACGCACCACCGATGACGTGGTCTCTTTGATCGTGCGCACAATGACATCGCTGGCGTGGGAACCGAGATCGTGGGGCAGATCCACCGACAGCACATCGCTGTAGAACGGACGACCACTGTTCACCGAGTCGCCCCAGTCGACCAGCGCGTGCTGAAGCTGGACATCCTCGATCGCCAGCGAGGCGAGCACCCGCCATGCGGCGCGGTGCGAGCTGCGCGCCACCGCGGAGTCGACATCGTCGATCTCATTGTCATCGATGACCACCGGGACGATCGCCAAGGCCGGCGGACGCCGCACCACCCTGCCGTGCTCGTCGAGCACACGACGCATGGCCCGACCGACGATCTGCACGATGTCGGGGGTGCTGGAGCGGGGCGCGGCGAAGATCACCGCGTCGAGCGCCGGAACGTTGACCCCTTCGGCGAGCACGTGGCAGTTCGACACCACCGCCAGCTCCTTGCCCGGGTTGCGCAGAAAGCCCAGCATCATCTCCCGGTCCACCCCGCGGGTGGTGGCGTCCATGTGCCAGGTGCGCAGCGGCACCTCCGACAGCTGTGGGTCACCGTCTGCCACTGAGCGGTACACGGCTTCCAGCCGCTCCGACCACAACATGCTGGACGGCACGCGATTGTGATACGCCAGCACCGACCGCATGTGCGGGTACTGGCGAGTAATCTGGGCCAGCGCCAGATGGGCAGCGGCGTCGGACGCCGTGTAATCAGCCGCGCACGCCGTTCTCGCCACTTTGCGGACCAGCTCACGTGCCGCTGAAGACTTGATCCCGACAACGGCGACACGGTAGGGAGACAGGTAGTCCTCGTCGATGGCGTCGCGGAACGTGAGCGGAACGAAGTGCGCGCCGTAGGCAGAGCCGTCCATCGACAACACGGCTGCCCCATCGCTCACGGGATCGTTCCGCTCATCGGGGACCGCGACAAACCGCGGGGTGGCCGTCATGAACAGTCGCCGGCGGGCGCGAAATTCGCTGCGCACCACCAGGCCCCAATCTTTATCTGCGCGACCGGCGGTGCGGTGCGCCTCATCGGCGATCGCCAGATCGAAATGCACTCCGGCGCTGTGGGCGGCCTTGTTGACGTTGGGCGCCGAGGCGTAGGTCACCACCAGCATCGGTCCATCAACTGCGTCTCGGCTTCTGCATTGCGGCGGATCTCGGCGTTCACGAGCGACTCGATCTCCGCGAGCTGCCCGGGCGCCACGGCCGAGTAGTGCGAGAAGTCGAAACGCAGCCGATCGGGCGCCACGAGCGAGCCCTTCTGCAGCACGTGCGTGCCCAGCACCTTCCGCAGCGCCGCGTGCAGCAGGTGCGTCGCGGAGTGATTGAGGCGAGTGGCCTGCCGGCGCTCGCCGTCGACGACCGCCTGCACCGTATCGCCGACGCGGAGCGAACCCCGCTCGAGCACCCCCACGTGCACGTGGGCCTTGCCCTGCTTCTGCGTGTCGGCGACGACGAACATCGCACCCGCGGTCGTGAGCGCGCCCTGGTCGCCGACCTGCCCGCCGCTCTCGGCGTAGAACGGCGTGACGTCGAGCACGACCTGCCCCGCGTCACCGGCATCCAGGCGTTCGACGCGCTCCCGGCCGCGGAACAACGAGACGACGCGGCCCTGGCCGTGCTCGCCGTCGTAGCCGACGAACGACGTCTGTGTGTCGTGATCGACGTCGGCGCGCAGGTGGACGCCGAACTTGCTCGCAGCGCGCGCGCGCGCGCGCTGCGCGTCCATCGCGGTCTCGAAGCCCGGTTCGTCGATCGAGAGCCCGCGCTCGCGCGCGATGTCGCTGGTGAGGTCGACCGGGAAACCGTACGTGTCGTAGAGCCGGAACACCGTTTCGCCGGGGATTTCCCGCTTGCCGCCGAGAGTGCCGATGGCCGCGTCGAGCAGCGCCATGCCCTGCGCGAGCGTCTCGGCGAAGCGCTCCTCTTCCTGCAGCACCACCTGCTCGATGTGCGTGCGCTGGGTGGCGAGCTCGGGGTAGGCCGCGCCCATCTCCCGCTCGAGCGTCGCGACGAGCGTGTGGAAGAACGGCTGGCGCTGCCCGAGCATGAAGCCGTGGCGGATCGCACGCCGCATGATCCGGCGCAGGACGTAGCCACGGCCTTCGTTCGAGGGCAGCACGCCGTCGGCGATCAGGAACGAGACCGCGCGAATGTGGTCGGCGATCACGCGCAGCGAGTTCGACGCGAGGTCGGTCGTACCGGTGGCCTTCGCGGCCGCCTCGATCAGGTTACGGAACAGGTCGATCTCGTAGTTGCCGTGCACGCCCTGCATCACGGCCGCAACGCGCTCGAGGCCCATGCCCGTGTCCACCGAGGGCTTCGGCAGCGGTGTCATCGTGCCGTCGGCGGCGCGATCGAACTGCATGAAGACGAGATTCCAGATCTCGACGAAGCGGTCGCCGTCCTCGTCGGGCGACCCCGGGGGACCACCGGCGACATCGGGCCCGTGATCGTAGAAGATCTCGGTGCACGGGCCGCACGGACCGGTGTCGCCCATCGCCCAGAAATTGGACTTCGCGCCCATGCGCGTGAAGCGCTGCGGGTCGATGCCGATCTCCTCGAGCCAGATCTTCGCGGCGCCGTCGTCCTCCTCGAAGACGGTGACCCAGAGCCGCCCGGGTGCGATGCCGAGCGTGCCCGTGACGAAGTCCCAGGCGAAACGGATCGCGTCGGACTTGAAGTAGTCGCCGAAGCTGAAGTTCCCGAGCATCTCGAAGAACGTGTGGTGACGCGAGGTGTAACCGACGTTCTCGAGGTCGTTGTGCTTGCCGCCCGCGCGCACGCAGCGCTGCGAACTTGCCGCGCGCACGTAGCTGCGCTTTTCCTTGCCGAGGAACAGGTCCTTGAACTGGACCATGCCCGCATTGGTGAAGAGCAGCGTCGGGTCGTTGCCGGGCACGAGCGAGCTCGACGGGACGACGGCGTGGCCGCGCTCGCGGAAGAAATCGAGGAAGGCGGCGCGCAACTGCGCGCTGGTCAGGAACTTCGCCGGTGGCGGCGAAGTGCCGGGCCGGTCAGGAGGCTGCGGGGTCGTGGCTGTCTGCGTCGTCATGGTCGAGGTCGTCTTCGCCGGGGCCGAGTGCGGCCCGGATCTGGTCCGAAGAAAACCCGCGATATTGGAGGAACCTTGCCTGTTTTGCACGTTCGCGGCGGTCGCCGGGAAGCACCGGCCCGAACTTGCGACGGCGCGCGGCCCGTGCGGCCTGCACCCAGTCCGCCTCGGCGTTGCGGTCGAGCGCGTCGTCGACCGTTTCGCCCGCCACGCCCTTCTGCCGCAGCTCCATCCGGATGCGGCGCGGCCCGCGGCCACGGCCCGCGTGACTCGTCACGAACTGCTCGGCATAACGCTCCTCGCGGAGCAGGCCGCCCTCGACCAGCACGCGCACGGCGGTCTCGACCGTCGCCGCGGCATAGCCACGGCGCAGCAGGCGGTCGGTAAGTTCCTGCCGGCTGAAATCGCGGCCGGCCAGCAATGCCAGCGCGGCCGTGCGGACGGTGCGTTCGTCCGCCACGGCCGCGGCCGCCCGCGCCACCGTGCTAGGCGTCGCTGGCCGCCTCACCCTTGGCGGCCTCGCCCTTGCGCGGCACCAGCAGCTTCTCGCGCAGCGCGTTCTCGATCTCGCGTGCCGTCTCGGGGTGCTGCTTGAGGTATTCGCGGACGTTTTCCTTGCCCTGGCCGATGCGCTCGCCCTTGTAGGCGTACCACGAGCCCGACTTCTCGATGATGTTCTGAACCACGCCGAGTTCGATGATCTCGCCTTCGCGCGAGATGCCGGTGCCGTACATGATCTCGAACTCGGCTTCGCGGAACGGAGGCGCGACCTTGTTCTTGACGACCTTGACGCGCGTCTGGTTGCCGACGACTTCCTCGCCCGACTTGATCGCGCCGATGCGCCGGATGTCGAGGCGCACCGAGGCGTAGAACTTGAGTGCATTGCCGCCCGTGGTGGTCTCCGGGTTGCCGAACATCACGCCGATCTTCATGCGGATCTGGTTGATGAAGACGACGATCGTGTCCGCGCGCTTGATGTTGCCGGTGAGCTTGCGCAATGCCTGCGACATGAGGCGGGCCTGCAGGCCCATCTGCATTTCGCCCATCTCGCCTTCGATCTCGGCCTTCGGGGTGAGGGCCGCGACCGAGTCGACGACGACGATGTCGACTGCTCCGGAGCGCACGAGCATGTCGGTGATCTCGAGGGCCTGCTCGCCATTGTCCGGCTGCGAGACCAGCAGCTCGTTGACGTTGACGCCCAGCTTCCCGGCATAGGCCGGGTCGAGCGCATGCTCGGCATCGACGAAGGCCGCGGTGCCGCCGTTGCGCTGGACCTCCGCGATGGCGGTGAGGGCCAGCGTGGTCTTGCCCGAGGACTCCGGCCCGTAGATCTCCACCACGCGGCCCCGCGGCAGGCCGCCGACGCCGAGCGCGATGTCGAGCCCGAGCGAGCCGGTGGAAACGGCTTCGACGTCGTAGCTGGCCGAGGCATCGCCCAGGCGCATGACGGAGCCCTTGCCGAACTGCTTCTCGATCTGGCCGAGCGCTGCGGTCAGTGCCTTCTTGCGGTTTTCTTCCATTGAGATGTGTCCGTGCTTTTACGCGTCTGGACCGGGCGCGGCCCGGCGTGGAAAAGGAATCGGCGGGAGGCCGGGATTATCCCACAGCGACCCCGCGCGACAGGCGGAAAAATGGGCCCGTCTCGCCCGATTCTCACGCTTGCCGGCTGCCGAGATTCCACCATTGCACGGGCTCATAGCGTGAGCCCGCGGTGTCCGTGACCGACCGCACCAGCGCGAAACGGTCGGCGGGCCAGTCGATGCGATCGAACGCCTCGATGCGCGGGGCGTTCCGCACCTGGCGCGCGAGCGTCATGTGCGGCCGGAACTCGCGCGACTCGGGCTCGAAACCGACCCGACACAACGCGGCGCGTAGCTGTTGCACGAGCGAGCTCATCGCCGCCGGCACCTGCGAGGCGGCAAGGCACAAGACCTGCGGCTTGCGCCAGTGCTCGAGCACGTCGAGTCGCAGCTCGAACGACGCCGCGTCGATCGCTTCGGCCGCTGCCACCACGCTCGCCTGGCGCTCGCGGTCTACGCCGCCGAGGAACACCAGTGTCACGTGCCATTGGTCGGGACGTTGGGGCCGACCGCCCGCGGCCGAGGCCAGCGGGGGCAGCCGGGTGCACAGCATTCCGTGCAGCTGCTCGTCCGGCCACAGCGCGAAGAACAACCGGTCGGTCAACGCTCGAGCAGGCCCGTGAGGGCGCGCTGGACGGTCCATCGCCGCACTGATTCGCGGTCGCCCGGGAAGAGCTCTCGCGCGGCGGTCACGTCGCATCGGCCGGAGGCCTGGCGACGGCCCCACGCCAACCAGACCGTGCCGACCGGCTTCGCAGCCGTCCCGCCGTCCGGACCCGCGATGCCGCTCACCGCCACGCTGAGGCTGGCGTCGAGCCGCCCGAGGGCGCCGATCGCCATGGCCTCGACCACGGGCTCACTGACGGCCCCATGACCCGCGAGGACCGCCGGATCCACGCCCAGCAGTGCGACCTTTGCGTCATTCGCGTAGGCGACCGCGCCGCCGGCGAACCAGCGCGAGCTGCCGGGGAGGTCGGTGCAGGCCTTGGCGATCCAGCCGCCGGTGCAGGATTCCGCCGTGGCCAGCCGCTGGCCGTCTGCGAGCAGCCGGCCTGCCAGCGCCTCCACCAGCGCGGCGAGTTCGTCATCCGTGGGCGGCGGCATGCGAGAATTGTAGCGCGGCCGTGGCGGAGCCCGGCAATGCCCGGTCACCGACGCGGATGCTCGCTCGCTGATCCTGCTTGGAGAAACCACATGACTGCATCTTCACGCCGCCCCGTGCTGGCTTTGGCCGCCGCGACGCTGTTCTCGCTCGCCTGCGCTGCGCCCGCGCCCGCGGCGGCACAGGAGTCGCCGCCGCCCTTCGACGAGACGCAGCAGCTGCTGGAAAAGGTACAGGCCGACAAGCGGGCCGTCGTCCTCAAGGCGATGGCGCTCGACGAATCGGAGGCGCGCGCCTTCACCCCGGTCTACGACGAGTACCAGCTCGAACGCAAGAAACTGATGCAGCGCGCCGTGGACCTGCTCAATGCCTACGCGTCGAACTACGACTCGATGACCGACGACGCCGCAAAGAAGCTCCTGAAGCAATGGTTCGAACTGCAGGAGGACGAGCGCGACGTGGTCGAGGGGTATTCGAAGAAGCTGACGCACGTGTTGCCGCACACGAAGGTGCTGCGCTTCGTCCAGATCGAGAACAAGCTCGAGACCCTGCTGCGGGTGCCCACGGTGCGCGGAATCCCGCTCGCGCAATGACCGATCCGATGGAGGTTCATGCCATGACGGCCCACCCCACCCCGCACCGCCGGCCGGCGCCGTTCCTGCTCGCCCTGTCCCTGTGGGTCGCCGGCACGGCGCTGTTCGCCGGCGGCTGCGCCAGCGGTCCTCAGGTCCGGGCCGACTACGACCGCACGGCAGACTTCGCCCGGTACCGCACGTACGGCTTCGTCGCCGAAGCCGGCACCGACACCGGCGGGTTCCGCACGCTCGCGACGCAGTCGCTGCAGGCGGCGGCTTCGCACGAGATGGAAGCGCGCGGCTATCGGCGTGCCGACACGCCCGACCTGCTGCTCAACTTCAAGGGCAAGCTCGAGGAGAAGACAGACATCCAGTCGACTCCGGGGCCCTATTACGGGCCGGGCTGGGGTTACCGCGGCTGGGGCGGCGCGCCCTGGGGCGCCTACGGCTACGGCAACGAGGTTTCGACCCGCCGCTACAAGGTCGGCACGCTCGTCATGGACGTGATCGACCGCGAGAAGCGCCAGGCCGTGTTCCAGGGCGGCCTCGAGGGTGTCGTCACGCGGAAGATGCTCGAGGACCCGCAGGCGGTGATCCGCGAGGCGGTCGCGACCATTTTCCGGCAGTACCCGTTCGTCGCAGGCGAGTCGGCCCCGCGCGCGACGAAGTAAACCCGAGGAGGAGCCACAGCCATGGATCGATCGCTCGAGCGCGTCGCGGTCGCGATCATCGCCGCGCTACTGCTGCCCGCTGCCGCCTTCGCGGCGGATGCGCCAGCAACCTGGGACGGCCTGGTCGAGGTCGATCCGAAGCACCTCGACGTCGCCTACCTCGCGCCGGGCGCGGACTTCCGCCCCTACGTCAAGCTGATGGTCGATCCGACGCAGGTGGCGTTCCACAAGGACTGGCTGCGCAACGTGAACGAAACACGCGACATCTCGCGCCGGATCGACGACGAGGACGCGCGTGAGATCCTCGAGGCCGCACGCACGAACTTCGCCGATGTGTTCGGGGAGGAGTTCCAGAAGGCCGGGTACGAGATCGTGACTGCACCCGGGCCCGATGTCCTGCGCGTGAGCCCCGCGATCATCAATCTCTACCTGAATGCCCCCGACACGTTGACGGCGGGCCGGTCGCGCACGTTCACGGCGAATGCCGGCGAAGCCACGCTGGCCGTCGAACTGCGCGACTCGAGGACCAATGCCCTGCTCGGGCGAGTGATCGATCGACGCGAAACGCGCAACTCCGTCGGGCTGGAGCGCGCGTCCAGAGTGTCCAACACCGCCGACTTCCGGCTGCTGTTCCGCAGCTGGGCCGGGATCGGCGTCAGGGGCCTGCAGGCGCTCAAGGACGCCTCCCCGCTGCCGGAGAAACTGGAACCGAAGCAGAAGCTGTAGTCCGCGCGTGCGCGCATCACCCGGGCGGCGCGCCACCGCAACGCCGGTCGCGCGCCGCCTGCCTGCATCCTCGATGACCGTGCCCCGGCGAGTGAACGCGGGATGGGCTTGTTATTCTCCTGACGTGACCGCGACACCCGCCTCCTCCAGCCACACGCCGATGATGACGCAGTACCTGCGCATCAAGGCGCAGTACCCCGACGTCCTGCTGTTCTACCGCATGGGGGACTTCTACGAGCTCTTCTTCGAGGACGCGCGCAAGGCCGCACGCCTGCTCGACATCACGCTGACCGCGCGCGGCCAGGCCGACGGCGAGCCGATCCCGATGGCTGGCGTGCCCGTGGTGTCGCTCGACACCTACCTCGCGCGAGCCGTGCGACGCGGTGAATCCGTCGCGATCTGCGAGCAGGTCGGCGACCCGGCGAAATCCAGGGGGCCGGTCGAGCGGCAGGTCGTGCGGGTCGTCACGCCCGGCACCGTCACCGACGACGCGCTGCTCGAGGAGCGTCGCGACACGCTGCTCGGCGCCGTGAGCCTGGATGCACGGGGCTTCGGCCTCGCCTGGCTGGAGCTCTCGAGCGGGCGCTTCGTGGCACTGCAGGCCGAGGGCGAGGAGGCACTCGCAGCCGAGCTCGAACGGCTGCGACCGGCGGAACTGCTGGTGCCCGAGGACGCCCAGGGCCGGGTGCCCCGTCGCGGCGACCTGGCGATGCGCCAGCGTCCTCCCTGGCATTTCGAGTCCGGCAGCGCAGGTCGCCTGCTCTGCGAGCAGTTCGGCACGCGCGATCTCGCGGGCTTCGGCCTCGAAGGTCGTCCGCTCGCCGTCGCGGCGGCCGGGGCGCTGCTCACCTACGTGCGCGAAACGCAGAAATCCGCCCTGCCCCACCTGCGCGGCATCCGCTGCGAATTGCGCGACGATGCCTTGCTGCTCGACGCTGCCACGCGGCGCAACCTCGAGCTCGACCGCAACCTGTCGGGCCGCGTCGAATCGACGCTGGTCGGCGTCATGGACCGAACCGCCACGGCGATGGGCGGGCGCGAGCTGCGTCGCTGGATCCAGCGCCCGCTGCGCGCGCGCGCCCCGCGGCTCGAGCGGCTGCAGGCCATCGAGACGCTGCTCGAGGGCGGGACGGACGTGGACCTGCACGGCCTGCTGCGACGCGTCGGCGACGTCGAGCGGATCCTCGCACGCGTGGCCTTGCGCTCGGCTCGACCGCGCGACCTGGCGCAGCTGCGGGCGGCGCTGGGCTGCCTGCCGGCGCTCCAGGACATCGTCGCCGGTGTCGACGCGCCCCTCATGGCGCGTCTTGCGGCCCAGGCCGGCACGCACCCGGGCGTCCACCAGCACCTGTCGCGTGCACTGGTCGAGACGCCGCCCGCGATGCTGCGCGAGGGCGGCGTGTTCGCTCCTGGGTTCGACGCGGACCTGGACGAGCTGCGGCGGATCAGCGAGCACAGCGACGAGGCCCTGCTCGAGCTCGAGACGCGCGAGCGCGAACGCACCGGCTTCCAGAACCTGCGCTTCGGCTACAACCGGGTGCAGGGCTACTACATCGAGGTGAGCCGCAGCCAGGCCGAGCGGGTCCCGCCGGACTGGGTTCGCCGGCAGACGGTCAGGAACGCCGAGCGCTACATCACCGGCGAGCTCAAGTCGTTCGAGGACAAGGTGCTGGGCGCCCGCGACCGCGCACTCGCACGCGAGCGCGAGCTGTACGAGGCGCTGCTCGACATGCTGATCGGCGCACTGCCGGCGCTGCAGGCGACCGCCGAGGCGCTCGCGAACCTCGACGTGCTGGCGAATCTCGCCGCGCGCGCGCGCGCCCTGCGACTCGTCCGCCCCGAACTCTGCGAGGACTCGCGCATCGACATCGACGGCGGCCGTCATCTCGTGGTCGAGCAGAACCTCGACGGGCCGTTCGTGCCGAACGACCTCGCGCTGCGCGACGGACGCCGGATGCTGGTCGTGACTGGGCCGAACATGGGCGGCAAGTCGACCTACATGCGCCAGGCGGCGCTGATCGTGATCCTCGCCGGAATCGGCAGCTACGTGCCGGCGGACGCCGCGCGCATCGGCCCGGTCGATCGCGTGTTCACGCGCATCGGTGCGGCCGACGACCTCGCCGGCGGCCGCTCGACCTTCATGGTCGAAATGACCGAGGCGGCGAACATCCTCAACAACGCGACCCGCGACAGCCTGGTGCTGATGGACGAGATCGGCCGCGGCACCAGCACCTTCGACGGGCTCTCGCTCGCATGGGCCTGCGCGCGGCACCTCGGCCGCGAGATCGGCGGGTTCACGCTGTTCGCGACGCATTATTTCGAGCTCACCGCGCTCGCCGAGGAACTGCCAGCCTGTGCCAACGTGCATCTCGACGCGACCGAGCACGGCGACCAGCTCGTCTTCCTGCATGCCGTCAAGGAAGGTCCCGCGAACCAGAGCTACGGCCTGCAGGTGGCCCGGCTCGCCGGCGTGCCGCGCACGGTGGTCGGCGAGGCGCGGCGCTATCTCGAAGAGCTCGAGCGGCGCGAGCACGCCACGCGTCCGCCCCTGCCGCAGCAGGAACTCGCGCTCGAGCCACCGCGCAACGAGGCCGAGTCCGCGTTGCGCCGCATGCTGGAAGGCGTCGATCCCGAGACGCTGAGCCCGCGCGCCGCTCTCGACGTGCTGTACCGGCTCAAGGAACTGCTGGATCAGCCCCCTCTCGCCGCGTTTCGCAGGAGAGGGCCGGGGTGAAGCCTACGGCGCCTCGCCGCCGCCCAGGCACTGCTCCTGCCAGGCGCGGCCATAGGGATACGCGGCGATCACCGCCAGCGCATCGGTCCAGTCGAGCCCGGTCCAGCTGCGGCCGACGCGGTGGTTCCAGAACAGGTAGGAGTTGACGCAGACGCCGCTCGTGCGCGGCGAGCCCTGGTCGAAGTCGCCGTAAGTGCCGCGAACCGCGAAGTTGAAGATGCAGTCGAGGCCGCAGTTCCTGACGCCGTACGAAGCGTTCTGCGCGCTGTTCGAGCGGCAGCCCTTGTGGCGTGCCAGCACTTCGTACACGGCGTCCGCGTTCGCGTAGAGCGAGGTCTCGGTCGGCAGCAGGTCCGGGCCCGACATGCAGCCGCGGTTGTCCGGGATCGACGAGATCGCCTGCGACACGGAGTTGAGGTACTGCTGCCCGCCGCGCAGGAAGTTGAGGTAGGACATGCAGCGGCTGCGCGCGAACGAGACGCCGCACTGGCGGACGAGTTCGACGAGTGCATCGCGCCACGCCGCGGGCGTGTAGGTGCCGCCGTCGGCGACGTCCTGCGAGTACTCGCCGTTGAAGCCGAGCGCCGACTCCTGCAGGATGAACCCTTCGATGCGCGGATTCGAGTCGTACCGCGCTGCCGCCGCCCTCATCATCGCGACGTAGGCCTCGAGCACGGCCGGCTCCCACATGAAGCACGTCGAGGCGCGGCTGCCGTCCGTGTTCGGTCCGGAATGCTGCGCCTGCAGGTACGCGGGGCAAGGATTGCGGACCGGGCTCACGTTGAAGCTCTTGAACTCGACGAAGATCCAGAGCTGGCACTGCGGGTTGTGCGAGCCCGCGATCGCCGCGAGTACTCGATCGTAGCTGCTGAAATCGTAAACGCCGCGCTGGGGCTCCACCTCGTTCCAGGTCCTGCGCCAGACGACTCCGCGCACGCCGGACTGGCCGCACAGCATGGCCACGTCTTCGGGCGTGTCGTCATAGCGCGTCGCAAAGTAGTGGCCGTAAGCCGCCTTGCGCACCGGCTCGACGGCGTGCGGCTTCACGGTGATGTCGAACGCCGGCAGCGTGCGGTAGTACTGCCCGTCGTTCACGCGGATCAGGATGTTGCGCCAGGTACCGGTGTCGACGTCGCGTGGCGTGCCGTAGAGCCGCCCCGAGGACGTGTTGAACGTCGCCCACGCGGGCTTGTTGACGACCGCAAATCGCAGCGTGTCCTTGTCGCGATCCCAGGCGTCCGGCCGGAAGCTGTACGCCTTCCCGACCATCGCCTCGGTGACCGCCGCGCCACGGATCCGCGGCGCGGACTCGGCACTCGCCACCGCCGGGACCAGCGCCAGCAACACCAGTGCCGCTGCTGCCCGCCAACTCGTCAACCTCACGTCTTCCACGACATTCTCCCGGACCGTTCTCTGGTGGACCGGTCCGAGGGCGAAGCACGATCGGCGGACGGATTGCCGCGAGGGCAGGACGCATCGCGGCGTCCCGATCACGTGGTGGCGTCGAAGCCACCCGGCAACCCCGCTGTCGTGGGCCTCGCAGGCCTGTAGACCGGTGGCTTTGCGTCCCCGTCTTTCGACGGGTTTGCCTTTGCTCGTCGGCGCGAATTCTGGAAGACGCGCCGGTACGGCGCAACGCGGAGCCCGCGCAAACAGCCAAGCGGACCGTGCGCAGATGCCACCAAGTTGGAGGGATCCGACAACCCTAGCGGTGGAAGCGGCCGTGACGCAGGAAGTGCCCCACGTGGTCGGCCACGTCGTGCGCGAACAGCATGCCGATGTGGCTGTGCGGCACCACGACGTGGTCGCTCAAACCGGGAATGATCGTCTCGGCGACTGCCACGGTGCCGTCGTTCGCGTCGTCGAAGTGCGCGAAGAACTGGCCGACGCCCAAGCGGCGACTGCCCGCGACCGCGCCGAACGTGCGGGTCGAGTGGGGCGGACAACAGCGCTCGCACGGCTCGGCGAGTTCGGCGAGCACGTGCGGACCGAGCAGCGGACGCAGCATGTCGAAACGCGCGGCGCCGCGCGCCGCCCGGCTTCCGGCGAGAGGCGACGCCAGCGCGACCGTTGCGCCGGGGAGTGCATGCAGTCCCTGCTCGAGTGCCCGGTAGGCGATGACGCCGCCGAGGCTGTGGGCCACGAGGTGGATGCGCCCGTCGCGCGCGGAGGCGTGCCGGCGCGCGAACTCGGCCAGTTCCGCGCCGACTTCGCTCGCGGCGCCGTGCATGGACGCATACGGGAACACGTGGACGTCGAAGCCGTGGCGCGAATGCAGCCGTTGCCGCAGCACGCCGAACTCGAGCCCGTTCATCCAGAGGCCGTGCACGAGCACGACCGGCTCGCGATCGTCCGCCATCACTCCTTGACGGGCAGCTTCACGCGGATGTGCAACTCGCGCAGCTGCTGCTCCGACACCTCGGTCGGTGCCTCCGTGAGCGGACACGTGGCCGTCTGCGTCTTCGGGAACGCGATGACGTCGCGGATCGAATCGGCCCCGGCCATGAGCATCGCGAGGCGATCGAGGCCGAACGCGATGCCGCCGTGCGGCGGCGCGCCGTACTTGAGCGCCTCGAGCAGGAAGCCGAACTTGCGCTGGGCCTCCTCGGCTCCGATGCCTAGCCGCTCGAACACCGTCGACTGCATCTCGTTGCGATGGATACGCACTGAGCCGCCCCCGATCTCGTAGCCGTTCAGCACGAAGTCATAGGCGCGCGCAACCGCGCCGCCCGGGTTCGATTGCAGCGCGGCCGGATCGTCGTCGACCGGCGCGGTGAACGGGTGGTGCATCGCCTGCCAGCGCTTCGCTTCCGCATCCCACTCGAACATCGGGAAGTCGATCACCCAGAGGGGCGCCCAGTTCTCCCGTACCAGGCCGAGGTCCTGGCCCACCTTGATCCGCAAGGCGCCGAGCGCGTCGTTGACGACCTTGGCGCGGTCGGCGCCGAAGAAAACGAGGTCGCCGGTCTGCGCGCCCGTGCGCTCCATGAGCCCGGACACCGCGGTGTCGCCCAGGAACTTCAGGATCGGGGACTGCAGTCCCTCGCGACCCTTCGACGCGTCGTTGACCTTGACGTAGGCGAGGCCCTTCGCGCCGTAGCGCGCGACGAACGCCGTGTAGTCGTCGATCTGCTTGCGCGAGAGCGTCTCGCCGCCCTGCGGCACGCGCAACGCCGCGACACGCCCGTCCGCGGCCGCCGCAGGGCCCGAGAACACCTTGAACTCGCTGTCCTTGACGAGATCGGCGACGTCCACGAGCTCCAGCGGGATACGCAGGTCGGGCTTGTCCGACCCGAAGCGCCGCATCGTCTCGGCATAGGTCAGGCGCGGGAACGGCTCGGGCAGGTTCACGCCGAGCACGTCCGTGAACAGCTTGCGCACGAGGCCCTCCATCAGCGCCATGATCTCGTCGCGCGTCAGGAACGAGGTCTCGATGTCGAGCTGGGTGAACTCCGGTTGCCGGTCGGCGCGCAGGTCCTCGTCGCGGAAGCAGCGCACGATCTGATAGTAGCGGTCGAAGCCCGACATCATCAGCAGCTGCTTGAAGATCTGCGGCGACTGCGGCAATGCGAAGAACCTGCCCGGCTGCGTGCGGCTCGGCACGAGGTAGTCGCGCGCCCCCTCCGGCGTGGCCTTGGTGAGCATCGGCGTCTCGACGTCGATGAACCCCTGTCCGTCGAGGAACGCACGCATCGCGCGCGTCACCGCGTGACGCAGGCGCAGCCGCTGCTGCATCAGGTCGCGACGCAGGTCGATGTAGCGGTACTTGAGCCGGGTTTCTTCCTTGACCTCCTCGTCGAGCTGGAACGGGATCGGCTCGGCGCGGTTCAGCACCTCTAGCTCGCGTGCGAGCAGCTCGACCTGCCCCGAGGCGAGGTGGGGGTTCGCGGTGCCGGCGGGGCGCGGCCGCACCGTGCCCGTCACGCGGATCACCCACTCGTTGCGCAGCCGCTCGGCGTCGGCGAACACGGCCGCGGCATCCGGGTCGAACACGACCTGCAGCAGGCCGTCGCGATCGCGCAGGTCGACGAAGATCACGCCGCCGTGGTCACGCCGGCGATGAACCCAGCCGGCCACGGAGACGGTCGAGCCGACGAGGCGCTGGTCGACCTCGCCGCAGTAATGGGTACGCATGGACATGGGAGATCCGGGGAACCTGAAGGTCCGGAGTGCCGGTCGGGCCCGCCGGACGGAGTCGGGGGATGTTACGGAGGGGGTTGCTGCGGCGCAAGATTCGGCGCTTGCGAGCCGTCCTTGCGCTGCCACGTCGGCGCGATCACGCCGAGCGTGAAGATCAGCCTGAAGGCCTCGTCCACCGTCGTCTCCATGAAGATGACTTCGGCCCGGTCGATCGCGACCATGAACCCCGTGGTGGGATTGGGCGTGGTCGGCACGAACACGTTGACCATGTCCCCGCCCGCGCGCGCACGGATTTCTTGGAAGTTCTCCGCCATGAGGAACCCGATGCTCCACATGCCCTTGCGCGGGAACTCGACCATGACGACCTGCTTGAACGAGGTGCCCTTGTCGGTCAGCACCGTTTCGCTGAACGTCTTGGCCCCGCCATAGACCGGGCCTATCACGGGGATCCTGCGGATCAACGCCTCGATACCCTCGATCAGCTTCTCGCCCAGCAGGTCTTTTGCCAGCAGGCCGGTCAGCAGCAGCACCAGCAGCGCCAGCACGATGCCGAAGCCGGGAACGTAACGGCCGAACAGCGCCTCGGGCCGCCAGGGTGGGGGCAACAGGACGATCGAGCTGTCGAGGATGCGCGAGAGGAAGCGCACGACCCAGACGGTGACCATGATCGGGACCCAGATCAGCAGGCCCGCGATCAGGTAGTTGCGCAACGCGCGTGCCCGGTTCCGGGCCCTGCGGTTGCCGGTGCGCGTGTCCTGTGCCTCGGGGCCCACTCGCCTTCTCCCCGCGCGGGCCCGGGCCCGTCGCTTCAGCGCCTGCGCGCGGCCTTGCCGGCGCTCGACTTCTTCGAGGCCGGCCGCGATTTCGATTGCGATGCCTGGCGCGCGCCCGTTTTCGGGGAAGACCTCAGGGCCGGTTTCGGCACCATCGTCTTCTTGGGGCCGGTCTCCGATTCGGCAGGCTTCGGCTCGGGCTTCTTGTCCGCCGGGGCCGCACCGGTCCCGGAGTCCTTGTCCTTGTCTTTGGCCGTCGTCTCGGCCGCCGGCGCTTCGTCCTTGCCGGCGAGGTTGCGCCGATTCTCCTTGTCCGACTTGAAGTCGGTCTCGTACCAGCCGCTGCCCGCGAGCCGGAACATCGGCGCCGACACCAGTCGCTTCAGCGAGTGCTTGCCGCACTCCGGGCACTCGCGCAGCGGCTTGTCCGAGATCTTCTGCAGCGCCTCGAGGTGATGGCCGCACTTGTCGCACTGGTACTCGTAGATCGGCATGTTCTCGTTCTGATGGGGTGAGGGCCGGGTCGACCAGCGGCGGATTATACCGCGCCGGCCGCGCGCTCGAACGCGAGCGCGTCGTCCTCGACCGTCACCTGGATCGTGTCGCCGGGTCCGAAATCGCCGCGCAGGATCCGCTGCGCGAGCGGGTTCTCGACCTGCTGCTGGATCGCGCGCTTGAGCGGGCGCGCACCATAGACCGGGTCGAACCCGGCCGCGCCCAGCCGGTCGGTCGCAGCGGTGTCCAGTTGGAGCCCGATTTCGCGGTCGCCGAGGCGGCGGCGCAGGAACCCGAGCTGGATCTGCACGATCTGGCGGATGTGCTCCTGGCCGAGCGGGTGGAACACGACCACTTCGTCGACGCGGTTGATGAATTCCGGACGGAAGTGCTGCCCGACGATATCCATGACCGCGGCTTTCATGCGCGCGTAGTTCGCCTCACCCGCCAGTTCCTGGATCACCTGCGAGCCGAGGTTCGAGGTCATGATCACGACGGTGTTGCGGAAATCGACCGTGCGTCCCTGCCCGTCCGTGAGGCGGCCGTCGTCGAGCACCTGCAGCAGGACGTTGAAGACGTCGGTGTGCGCCTTCTCGACTTCGTCGAGCAGGATCACCGAGTACGGCCGTCGGCGCACCAGTTCCGTCAGGTAACCGCCTTCCTCGTAGCCGACGTAGCCCGGGGGCGCACCGATCAACCGCGCGACAGAATGCTTCTCCATGAACTCCGACATGTCGATGCGGACCATCGCCTCCTCGGTGTCGAACAGGAACTCCGCCAGCGCTTTGCAGAGCTCGGTCTTGCCCACGCCCGTGGGCCCGAGGAACAGGAACGAGCCGTTGGGACGGTGGGGGTCCGAGAGCCCGGCCCGCGAACGACGGATCGCATCCGAGACGGCCTTGACGGCCTCCTGCTGGCCCACGACGCGGCGGCCGAGCGCCTGTTCCATGCGCAGCAGTTTCTCGCGCTCGCCCTCGAGCATCTTCGACACCGGGATGCCGGTCCACTTCGAGACGACTTCGGCGATTTCCTCGTCGGTCACCTTGTTGCGCACGAGCGTGGGCGCCTTCGACTCCGTCTCCTGCGCGGACTTGAGGCGCTTCTCGAGCTCGGGGATCTTGCCGTACTGCAGCTCGGACATCCGCGCGAGGTCGCCGGCGCGACGCGCGGCCTCGAAATCGAGCCGCAGCCGCTCGAGGTCCTCCTTGATCTTCGCCGTGCCCTGGGCCGAGGCTTTCTCGGCGTTCCAGATTTCCTCGAGGTCCGCATATTCCTTCTCGAGCTCGCCCAGCTGCTCGTCGAGCGTCTGCAGGCGCTTGCGCGAGGCTTCGTCCTTTTCCTTCTTGAGCGCCTCGCGCTCCATCTTGAACTGCACGATGCGGCGGTCGAGCCGGTCCATTTCCTCCGGCTTCGAGTCCATCTCCATGCGGATGCGCGAGGCCGCCTCGTCGATCAGGTCGATCGCCTTGTCGGGCAGCTGCCGGTCGGTGATGTAGCGCTGCGAGAGCGTCGCGGCCGCGACGATCGCCGGGTCGGTGATCTCGACCTTGTGGTGCGTCGCGTAACGGTCCTTGAGGCCGCGCAGGATCGCGATCGTGTCCTCGACCGACGGCTCGCCCACGAAGACTTTCTGGAAACGCCGCTCGAGCGCGGCGTCCTTCTCGACGTACTTGCGGTACTCGTCGAGCGTGGTGGCACCGACGCAATGCAGCTCGCCGCGCGCGAGCGCGGGCTTCAGCATGTTGCCCGCGTCCATCGAGCCCTCGGCCTTGCCCGCGCCGACCATCGTGTGCAGCTCGTCGATGAACAGGATGACGTTGCCTTCCTGCTTGGCGAGGTCGTTCAGCACGCCCTTCAGGCGTTCCTCGAATTCGCCGCGGAACTTGGCGCCCGCGATCAGCGCGCCCATGTCGAGCGCGAGGATGCGCTTGCTGCGCAGGCTCTCCGGCACCTCGCCGTTCACGATGCGGAGCGCCAGGCCCTCGACGATCGCCGTCTTGCCGACGCCCGGCTCGCCGATCAGCACGGGGTTGTTCTTGGTGCGACGCTGCAGCACCTGGATCGTGCGGCGGATTTCGTCGTCGCGACCGATGACCGGGTCGAGCTTGCCCTGCTCCGCGCGCTCGGTGAGGTCGATGGTGTATTTCTCGAGCGCCCCGCGCTGCTCCTCGGCGTTGGGGTCGTCGACCTTCTGGCCGCCGCGGACCTCATCGATCGCGCGTTCGATCGAGCCCTTCACGACGCCAGCATCCTTCAGGATGCGCGCGAGCGGCCCCTTGTCATCGAGCGCCGCGAGCAGGAACAGCTCGCTGGTGATGTACTGGTCGCCCCGCTTCTGGGCGATCTTGTCGGTCAGGTTGAGCAGCCGCTGGGCGTCGTTCGACCAGTGCACCTCCCCGCCCGTGCCCTCCACGCGCGGCAGGCGGTCGAGCGCCTCCCGCAGCTGCGAACGCAACACGTTCACGTTCGCGCCGGCCTTGTCGAGCATCGGCCGGACCGTGCCGCCCTGCTGGTCGAGCAGCGCCTGCATCACGTGGATCGGCTCGATGATCTGGTGGTCGCGGCCGAGCGCGAGCGACTGGGCTTCGCTCAGCGCGGCCTGGAACTTGGTGGTGAACTTGTCGGCGGCCATGGACGGGGCTCTCGGGTCGGTCCGGGATGCCGCCTAAGTGGGGCCGGCCGGACCGGAAAAAAAGGGGTCCGCAGGCACCCGATGCCGCGGCGCCGGGGGGCGCCGGAACCGTCCGGCCGCCCGCGCGTCAGTGCATGCCCTGGTGGGTGAAGTACACCAGCGCCACGCCGAGCGCGATGAACACGATCTGCTCGACCGCTGCGCGGACGTCGACCCGCCGGTGCAGCCCGGGAATCAGGTCCGCGACCGCGACGTAGACGAAGCTCGCCGCAGCGAATGCCAGCGCGTAGGGCAGCAGGTCGAGTGCCGGCCGCAGCGCGTGGTACGCGAGCACGCCGCCGACGACCGAGGTCAGGCTCGAGACGAGGTTCAGTACCATCGCGCGGCGGCGCGAGTACCCGCCGTGCAGCAGGATCGCGAGGTCGCCCACTTCCTGCGGGATCTCGTGCGCGAACACGGCGAGCGCCGTCACGAGGCCGAGGTGCGGATTGGTCATGAAGGCCGCCGCCACGAGCACGCCGTCGAGCAGGTTGTGGAAAGTGTCGCCCACGAGGATCAGCTTGGCCGAAGCGGCATCGCGCGCCTCGGGGCTCGGCGAGTGCATCTCGCACGGGTCGGCATGACAATGCCGCCACAGCACCAGCTTCTCGAGCAGGAAGAAGAGCAGGATCCCGACCAGCAGCGCCAGTCCGACCCGGTGCGTGGCCGCGGGTCCGGCACCGTCGAGCGCGTGCGGGATCAGGCCGAGGAACGCGGCGCCGAGCAGAGTGCCCGTCGCGAAGCTCACCAGGTGCGGCAGCACCGCCGCGCGCGGCCGCTCGCCGAGAGTGAGGAAGATGCCTGCGGCGGTTGCGCTCAGGACGCCGCTCAACGCCGTGAACACGACAATCTGCTGCAGGATGCTCAAGGAACGCCCGTTCGAATCGGTTCTGCGATCACTGTATCACGAGGCTGCGGGCGACCAGGTCATGCTGGCCGGGTGCGGCCAGCCAGGCGATCGTCGCCATGCGACCCGTGCGGCCCGCGTCGCGGCGGTGCGAATAGAAGTCGGTGTGCTCGGTGCTCGTGCAGCGGTCGCCGCCGTGCACGCGCTCGACGCCCACTCGGGCGAGCGTCTGTCGCGCCAGCAGGTAGAGGTCGGCCTGGAAGCGCCCGGCCGCGTTGCGCGCGAACGCGGCCTCGTGCCGGGTTTCCTTGCGCACGAACGCCTCGCGCACCTCGTCTCCGACTTCGAACGCCGCCTGCGAGATGGCCGGCCCCAGCCACGCGCACAACTCTGCCGGCGGCACCCCGAGTGCACGTACGGTGGATTCCAGCACGCCACCGACGAGGCCACGCCAGCCTGCATGCGCCACGCCCACGCGCGTCCCCGCGTGATCGACCAGCACCACGGGCAGGCAGTCGGCCGTCATCACCACGCACACCCGACCCGGCTCGAACGCGACGGCCGCATCGGCCCGGGGTGGCGTGGCGGGCAGCGTGCCCCGATGCACGACGACGTCGACGCCGTGGACCTGCTCGAGCCACAGCGGCTCGGCCGGTAGCGCCGCGGCGTGGCGCAGCGTCGCGCGATTGGCGGCGACCGCGACGGGGTCGTCGCCGACGTGTCGCGCGAGGTTGAAACTCTGCCACGGCCCGCGGCTCACCCCACCCGCACGCAACGTGCACAAGGCACGGAGAGTCGGGGGTGCGTCCGGCCAGTCGGGCGCCAGCAGCGACCCTGCGGCGGACGCTGCGGATTTCACGTCGCTGTGCCGGCAGTCACGTCGGCCGCCAGCTGCGCGAGCAGCCCGGTCATGTCGCGCGGCAGCGGCGAAGCGACGTCGATCGCGACACCCGTCACCGGGTGCGCGAAGCGCAGCCGCGCCGCGTGCAGTGCCTGCCGCGGGAAGGCACGCAGCGCCGAACGCAAGGTCTCGCTTGCGCCGCGCGGCAGCGCGAGCCGACCGCCGTAGACGCGGTCGCCGACGATGGGGTGCCCGATGTGCGCCAGGTGCACGCGGATCTGGTGCGTGCGGCCCGTTTCGAGTTGCACACGCACATGCGTGTGCCCACGGAAGCGGCGCACGACGCGGTAGTGGGTGACCGCGTCGCGCCCGCCGTCGCGCACGGCCATCCGCACGCGATCCGTCGGGTGCCGGCCGATCGGTGCGTCGACGGTACCGCCCGCCGTCATCACTCCGCGACAGACGGCTGCGTATTCACGGTGCACTTCGCGCTGCTCGAGCATCCGCACGAGCACCGTGTGCGCCGGCAGCGTACGCGCGACGATGAGCAATCCGCTGGTATCCTTGTCGAGGCGATGCACGATGCCCGCACGCGGCACGGCCGCGAGCTGCGGGTCGCGGGCGAGCAGCGCATTCTGCAGCGTGCTGTCGGGATTTCCGGCGCCGGGGTGAACGACCAGCCCCGCCGGCTTGTCCAAGACCAGCACATGTGCGTCTTCGTGCACGACTTCGAGCGGAATCGCCTGCGGACGCGCCGTCGCTGCGACGGGCAGCGTCGCTGCGATCTCGACCACTTCGCCGCCGAACACCTTGTCGCGCGGCCGGCGGGTCTCGCCGTCGACGCGCACGTCGCCGGACTCGATCCACCCCTTGAGCCGGCTGCGGGAGAAATCCGGCAGCATCGCCGCGAGCGCCTGGTCGAGCCGCTGGCCCGCCTGCGCCTCCGGAACCTGCAGGCGCAGCCGCACCGTGGAAGTCGTCATGGGGCGGATTCTATATACTTCTCCTTCCCCGCCAGCCTTGTCCCAGGATCTTCAGCGAATGACGCTCGTTTCGTTGCAACGCGCCCTCTGCGCGTCCGTCCTCGTCGTGACGCTGTCCGCCACCGCGGGATGCGGCATGTTTGGCTGGGGCGAGAAGGGTGAGGAAAAGTTCGCGAAGGACTCACCCGAGCAGATCTACGACGAGGCCCGGAAGGACCTCCGCAACGGCAACTATCCGACCGCCATCTCCCGTTATGAGTTGCTCGAAGCGCGCTATCCATTCAGCGAGCAGGCCAAGCAGGGGCAGCTCGACCTGATGTATGCGTACTACCGCCATCGCGCCGGCGAGTCCGCCGTCGATCAGGCCGACCAGTTCATCCGCGAAAACCCCACGCATCCGCGCGTCGACTATGCGCATTACATCCGCGGGCTCGTCTATTTCGAGTCCGGCGCCAATTGGCTCGAGCGACTGTTCCGGGCGGAAATCGACAAGCGCCCGCCACACGAAGCGCGCAAGTCGTTCCAGGCGTTCCAGACCCTGGTGCAGCAGTTCCCCAAGAGCCCGTATGCGGCCGACGCCCGCCAGCGCATGGTCTACCTGCGCAACCGCCTGGCCGATTACGAGGTCGAGGTCGCGCGCTTCTACCTGCGCCGCGGGGCGTACGTCGGGGCGGCGAGCCGCGCGCGCAACGTGGTCGAGAGCTACGACGGCGCCCCCGCCGTCGGCGATGCATTGCGGATCATGACGCAGGCGTACCGCAAGCTCGGGGTCGACGATCTAGCCAAGGTCGCCGAGAACGTCCGGCGCACCAACACCCTGCCGGACGAGGCAGGCAAACCCCGCGACGAGGCCCGCGACAAGGACGATCCATGGTGGAGATTCTGGAACTGAGCTGGAGATTCTGGAACTGAATCCCGCGCGCGCCTAAGGCACCCCCGCCCGAACGCAGAGCGCGCCATAAGTTCCTGAATTTCTGCAAGTTTGCTCCCATCTGGTGCGCGGCGGGCAAACCCAGTGATTCTGTCGCCAATACCCGACAGAGCCTCCCGTTCGGGGTTTTTTCAGCGCGCCTAGAATCGCGACCACTACTTCGCGGGTGGTCGATGAAACAGCTTCCGGGTCTCGTGATCGTTGCCCTCTTCGCCCTCCTCACGGTCGGCGCCTGGGGGTGGGCGAACCGTCCCACGACGGAACCCGCCTGGCCGCGGACGATCCAGGGCTTCGCGTTCCAGCCCTACCAGAAGAACCAGGACGCGATCGCGGGCGACGAGCCGACGGTCGCCCAGATCGAGGCCGACCTGCGCGTGCTCTCGGGCAAGGCGTACGCCGTCCGGACGTACAGCACCCTGGGAACGCTCGGCCGCGTGCCGGAGCTCGCCCGCCGGCACGGCATGAAGGTGATGCTCGGCGCATGGCTCGACACCGACCTCGAGCGCAATAGCCGCGAAATCGAGGCGGCGATACGGCTCGCGAACCGCAGCCGCAACGTGTCGAGAATCATCGTGGGCAACGAAGCGGTGCTGCGCGGCGACGTCACGCTGGGAAACCTCGCCGCGTCCCTCGACCGGGTCCGCGCAGCCACGCGGCAACCGGTCAGCACCGCCGAGCCCTGGCACGTCTGGATCCGCTATCCGGAACTCGCGAGCCACGTCGATTTCATCGCAGTGCACATGCTGCCGTACTGGGAAGGCGTGGAGGCCGAATCGGCGGTGGGATACGTCGCCGACAAGCTCGGCGAGCTCCGCGCGACGTTTCCGGACAAGGCGATCGTGATCGGCGAAGTGGGCTGGCCGAGCGAGGGACGCACGCGCGCCTCGGCCGTCGCCTCGATCGCGAACGAAGCGCTGTTCCTGCGCCGTTTCCTCGACTACGCCGAACGCCACGACTACGAGTATTTCGTGATGGAGGCGTTCGACCAGCCGTGGAAGACCGCATCCGAGGGCAAGGCCGGCGCGTACTGGGGTGTCTACGACGCCGACCGCCAGCAGAAATTCGCGTTCCGCGCGCCGATCGTCAAGGTGCCGCAGTGGCAAGTACTGGCCGCGGCGTCCGTGCTCGCGGCGGCGTTCATGCTGTGGCTGCTGTATTTCCACAGCCACACGCTGCGCAACCGCGGGCGCAGCTTCCTCGCGGTCGTGGTGTACGCCACGGCGACCATGCTGGTCTGGACCCTGTACGATTTCTCGCAGCAGTACCTGACCGTGGGCAGTGTGCTCGTCGGTGCCGTGCTGATCGTCGGCATGCTGGGCGTGATTGCCGTGCTCTTCGCCGAGGCGCACGAATGGGCCGAGGCGCACTGGGTCACGACGCATTCACGGCTGTTGCGGCCGCGCCGCGTGCCGGACGCCGTCCTGCCGCGGGTCTCGGTCCACGTGCCGGCGTACAACGAGCCGCCCGGGCTGCTGATCGAGACGCTCGATGCGCTCGCGGCGCTCGACTACCCCGACTTCGAAGTGCTCGTGATCGACAACAATACCGTCGATCCTGCGGCCTGGCGGCCGGTCGAGGCGCACTGCGCGCGGCTGGGCCCGCGGTTCCGCTTTTTCCACGTCGCGCCGCTCGCCGGCTTCAAGGCCGGCGCGCTCAACTTCGCGCTGCGGCATACCGACCCTGCCGCGAGCGTGGTGGCGATCATCGACGCAGACTACGTCGTCAGGCGGGACTGGCTGCGCGACCTCGTGCCCGCCTTTGACGAGCCCAAGGTCGGCGTCGTGCAGGCGCCGCAGGATTACCGCGACGCGCACGAGAGCGCGTTCAAGGCGATGTGTCACGCCGAGTACCGCGGGTTCTTCCACATCGGCATGGTGACGCGCAACGAGCGCAACGCGATCATCCAGCACGGCACGATGACGATGGTGCGTCGCGACCTGCTCGAGCGCATCGGCTGGGCCGAATGGTGCATCACCGAGGATGCCGAGCTCGGGCTGCGGATCTTCGATGCCGGGTACGAAGCGACCTACGTGCCGCAGAGCTATGGCCGCGGCGTGATGCCGGACACTTTCCTCGACTTCAAGAAGCAGCGCTCGCGCTGGGCATTCGGCGCGACGCAGATCCTGCGGGCGCACGCGCGCGCCCTGCTGCGCGGCCGCGATACCGGCCTCAAGCCGGGGCAGCGTTACCACTTCATCGCCGGCTGGCTGCCCTGGCTCGCCGACGGCTTCAATCTGCTCGTCAACCTGGCGGCGCTGAGCTGGTCGCTCGTGATGGTCGCGTTCCCGCGCTACGTGGAACCGCCGCTCATGATCTTCTCGGTGCTGCCGCTGTCGCTCTTCGCGTTCAAACTGGTGAAGCTGCTGCACCTGTACCGCACGCGCGTGGGCGCCAACCTGCGCCAGACCGTGGCGGCCGCGGTGGCCGGCCTGAGCCTCTCGCACACCATCGGAGCGGCGATGCTGAGCGGACTGGTCAATCGCGAGCGGCCTTTCTTCCGCACGCCCAAGCGCGCGGCGCGCCATGCCTGGCTGCAGGGTCTCAACGCGGCGCGCGAAGAGGCGTTCCTGATGGTGGGGCTGTGGTTCGCGGCGCTCGCCGTTGCCCACATCCCGGAGGTCGACGGGGAGCTCACCGGCCTGGTGGGCAGCCCGGACCTCACGGTCTGGGTGGCCGTGCTGCTGATCCAGTCGATTCCGTACGCGGCGGCCGTGGTGATCTCGATCGTGAGCTGCCTGGAACTTCCGGGCGCCTGGATCGGTGAAGCCGGCAGCGTGGTGCTCGAGCGGGCGCCCGGCCCCGCATCGACGCCCGCGCCGGCGGCAGCAGCGTCGCCGGTGATGACCGTGCAACAAATTGCGATGCCCGTCGCGGCGCCCGACGGTCACAATGGCGGAGCCCTGCCGGTCACGGCCAAGCTCGACTCCGCGAAGTGAAGCCATCCTCGAACCGCAAACCGTTCCTCGCGCAGCGACGACCGACGACCGACGACACGCTCGACCCGCCAGCGCGGCTGCGCGAGATCCCGTACAACTACACCTCGCTCGCCGACCGCGAGATCGTGATCCGGTTGCTGGGAGACGAGGCGTGGGCACTGCTCGACGGCCTGCGGTCCGAGCGCCGGACCGGTCGCTCGGCGCGCATGCTGTACGAGGTGCTCGGCGACATCTGGGTGGTGCGGCGCAACCCGTACCTCGAGCAGGACCTGCTGGACAATCCCGACCGGCGGCGACTGCTCGTCGACGCCCTGCACCACCGGCTGGGCGCAATCGAGGAGCGCCGCGAGGCCGCGGACGCGGAGCGCGACGCGCGGGTCGGCAGGCTGCTCGAGCACGCCCGCATCGCGGTGCGCGACTTCGCGGAGGCGTTCGAGGCCACCGCCGCCCTGCGGCGCAAGGCCCGGCGCGCATTCGAGGCCCACACCCACGCCGACAACGTCTGCTTCGACGCGTTCGCGCGCGTCTCGCACGCCACGGACGCGACCGACTGGCGGGTCGAGATCCCGTTCGTCGTGCTCGCGCCCGACCGCGAGGACGAGATCCCGGGCCTGGTGCGGGCGTGCATCGAGGCGGGGCTCACCGTCATTCCGCGGGGCGGCGGCACGGGTTACACGGGCAGCGGCGTGCCGCTCACGCCCTACGCGGCGATCATCAACACGGAGAAGCTCGAGCGGCTGGGCGAGGTCGAGTCCTCGACGCTGCCGGGCGTCGCGTCGCCGGTGCCCACGCTCTACTGCGAGGCCGGCGTACTCGTC
>CAVQQX010000004.1:0-17791 GCA_963714645.1 uncultured Gammaproteobacteria bacterium
GCGCCACGTATTGCTCTGGGTAGCGCGGATGCGGGAAAGCATGGCCAGCCTGACGCCGCGCTTTTCCAGCACCCGCGCGGTGCGCGAATACACCGAGCAGTACTACCTCCCGGCGGCCACCGCCTACCGGGAGCGGGCCGCCGACAAGGGTGCAGGCGGTGCGGCCACGGTCGCGTGGCAGCGCGCACTGAATGAGAAATGGACAGCGCTGCGTTTTGGCGAAGCGAAGGTACAGACTGACGACGCGCGACACCTGTTCGAGATTCAGGCTTACCTGGATGGTGTACGCGCCGGACCTGCCGGGCGCCGGTGAGTCTGATGCGCCCGACCATGCTCCCACCACGGTCGCGGACTGCGCGGCGGCGATCGTCGACTTCGTCGAATCGCTGCGGCTCAAGCAGGTCGACCTGCTCGGTTACCAGGGCGGTTCGCTCGCCGCGATCGAGCTTGCGGTCGCGCGACCCGAGCAGGTGCGACGCGTGGCCCTGCTCGGCGTGCCGTCCTCCGACGCCGGTTACCAGCTCGGCGAACGCATGCCACTCATCCGGCAGCCGGTCGTCGTGCTGCGCGCACGCGACGAGTTTCACGAGTCGACGACCCGGACGGAGAGCCTGCTGCGCGATGCCCGGCGCATCGACCTCGGGCATCCGACGGGCGCCGTGTTCGAGGGGAACGCCGACGAGATCGTGCGCGCCACGCGCGAGTTCCTCGATCGTCCCTGACGCGGCGTCTGCGCGTGACATCGCGCCGGGCCAGGTCGGTCCGTGATTCGAGCGGCGCAGCGCGCCTCAGGCCGAGGTGTGCCAGACGTACGCGCACAGCACGCCCGCGGCCAGCGACGCGACGAGGCCTTCGAGCGCCATCACCGCAATGGCTGCACGTCCGCGTGGCGCCCTGAGCGCCAGGACGCCGAGCGCCGGCAGCCCGCCTGCCGCCCACACCAGGGCGCCGTAGAACAGGCCGAGCGTCGGCCAGGGCGTCGACACCAGCGCGACGAGCCCCCAGCCCAGCCAGAACAGCAGCCCCGCGGCGATGCCGCACAGCCCGTGCAGGGCCGCCGACGCGAGCAGCCGCGTCGCCGTATCCGCTTGCCACGCCTCGGGGCGCAGGGCGGGCCAGCGGGAGAAGAGCGAAGTCGAGACGACGCCCGCCCACAACATGCCGGTGAGCCCGCCGGCAAAGCCTGCCATCAGCGTCATGAACAACTCGGTGCGCACCATAGCCGATACCCGCGAGCGGCGTCGACGCGCGACGCGGTCAGACGCGCCGCTGGATCGCGGCCACGCAGCGGTCGACGTCGACCGTGTCGTTGCCCGCGTGCACGCTGACGCGGATCGCGTCGAAACCCGCCCCGTGGCGCACGCGCCCGACCACGATGCGGTCCTCGCGTGCGAGCGCCTCGACGATTGTGCCGGCGTCGCGCGCCGCCGTGCGCACGGTCACGATGCCCGCACTCAGCGTGGGGTCGGACGGAGTCACGACGACCAGGCCCGGCACCTGGGCGAGGCCCCGGCGCAACTGGTCCGCGAGCTGACGGATACGGCCGTGGATCAGCGTGCGCCCGATCGCATCCTGGAACTCGAATGCGATCGGCATCGCCGAGATTGCGGGTCCGCGGCGCACGAGCGGGTTGCCGAGCCGGGCCGACGCCGCGAACTCCGGCGGCGCCGTCGGGAGCGGTACCTGGAACCGGTCCGTCGGGCTCCAGCCGTCCGCACGGGCGGGCATTGCCGGCCACACGCGCGCCTGTGCGTCGCGACGCACGTAGAGCAGGCCCGCGTCGACGGGCCCGTTCAACCAGCGGTCGGCGCCCGTCGCGTAGGCATCGCAGCCGAGCTCGGCGAGCCGCACGTCGAGCTGGCCCGCGGCGAGCGCCCCGTCGACGAGCGTGAAGGCGCCGCGGCCCCGTGCCAGCGTGCAGAGTTCGCGGACGGGCAGCACGGTACCGTCGCAATCGCGCACGTGCGCGAGGCAGAGCACGCGCGTGCGCGGCGTGAAGCGCGACGCATAGCGCTCCACGATCGCGCCAGTCGACGTCTCGGGCCCGGGCGCCTCGGCGACCTCGACCACGCGGACGCCGCGTCGTTGCGCCTGCACGAGCCAGGGATACACGGCGGCGGCGTGATCGTGCAGGGAGGTCAGGACTTCGTCGCCGGGCTCGAGCTCGAGTCCTGCCGCGACGAGCCCGAGGCCTGCACGCGCGCCGTCGGTGAACACGAGCTCAGCGGAATCGGCGCCGAAAAAACGCGCCGCGTCCGCCAGAACCGCACGCTCGACCGGCGAGCCGGGGCCGAACTCGGACTCGAAGCCGCGGAAATCGAGCGACTGCGCCTCGAGGTTGCGGTAGGCACGACCGAGCACCGCGCGCAACGTCGGGCCGAACGCCGCGGTGTCGAGCCAGAGCAAGCCGGGCTCGAGCACGAGCTGTGCGTTCATCCAGCGCCAGAGCGAGTATGAAATGCGCGGGATGCGATCCGCGGGAAACGTCTGGGCGCCTGCCAGCCCGGGCCCGAGCGCGGCAGCCGCGCCGAGCACGCCGAACAACGCGCGCCGTGAAAGCAGGGGATGCATTTGCGAACAATGTTAACGTAGGCGGCGACACGCCAGACCACTCGACATGCAAGAAAGTTACATCGAGCGCATCCTGAAGGCGCGCGTCTACGACGTCGCGATCGAATCGCCCCTCGAACCAGCGCACCGGCTGTCCCGGCGCCTCGGCAATGAAGTGCTGTTCAAGCGCGAGGACCTGCAGCCGGTCTTCTCGTTCAAGCTGCGGGGTGCCTACAACAAGATCGCCGCGCTCGACGAAGCCACGGCACGCCGCGGCGTCATCTGCGCGTCCGCCGGCAACCACGCCCAGGGCGTGGCGCTCGCTGCGCGCAGGCGTGGCGTGAACGCCGTCGTCGTGATGCCGCAGACCACACCGGGCATCAAGGTGCAGGCGGTGCTCGACCTGGGCGGCGAAGTGCAGCTGCACGGCGACGATTTCGACCACGCGTACGAGCACGCACTGGGCCTCGGGCGCGAACGCAACCTGACGTTCATCCACCCGTTCGACGACCCGGAGGTGATCGCGGGCCAGGGCACGATCGGCATGGAGATCCTGCGCCAGTGCTCGACGCCGCCCGACGCGATCTTCGTCCCGATCGGCGGCGGCGGCCTGATCGCCGGCATCGCCGCCTACGTGAAGGCGCTCTATCCGCAGGTGCGCATCGTCGGAGTCGAGCCGGAGGACGCTGCGAGCATGCACGCGTCGCTGCGAGCAGGCGAACGCGTCACGCTGGAACGAGTGGGCATCTTCGCGGACGGTGTCGCGGTGCGGCGCGTCGGCGAGGAGACCTTCCGGCTCGCGCGGCAGTACGTCGACGAGGTGCTGCTGGTCGACACGGACGAGATCTGCGCCGCGATCCAGGACATCTTCGAGGACAACCGCACGATCGCGGAGCCCGCCGGCGCGCTCGCCGTCGCCGGGATCAAGCGGTACGTCGCCCGCGAGGAATGCCGCGGCCGCACGCTCGTCGCGCTCAACTGCGGCGCCAACATCAATTTCGACCGCCTGCGCCACGTCGCGGAGCGCGCGGACATAGGCGCGGGTCGCGAGGCGCTGCTCGCGGTCGAGATCCCGGAGGAGCCCGGCAGCTTCCTGCGGTTCTGCCGGCTGCTCGGCCGCCGCAGCGTCACCGAGTTCAACTACCGCTACGACGACGCGCATTCCGCGCGGATCTTCGCCGGCATCGCGCTTGCGGACGGCCGCCGCGAGAAGGAGGCGCTGCTCGTGCAGGTGGCCGGAGCCGGCTACCGCGTCCTCGACATGAGCGACGACGAGATGGCCAAGCTGCACGTGCGGTACATGGTGGGCGGACACGCGCACGGCCTCGAGCACGAGCGCCTGTTCCGCTTCGAGTTTCCCGAACGGCCGGGCGCGCTGCTGCGGTTCCTCGAGGCGATCGGAGCGCACTGGAACATCAGCCTGTTCCACTATCGCAACCACGGCTCGGATTACGGCCGCGTGCTCGCGGGCGTACAGGTGCCGCCGGCCGACGCCGCGACGTTCGCGCAGCATCTGGCCGACCTGCAGTACGCCTACACGGAGGAAACCGGGAATCCTGCGTATCGGATGTTCCTCGGCCACTGAGGCGGCCTGCGGTCAGGGCAAGACGCCGGCCGGGGCCGACGATCGCGGCAGCGGCTTCTGGCTGCAGCCGGAGATGGTCGCGTTCGGCAAGCAGCCGCTCTACGTCAAGCGCACCGAGAACATCGTGCTGCACAACGCGCGTGACTCCGTGCTCAGAATCGCGCAGATCGCGCTCGGCGGCGGCGACGAGAACGTGTTCTCCCTGCAGAACGATTGCGGGCAGTCGCTCGGCGCCGGCAAGGAGTGCCGGATCAGCCTGAGCTTCGAGCCGACGAGCGAAGGCGACAGGTCCGCGGAGGTGCGCGTCGAGACGGCCGGCCGCAGTGCGGGGACCCGGTCGCGACCGGTCTACGCGGAGGCGCCGGCCACGAGGCGCGGCGGCATCGCCGGCAACAGGCGTTCCAGCGGGAACGGCTCGCAGACTGCGTGGCCCTGCGCGTAGTCCAGGCCCAGGCTCCGCACGACTTCGAGCACGTCGGGCGTGCTGCAGTACTCGGCGACCGTCGTGCGGTCGGCTGCGCGACACAGGTCGCACACCCAGGCGACGAGCGCGCGTGCGGCGTGGTCGTCGACGATGTTGCGCATGAACGCCCCGTCGAGCTTGATGATGTCGACGGGCAGGTCCTGGAAGCGCGTGAGCGAGGAATAGCCCGAACCGAAGTCGTCGAGCGCGATGCGGCAGCCCGTGTCGCGGAGCTGAGTGAACAGTCGCCGGGCCTGGGGTACGTTCTTGACCGCCGTGGACTCGGTGATCTCGATTCCGAGCCGGTGGGCCGGGAAACGCACCTGCGCGATCCGGTCGACCAGCCACTCGGTGAACTCCGCGTCTGCCAGCGAGAGCGGGTGCAGGTTGACCGTCAGGTAATCGAGGTCCACCCAGGTCTGGGAGCGCGACTCGATCCAGCCGCATGCGCGCTCGACGACCTCGCGGTCGAGCATCGCCGTGAGGCGGAAACGCTCGGCGATGGGCAGGAACTCCGACGGTGCGAGCAACTCACCTTCGCGTGTCGACAATCGCGAAAGGATTTCCGCTGCCGGCAGCCGGCCGTCGCCGGCTCGAAGCGGGACGATCGGCTGGCAATAGAGCACGAGCCGCCCTTCGTCCAGGGCTTCGCGCAACCGCGGCAGCGTGCGGACGGCTTTCAGGTCGGCGAGAGCGAGCGTCTCGTGCGGCCGCATCGCGATGGCGCGGTTGCCGCCTACGCTGCGTGCGGCGCGAGCCGCTGCATCGGCCGTGCAGAGAATCTCGTCGAGCGGCTGTTCGCGGCAGGTGATCGGTGCGACGCCGATGCTTGCGGTGAACCTGACCGGCTCAGGCTCGTCGTCGCTGAACTGCGCCGCGCCGATCGCGGCGACGAGTTCGCGCGCGACGGCGAGCGGGGCCTCCTTGAGCGGCGCGGGCAGCAGCAGACCGAACTCTTCGAGCCCGAGGCTGCCGAGGTCGCCGGTGCCCGCCGCTCGACGCTGCAGCAGCTCACGCACGCGCTCGAGCACCTGCCCCGACCGCGCGCCGGAATGCGTGATCGTCGCGCGGAAGTGGTCCAGGTTGACGTACAGCAGCGCCGCTTCCTCGCCGTCCGGCAGTGCGTCGCGCACGCGCAGTACGCGTTCCAGGAACGCGTCCCGTTCCTCGATCGGGGCGACAGCAGCGGACGAGGGCGGCGCGTCCGGCGGGCAGGCAAATGCGGTGCGGGTCATGGCCGCCCATTAGAACGCGGGCGCGGGAGTGGTCCGCGGGACCGGAGCCGGACTGGTTGCTTTCCCGCCCCGGGAATGCTTCGCGTTCAGCGCGAGCGCAGCAGCGGTTTGCGCGGCGGTGAGAAGAGCCGTACGAACTCGCCGAACACGCGCTCCCCGAGCGGCCCGGCCGTCGGCAGGTGTCGCCGCGTCGCCGCCTGGATGCGCCCGATCCGTGCGAGCGACCAGTGCCGGCCGATCTCGTCGCGGCCCCCCGGAAGCTCGAGCCACCGGTCGATCAGCGCGGCGTCGGCCTCGAGGTGGAACTGCAGGCCCCAGGCGCGATCGCCGAGCCGGTATGCCTGGTGCCGGCAGCCGCGTGTCCAGGCAAGCGGCACCGCGCCCGGCGGTGGCTGAAACGCGTATGCGTGCCACTGGAACACGTAACGCGGCGTGGTTTCGAAATGCCGGAACAGCCGGTCGTCGTGCGCAGCGGGACGTGCATGCAGCCGGTACCAGCCGATCTCCGGTACGGGATTCGGGTGCACGCGTCCTCCCATCGCTGCGGCCAGCAGCTGTCCGCCGAGGCAGATGCCGAGCACGGGCTTGTCGGCGAGCACCGCTTCGCGGATCGCCGCGACCTCCGTCCGCAGGTGCGGAAAGCGGTCGGCCTGGTCGACGTTCATCGGACCGCCCAGCACCACGAGTCCGTCGTAGCGTCGCACGTCGGGTTGCGCCGCGGGCTCGCGTCCGAAATTGACGTAACGGATCCGGCAGCCGGTGTTGCGCAGCAGGGGGTCGAGATGCCCGAGCGGTTCGGCGGGCACGTGCTGGAAGACGAGCAGCTTCGGCATGGTTGCGGCTATTCTCGCGCACGATGCCGCAGGCCGCTTCCCCGTATCTGCCACGCCGACCCGCGCGGGTCGATCGCCTGCGCGTGCGCGGGCTCGAATATGCGCTGCATGCCTGGCCCGCGCTGGAGGACGACGGCGCGAGGCCGCCGGTCGTGCTGCTGCACGGCTACATGGACAGCGGCGCCACCTGGCAATTCCTGGTCGACGCCCTGCCGCCTTCGCTGTCGCTCACGGCACCCGACTGGCGCGGATTCGGCGCGAGCGCCTGGGCGCAGGACGGCTACTGGTTCCCGGACTACTACGCCGACCTCGACGCGTTGCTCGCGCGACTGAGCCCGGACACCGCGGTCGACCTCGTCGGGCACAGCATGGGAGGCAACATCGCACTGACGTTCGCCGGGTTGCGACCCGAGCGCGTGCGGCGCGTCGTCTCGCTCGAGGGATTCGGCCTGCCGGACGTGGACGCGGAGCGCGCGCCGGGGCGGCTGCGCGAATGGCTGCAGCAGGTCCGTGACGGCACCGGCCCGTCTGAGTTTCCGGACGTGACGACACTCGCCGCGATCCTGCAACGGAAGAATCCTCGCCTGCGCGCCGACCGCGCGGCGTTCATCGCGGCCGCGTGGAGCGAACCGCTTCCGGACGGGCGCGTGCGCCTGCGCGCCGATCCGGCGCACCGGCGCGTCAACCCCGTCCTGTATCGCCGGGCCGAGTCGCACGCCTGCTGGAGCGAGGTACGGGCGCCCGTGCTCTACCTGCTCGGGGCCGGGTCGGAGCCGCGCCGCCGTCTGCGCGGTGGCGCCGAGGCCGAGGCGATGCGGGCCTCGGTTCCCCACCTCGAGGCCGTGGAAGTCGACGACGCGGGGCACATGCTCCACCATGATCGCCCGGAGGCGGTCGCCGCACGGGTGGCGGAGTTCCTCGCCCGCTGACCGCGCCGCCTGGACCCGGTCCGATACAGCCATATTGGGCCGAACCGGCCGGCGGTCGGGGGCCCCGTTGCTAGGATCGTCCGGCGGGCCCTCGTCCCGCGGGTGGGGTCCATGTCGACTGCGGCGAAATCCAAGCGATTCCTGCTGCCCCTGACGTTCTTCGTCGCGGGGGCGACCTGGGTGGTCGTCGCGGAATACCTGTTCGCCGACGTGCCCGACCGCGGACCGCTCGAGCTGCTCCGGCGGTCCTCGCTCGGAGTGCTGCTGGTGCTGCTCGCGGCGGGACTGCTGCATGCCGTGCAGGTTCTGCCGGTGTCTGAGCGCGTGGTCCCGCGTGCCTGGCGCGACCTGCCGAACCGGCCTGCGCGCGCGCTGCTCATGTTCCTCGTGGCGACGATCGGCGTCGCGCTCGCGGGATACGGGATGTACCGGCAGCAGGCGAGCGAGTTGCGCCAGCACACGGTCGACATCCTCGCGGCCGATGCCGGGCAGCACGCACGACAGGTCGAGAGTTGGGTTGCCGACCGCGAGGGGGCGCTCGAGCTCACGGTGCGCAACCCGATGGTCGTCGACGAACTCGTCGCGGCCCTCGGGGAGGGGGACCGGCAGAGCATGCAGCGGCTCGCCGCGGGCCTCGACCTGCTGGAGCAGCGCGGCGGGTTCGACCGGATCGCACTGGTCGATCCAGCCGGCAACGTGCTGGTCCGCAGCAGCGGCGACCTCGTCCCGGATCCACGCATGCCTGCGTGGATGGCGGCCGCGCGCGCGACCGGTCGTGCCGTGATCGCGGACGTCGAAGGCGGAGTCGATCCGCGCGCACCGCGGGCCGACATCAGTTTCGTGGTGGGCGTCGTCGACCCGATGCGACCGGAATTTCCGGTCGGCTACCTGGTCGCGCAGGTGCGCGTCGAGAGCCTCCTGCGGCCGTTGCTGCTCGCAAAGCCGCCCGGCCACGCCGCACGCGCGATGCTCGTCCGGCGCAGCGGCGACGGGTACCTCGCGCTGCCGATCGAGCCTGGCAGGAATGCCTTCGAGTACCGGGCCGCCGGCGAGCCGGTCATGGCCGAGACGCTGCGCGGCAACGTGGGCCTGCTGCACACGCGCGACGCCGCGGGGACTGCCTTGCTCGCCTTCGGCCGGCCGATCGCCGGCTCGCCGTGGCACATGGTGTCGACGACGGTGGAGGCCGACCTCGTGGCGCCGGTGCGCCGGCTCACGCTGCTGGTGGCGGCGCTGTGCCTCGCGGCGCTCGCCACGACCGCCGGGCTCGTCGGTTTCTGGTGGCGCAGCGAGCGCGGTGAGTTTGCGTTGCGCCTCGCGGAGGCGGAGCGGCGCGAGACCCTGCTGAAGGAGCATTTCCTGCTCGCGGGTCGCTTCGCCCACGACATCGTGCTGCTGCTCGAGTGCGCGAGCGGGCAGATCATCGAGGCGAACGACCGTGCGGTGGAAGCCTTCGGGTACACGCGCGAGGAACTGCTGCAGATGCGCGTTGCGGATCTGCGTCTCCCCGGTTCGCCCGAGGCGGTCCATGCCTTCGAGCGGTTCCGGCGCATCCACGAGGCGGGCAGCGGGCAGCTCAGTTCGCGTTACTGGCGCAAGGACGGCAGCTCGTTCCCGGTCGAGATCAGCGGGCGCACGTTCGAGATCGACGGCCGGCGCCTGGTGCAGACGTTGACGCGCGACGTCACCGAGCGCGTCGAGCACGAGGAGCGGCTCGCTGCGATCGCGAGCGAGCGCGACCAGCTGCTGCGACGCATGCAGCTGCTCTTCGACCGGATGCCCTCCGCATGCCTCATCGTGTCGACGGACGCCACCATCCTGCAGGTGAATCCCGCGTTCGAGCGCCTGTTCGGGCGAGCGGCGGAAGCGGCCGTCGGGCGGCCGGTCGGGCAGTACGTGCGCTCGCGCACGCTGCATGCGGAAGCGATTGCCCGGCGCGACTTCCTGCTGGGCGCCGCGGATGCGATCGATCTCGGCGTGCACGAGGTCGACGGCGCCGACGGGCGCGTGCTGGCCTGTCACTGGAATGCGGCGCTGCTGCGCGCAGCGGACGGTTCCGTGCACGGCATCGTCGTGATCGCCGACGACATCACGGAGCGCGTGGCCGCGGAGCGCGCGCTCCGCGTCAGCGAGGAACATCATCGGACGCTCACCGAGCTCGCCCGCGTCGGGATCCTGCGGCTCGACCCTGAAGGCCGGGTCGTGTCGGTCAACCCGCAGGCCTGCGAGATCTCCGGAGCCACGCCGGAGCAACTGCTGGGCAATGGCTGGACCAGTGTCGTGCACGCGGCCGACGAGCCGAATGTCGATCGCGCATGGGCGACCTATCGCCAGGGCCCCGACGCGGGACTGCACGCCAATCAGTTCCGCGTGCGGACCGCGGACGCCCGCCGCGTCTGGCTGATGGCCCAGATCGCGCCCGAGAAGGACGCCGACGGCCGGCTCGAAGGCTACGTCGCGGTGATCACGGACATCACGCCGCTCAAACTCGCGCAGCAGCAGCTGCAGCGTGCACACGACGACCTCGAGCGTCGCGTCGCCGAGCGCACGCGCCAGCTCGAGGCGGCCAAGGATGCGGCGGAACATTCCGACCGGGTCAAGACGACGTTCCTGTCGACCGTGTCGCACGAGCTGCGCACGCCGCTCAATGCGATCATCGGTTTCACCGACGTGGTGCTCGGCGGGCTCTCAGGCCCGGTCAACGAGCAGCAGCAGAAGCAGCTCGGCATCGTCCGCCAGTCGGCGAACGGCCTGCGGGCACTGATCGAGGACCTGCTCGACGTGTCGCGGATCGAGGCCGGGCAGGTCGGGCTCGAGCTCGACCACTTCGACGTCGCGGAGCTGATCGTCCAGCGGGTCGAGGCGTTCGGCGAGGACGCCCGGCGCCGGAGCATCGACCTGCACATGACGGTGGGAGCGGATGCGCCCGTGCGCATCCGCAGCGATTGTCGCCGGGTGGGCCAGGTCATCGACAACCTGGTCGCGAACGCGCTCAAGTTCACGCCCCAGGGCAGTGTCGCAATCGAGCTGCGCACGCACGCGGACCGGGTCGAAATCGTCGTCGTCGACACCGGGATCGGGATTCCCGCCGGTGCTCTGACGACGCTGTTCAACCCGTTCACGCAGGTGCGTCGCCCGGGTGGCCGGCTGCGCGAAGGCACGGGGCTCGGCCTCGCCATCGCGCGCAATCTCGCGCGCGCGCTCGGCGGCGACGTCACCGTCTCGAGCGTCGTGGACCGCGGCAGCCGATTCACGCTCTGGCTGCCGCTCGTGAGGAACTCGACTTCCGGCACCTGGCCGCGACTCCCGCCGCTCATTCCCGAGGCGACCTCCAGCGCCGCGTGACTGCTCCGTCGCGGCCCGCTCCTACGCCGAAGTGGGCGGAGCGGCGGCGAGCCTCCGGCCGCGGCGCTGTTAACCTGCGAGGCGCGGATCACGCCGAGGAGCGAGCCATGCAGCCGGACGAACAGAACGAACGCAGCGGGCAGGAACAGCAGCACCAGGAACGCGGTCGCGAGCAGCCGGGTCACCAGGGCCTCCCGCAGCAGAGCGAGCAGGAGGAAGCCGCGCGTCACTCGCAGACGCAGACGCCGAAGCCGACCTGGGGCGAGCAGACGCCCGAGCTCGACCGTCAACGTGCCGTGGGCGGTGGCGGCACGAGCAGCGACAGCGACGGCCAGGCCCAGCGCTGACACGCCGGGCCGGCGATTTCAGCGGATCGGTTCGTCGAACAGCAGCGCGCGCACGAACCGCACCGGCGGCGAGCCGTACGACAGCACGGTGTCGTGGTACCGCCGCAGGTCGAACGGGGGGCCTGCGCGCCGCTCCGCTTCGGCGCGCATGTCCGAATGCTCCTGGTACCCCACGAAATACGTCGAAAGCTGCGCCGAGCTGAGCTGCGCGCGCACCCACTTGCCGGCAGCCTCGCGTTCTTCCTGGAACCCGGTCTCGACCATGAGCTTCAGCGCCTCGTCGCGCGTCATGCCGTCGACGTGGATCGCCGAGTCCATGATCGCGTTGGTGACCCCGCGCAGGTACCACTTGAGCTGCACCAGGCGCATCAGCGGGTCGTCGGCCCGGAAACCCTGCTCCTGCATCACGCGCTCCGTGTACGTGGCCCAGCCCTCGACGAACGGACCGGAGTACAGCATCGAGCGCAGCACCGATGGGTAACGGTTCGAGAGCGCGAGCTGCAGGTAGTGGCCGGGCATCGCCTCGTGGATCGTGAGGTTCGCGATCGAGCGGCGGTTGTACTCGCGCAGGAACGAATCGACCTGCGTCTCGGACCAGTCGTCCGGGATCGGCGAGACCGCGAAGAACGTGCGCTGCCCCTTGTCGAGCGGACCCGGGGAATCGCAGTAGGCGATCGCGACGCCGCGCTGGAACTCGGGCATCAGGATGATCTCGAGCGGTTCGTCCGGCAGCGCAACGAAGCCCTTGTTCCGCACGAATTCCGTGGTCTCGCGCAGCGTCTCCTTCGCGTAGTCGACGACGCCGGCGCGCACCGGCCGGTCCGCGTTCGCGAGTTCGAGCGCCGCCTCGATCGCTGCCTGCTGCTGCTGCGGCGACGGCTTCGCCGGCGTCGCGGGCGCGCCCGGTCGCCCCTGCAGCACCTGGCGCGCCACCTCGTACATCCCGGCGCGCGTCGCCACGACCTCACGCTCCGCCCGCGTACGGATCTCCGCGCGATCGAGCGCGGACATCAGCGAGAGCGCGAGCTTCTCGTCGAACAGCTCGCGGCCGATGCGGAATTCGCCCTGCGCCCGCGGCAGCAGCTCCTTCTCCAGCCACTGCTGGTGCGTCTGCACGGCCGTGCGCGCCGCGGCGATCGCGGCCTCCGCGCGCTTGCGGTCGGCCTCGGGCAGCTGGCCCAGGTTCGGGACGACCAGTTCGTCGACCAGGGTCAGCACGCCCGGGTTCTGCTTGACGGCCGTCTCCGCGTGTATCGACGGCACGCGTGCGGGCACGAGGTTCGCGCGTTCCTGCTCGAGCAGCCGCGGCAGCTTCTCGAGCCGGCTCGTGACGGAGCGGAGCCGGTCGGGCAGCGGTGCGAACTCGCGCGCCAGCAGGCCGTAGAGCGACTGGCCGGCGAGCTGGGTGTAGAGCAGCGGGTCCCACGACCAGTCGCGGTACTTCTCCTCGGCCCAGATGCCGTAGCGGAGCTGGTTCGCGAGCAGCGCGGCGTCGATCTGGTTCGCGCGCGCGAGCCGCGAATGGTCGATCGCCTCGAGCTGGCCGAGCAGGCTGCGCGCCCAGGCGAGCGTCGCGGCTCGTCCGGCGCTGCCGAAGTCGTCGAGTTCGCCGTCCGAGCGGTGGTCGCCCAGCTGCGTCGCAGACACGGGCGCGTAGCGGCCGAACTCGGTGATGTAGCGCTGGCCGAGCGATTCGAAGGCCGCGTCGGCGCCGGGCGTCGCCGCGGCTGCGGCCGCCGTGACGGGCGACACGACCTGTGCCCGCAGCGACGGCGCACAGGCGAGTGGCGCGGCCAGCAGCACGCCCGCAGCGAACGCCGCGGGTTTCGATGAGAACACGATCGACGGACGGGACATGACGCAATTCCCCCTGGGGGTCGACATGCGGCGCGAGGGCCGCGATTCTGGCCGGATCGCGCGTGGACTGCCACTCGCCGGCACGGCTGCTCGGCTATTCTGCACTGCACACATGTGCCACCTCCCGCCACGCGGTCGCCACGCCACCGGATGAGTCGCGCGCCCGGCAACCGCCTCGCGCTGCTGCGCAACCCCGACTTCCGGCGTTACGTCGGAGCGCGCCTGCTCGGCTCCCTCGCGGTGCAGATGCAGACGGTCGCGGTCGGGTGGCAGGTCTACGAGGTGACCCGGAGGCCGCTCGACCTCGGTCTGATCGGACTGTCGCAATTCGTCCCGTTCGTGCTGCTGATCCTGCCGGCGGGCCACATCGCCGATCGCCACGACCGCCGCCGCATCCTCACGGGTTGCTACGGCATGATGCTGCTCTGCTCGCTGCTGCTGCTCACGTTCGCGTGGCGCGGGCTCACCAGTGCGTGGCCGGTGTTCGGTGCGATGACGCTGTTCGGCATCGCCCGGGCTTTCGCGATGCCTGCGAGCCAGGCACTGCTGCCCAACATCGTGCCGCGCGAACACTTCGGGCAGGCCATCGCGCTCAACACGTCCGTGTGGCAGGTCACGACCATCGTCGGGCCCGCGCTCGGCGGGCTCATGTACCTCGCGGGCGCGCCGGTCGTCTACGGCACCGTGGCCGTACTGCTCACGATCACGCTCGTGATGCTCGCGACGATGCGACTGGGCGGCGAGACGATCGCCGCCGCCAGCGACGGTGCCGCGACCGACCTGGGCGCGCTGTTCGAGGGCCTGCGTTTCGTATTCCTGCGACGGCCGCTGCTCGGCGCGATCTCGCTCGATCTGTTCGTGGTGCTGTTCGGCGGCGCTACCGCGCTGCTGCCCGTGTTCGCTGCCGACATCCTGCAACTCGGGCCGAGCGGCCTCGGGTGGCTGCGCGCGGCGCCCGGCGTCGGTGCGGCGCTCACGGGACTCTTGCTGAGCGCCGTGCCGGTGACGCGCAATGTCGGCCGCTGGATGTTCGCCGGCGTGTTCGTCTTCGGCGTGGCGACGCTCGTGTTCGGCGCTTCCACGAGCTTCTGGGTCTCGCTCGCGGCACTCACGGTGCTCGGTGCGGGCGACATGCTGAGCGTCTACATCCGGCACCTGCTGGTGCAGCTCGAGACACCCGACGAGATCCGCGGCCGCGTCAGTGCCGTCAACGGCGTGTTCATCGGCGCGTCGAACGAGCTCGGAGAATTCGAAAGCGGCGTGGTGGCAGCGTGGCTCGGCGCCGTGCCCGCGGTGATTTTCGGCGGCGCGGCGACGTTCGTGATCGCGGTCGCCTGGGCGCGCTGGCTGTTCCCGGAGCTGTGGAAAATGGACCGGTTTCCCGACCGCGCGTGACAAACTGTATATACATACAGTAGCCTTCCGTCCATGCAGCGACCGGACTACAAGCACGTCGTGCGGGGCCGCGGGGCCGTCACCAATCCGCCCGGCCGGTTCGAAGACACGAGCCGCGAGCCGGTGGACGACGGCTGGAGCCTGGACCAGCTGCCGCCGAATCCCGCGACGCAGCTGATCGCGGAATTTCCGAAGCACGCGCTGTCGCACAACCGGTCGCCCGACGTCTCGTTCGACCAGTCGATCAACCCTTACCAGGGTTGCGAGCACGGTTGCATCTACTGCTTCGCGCGCCCGGCCCACGCTTACCTCAATCTGAGCCCCGGGCTCGATTTCGAGACGCGCATCTTCCACAAGCCGCGGCTCGCGCAGCTGCTGGCCCAGGAGATCTCCGCACCCGGTTACCGTTGCCGCGTGATCCACGTGGGCGGCAACACCGACCCGTACCAGCCCGCGGAACGCCGGTTGCGCTCGACACGTGCCGTGCTCGAGCTGATGCTCGAGCGATGCCACCCGGTCACCGTCATCACCAAGGGTGCGCTGGTCCTGCGCGATGCCGACCTGCTCGCCGCGCTGGCCGAACGCCGCCTGGTCCGCGTGTTCGTGAGCTTCACGAGCCTGGACGACGAGCTGAAGCGCACGCTCGAACCGCGCACCGCTGCGCCGCAGGCGCGGCTCCGGATCATGCGGGAACTCACGGCCAGAGGAGTACCCGTGAGCGCAATGCTCGCGCCCGTGATCCCCGCGATCACCGACCACGAGATCGAGCGCATGCTCGAGGCAGTCGCCGCGACCGGCGTGCGGCGTGCGGCGTTGCTGATGCTGCGGTTGCCAAACGAGGTGGCCGGGCTGTTCCAGGCATGGCTGCACGAGCACTTCCCGCAGCGCGCCGAGCGGGTGCTGAACCTGATCCGGCAGATGCGCGGCGGACGTTTGAACGACCCGCGGTTCGGCCACCGCCACCGCGGCGAGGGGCCGTACGTCGCCATGATCGAGGCCCGCTTCGTGTCGGCATGCCGGCGGCTCGGGCTCAACGAGGGCCCGCCCGCGGAACTCGACACGACGCAGTTCCTGCGCGATCCGTCCGCCCCGCTGCAGGGCAGCCTGTTCGGGCCGGAGTGAGGTTCGGACCGCCGACTTTGCACACGAAAGCATTGACGTATACTCGGCAAGACCCCGGCCCTTCCCATCCGCATCCGCCGCCGCAGGGCGCCGCCGGGAGGAGGAACCCGCCATGGACGACATCAGCGCCGCTCGCCGTGAGGCGACGCACGTGCGCGTGCCGTTGCGCACGGCCGCGGTGGTCGGCCTGATCGGGACGCTCGCGACGGGCTGCATGACCACGAAGGTCGACGAAACGCGACAGGTCGCGGCTGCGATCCAGGCCAACGAATCGATCGTGCTGCTCAAGAAGCCGCAGCTCGAGGGCGTCGGCACCGAGGAAGTGTTTCTCGACTGCGTACAGGAAAGGCTCGGCGGGCAGCTCGTGCATCCGGAATCCGGTCAGAACGGCCGCGCGAGCACCGCCAAGGTGCCGTTCAAGATCTACGGCGAGCAGGAATTCACCGATGCGATGTTCCCGTGGTTCGAGCCGAGCACGGCGCCGGCGAACGCCGCCGGTCTGCGGGTGCTGCTGCGGCGACCTGGCGTGACGGAGCGCCTGCAGGAGATCGGCGTGCGCTACGTCGTCTGGCTCGACGGCAACACGAAGAAGACCGACGGCGGCGGCAGCGTCGCGTGCGCCGCCGGTCCCGGTGGCGCGGCGTGCATCGGCGTCGGGTGGTGGGAAAAGGAGTCGGGCTACGTCGCGTCGGTGTGGGACATGCAGAACGCGACCGAGATCGGCACCGTGACGGCCGACGTGACCGGCACCTCGGTGCTGATCGGGGCCGTGGCGCCCATCCCGATCATCTCACCCGTCCGCCGCAAGGCATGCGACCGCCTGAGCGAGCAGTTGCGATCGTTCCTCGCGGGCGACGACATGCACCTGGCGGTGCCTGCGTCCGCAGCGACGACGGAACCCGCGATCGGTGGCGGCGGGGCGGGCGGAGCCGGCGGCGGGGCACATTGACGTCATGGTGAACCGGCGCGCGCCGGGCGCATCCAAGTAGCATGGCCGCGTCCATCCGGGGGCGCCGCGGCCGAGCCAGAGGTTTCCTCGCATGAAGCGCATCCACAGGTTGCCGACGCTGCTGCTGGTCGCGATCGCGACGGTGCTCGCCGGCTGCAAGACCACCAGTTCCACGTCGATGCCGAGTTCGATGCCTTCCGGCGGCGGCAGCAGCGGTTCGTCGCAGCCTTCCGGCAGCAGCAGCGGTTCGTCGCAGCCTTCCGGCGGCAGCAGCGGTTCGTCGCAGCCTTCCGGCGGCAGCAGCGGCAGCAGCGGCAGCAGCGGCGGCAGTTCCGGCGGCAGCAGCGGTTCGTCGGAGGCTTCCGGCGGCAGCAGCGGCAGCAGCGGCAGCAGCGGCGGCGGTTCGTCCACGTCGTCCGCGGGCAGCAGCGGCGGCGGTTCGATGCCTTCCACCGGGTGGCCGTCACCGGGGGGCTCCGATTCCGGCGGCGCGGGCGCCAGCACGGGCAGTTCGGGATCGAGCACCGGCAGCGCCGACGTGGGCAGCACGGGCACCAGCGCCGGCACGGCTGGCGCGAATGCAGGCACCCCCGGCGGCAGTGCGGGGTCGACTGGCGCGAATGCCGGCAGCGCGGGCGCCAATGCCGGAGCAGCCGGCGCGAGTGCGGGAACCCGGCGCGAATGCAGGCACCCCGGCGCGAATGCCGGCAGCGCGGGCGCCAGTGCCGGAACAGCCGGCGCGAGTGCGGGAACGGCGGGCGCGAGCGAGAGCGTGACGGGACCCAGTGCCGGAGACATCCCGCGTGAGCTGTGGCTCGGCTTGCCGACTTTGCAGGCGATTGCGGGAGCTATGGCCGCACCGGGATTTACCGATCGCTATCTCGCGCGTCACTCATACGAACAGCAGATTTCCGACGATCCTGTCCTGCCCGGCGACCCCGACGAACTGCTGGGGCCGGCGAGCGAGGACCATGGGGCGCGCGGCCGTTTCACGGAGGGCGCCAAGAATGCGCTCATCGCCGTCGATCCCTTCCATCTGCGCAGCGGCGCGTTGCTCGCGGGCTTGGGGTTGCTTGCGGGCGCATTCCTTTTCGGCCGTGCGCGCGGAGGCGCTCAAGCGCGCGGCGTGCGCCGGCCAAATCGCAGCAATACGTAGGTCTGGTACCAAGAGCAGACGATAA
>CAVQQX010000005.1:0-14913 GCA_963714645.1 uncultured Gammaproteobacteria bacterium
TCGCCATCGCCACGATGTCACCGGGCCTGGTGGCGCGTCCGCTCGGCATGTTCTCGCAGGCGGGAACCACGCCCACGACGTTGAGTTTCAACTTCATCGCGGCGGCAGCCTTGATCGTGCCGAGCACGCTCGCGGCGCCCGTCATGTCGAACTTCATCTCGTCCATGCCCGGCGGCTGCTTGAGCGAAATGCCGCCGCTGTCGAACGTCACGCCCTTGCCGACCAGCGCGACCGGCGCATCTCCGGCGCGGCCGCCGGTGTAGCGCAGCACGATCAGTTTCGCCGGCTCGTCCGTCCCGTTCGTGACCGACAGGAACGAGCCCATCTTCAGCCGCTTGAGCTCACGCTCGTCGAGCACCTGCACGCGGATCGCGGCGTGCTGTCGCGCGAGCTGCTGTGCCTGCCGCGCCAGGTAAGCGGGCGTGCAGACGTTGGCCGGCAGGTTCGCGAGATCGCGCGTGAGCGACGTACCGACCGCGATCGCCCGGCCGTGCTCGAGCCCGCGCACGGCCTGGGCCTTCTGGCCCGCTTCGGTGAGGGCGACGCCCAGCGCCGCGAGTGCCGCCGCACGAGGCTGGCGTGCGCTGCGGATCACCGGGACGCGGTAGAGCGCAGCCCCGAGCGCCTCGGCCGCGAGTCGCGCGTCGTAATAGGCATCCGGCGCCTCGAGCGCGCCCGCGAGGTAACTCACGGCATCGCGGGCACCCGTCCGGGCGACGGCCGCCAACGCGCCCACCAGGGCCTTGCGATATTGCTTGCGTCCGAAAGCCGCCGGCTTCCCGAGGCCGACCAGCAGAACGCGCGCGCAGCGGACGCCGTCCGCATCGATCAGGAGCAGCTCGCCGGCCTTGCCGCGCACGTCGCCGCGACGCACGAGGCGGGTGAGGCGGCCGTCGAGTGCGGCGTCGAGCTGCGCGGCGGCCTCGGTGAGGCGTCCGCCCTCGTGGACGCCGACGATCGCACAATCGGTTTTCTGGCGCGCCGGACCGGCGCTGACGACGAACAGTCGCATCATCTGGACGATCCCTTCCGGGGCGCCGCTGCGATTGCGCGCCCGGTCGCGCGTATCCCGCAGTCGAATCGCCCGCTAAACTGAAGCCGGACGTCGCGCATCGATGCTTGCATGCGGGCCCGCCGGGCTCACACGGCGCGTGCGCTTGGCCGGCAAGTGTACCGATTCCCGCCCGGGGCCGCGAACTAGATTGACTCTGCTCAACCGCCTGGATCGCTACCTGCTGCGCGAAGTGGCCTGGACGTTCGTCGCGGTGACGGGCGTGCTGCTGGTCGTGCTGCTCTCCAACCAGTTCGCCAAGGTGCTGGGGCTGGCGGCGCAGAACGACTTCCCGGCCGGCATCGTCGTCACGCTGATCGGACTCACGACGCTGCAGCAGCTCACGGTGCTCGTGCCGATCGGGCTGTTCCTCGGCATCGTGCTCGCGCTCGGCCGTCTCTACCACGAGAGCGAGATGACGGCGATGGCCGCGTGCGGCGTCGGGCCGCTCAACGTCTACCGGGCGATCGTGCTGCTGACCGCCGTCGTCGCCGTGCTGCTCGCGGTGCTGTCGTTCCGGGTGGTGCCGGCGGCATGGCAGAAATCGGTCGAACTGCGCGTGGCGGCCACCCGCGCTGCGCAGTTCGGCGCGCTCGAGCCCGGACGCTTCCGCAGCTTCGCCGGCGGCGATGCAGTGTTCTACGCCTCGCGCGTCGACGAGTCCGGGGAACTCTTCGACGTGTTCGTCCAGCGCAACGTGGGTGATCGCATCGAGGTCGCCATGGCGGAGCGTGCCGTGCAGCGGGGCGCCGGGCAGCCGGAACAGATGTTCGTGCTCTACAACGGGCGCCGGTACGAGGGCGTGCCCGGCGCGCCCGACTGGCGCATCGTGGAGTTTCGCGAGCACGGCATCCCCGTGCGCCTGCAGGACACGCGGGCGGCGAAGAACAAATCGGAGATGAAGACCACCGCGGCGTTGCTCGCGTCCGGCGCGCCGCGCGATCGCGCCGAGCTCGCCTGGCGGACGGCCGTGCCCCTGATGGCCGTCGTGCTCATGGTGCTCGCGGTACCGGTGGCGCGTTTACGGCCGCGGCAGGGACGGTTCGCCCGCATGGGGCTCGCCGTGCTCGCGTACTTCGTCTACTCGAACCTGCTCGCGGCCGCGCGCGTCTGGATCGAGAAGGACGCGCCCGCAGGCCAGCTGGGCCTGTGGTGGGTGCACGCGCTGCCGCTCGCGCTCGCCGCATGGCTGGTGTGGAGAGAGCTCCATCCGGCCGCGCGCTGGTGGCCCGCCTCGCGGGCGAAAGCACAGGTCACGACGGCGTGATGGGGGTCCTCGGCCGTTACGTGATCCGCACGGTGCTCGCCTATACCGGGCTCGTCATGCTGGTGCTCGTGGCCCTCGGAGCGCTGTTCCTTTTCGTCGGCCAGCAGGACGACATCGGCGTCGGCGGCTACACGTCGTCCCAGGCCATCAAGTTCGTGGCGCTCAACCTGCCGAGCTACCTGTTCCAGCTGCTGCCCGTGGCCGGACTGATCGGCGCGCTGCTCGGGCTCGGCAACCTCGCGCGCGGCAGTGAACTCGTCGTGATGCGTGCGTCCGGCGTGACGACGTGGCGGTTCTGCCTGTGGCTGGGCACGGCCGGCGCGTTGCTCGCCGCGCTGATGTTCGTCGTCGGGGAGTACGTCGCGCCGCCGCTCGGCCAATACGCGCGGCAGATGAAGGTGTTCAGCAAGTTCGACGAATTCAGCCTCGCCGGCAGCCGCGGCACCTGGGTACGCGACGGCAATACGATCATCAGCGTCGACCAGCAGTCGGCGAGCACGCGCTTCGGCGGCATCAAGGTGTTCCAGGTCGACGGGAAGCGGACGTTGGTGAGCGTCGCGCGCGCGGAGTCGGGGCGTCTCGCGCGCGACAAGGTGTGGACGCTCGACAAGTACGTCGAGACCGCGTTCGCGCCCGACGGTACCGGCTCGACCGTGCAGCGCAACGCCGAGCGCGAGGTTCGAACCTCCTTGTCGTCCGAATTCCTCGGTCTCGCCATTGCCGAGCCCGACTCCATGGGCCTGCAGGACCTGCGTGGCTACGTCGAGCACCTGCAGCGCAACAACCTGGAATCGGGTCGATTCGAGACGGCGTTCTGGTCGCGGCTCGCGCGCTTCGTCGCGGTGCTGCTGGTCGTGCTGCTCGCGCTGCCGTTCTCGCAGGGGTCGCTGCGCGGCGCGGGGCAGGGCGCGCGGACGGTGATCGGCGTGCTGATCGGAGCCGGTTTCGTGCTGTTGAGCCAGATGCTCGAGAGCAGCGGGCAGCTCTTCAACCTGCCCCCGTGGCTGATGGGATGGATCCCGACGGTGCTGCTCGCCGCGCTGACCGGGACGCTGCTCTGGCGTAATCGATAGCCCAACACGCCTAACGAGGCGACTTCGGCAGCTTCGGTACGACGACCACGCGCGTGCCCGAAAGGACGTCGTGCCAGGTGCGCCCTCGCGCGTCGACCAGGCACCAGAGCCAGCCCAGCCCCACCACCGCCCAGGACAGCAGCGCCGCGGCGAGCCGGCACAGCACGTCGCTCCATGACAACAGCCCCGCGGGCGTTCGATCACGCTCCACCCGCAGCCGCCACGAGGCCATGCCGAGAGTGTGTCCCTGGCGCGTCCAGAACACGCCGTAGAAGCCGACGACCACGCCGACCAGCACGGCGCGGTGCAGCACGAACAGTGCCGGCGAGTGCGCTCGAGTCACTGCTTCGCCCCCGGTGAACGGCAGGAAGAGCGCCGAGGCCACTAGCCACAGGCCGAGCAGCAGCAGCGAGTCGTAGAGCAGTGCCAGGAGTCGTCGCCACAGTGGCGCGGGTGCCAGCGGGGCTTGCGACTCGCCTATCTCGTTCATGAGCGGGACGCCCCTGGCACGGCTGAAGGGAGATTCTGCGAGCGCGCGGGACCCGGAGCGCGGGCGCGCGGCTGCCGGGCAAATTAGCGCAACGTCGCGCCGGGTGCCTCGTCGGGTTCAGACCGCCGGGCGGCGCGTCCTGCTCATGATTTCCCTGCGGTAGGTGCGCAGGATCTTCCAGACCTCTGTCTCACCGGGCCGGTCCGCCATGCGCGCGATCAGCCCCGCGAGCGCCGGCCATTCGCGACCCCAGTCGAGCATGCGCACCGCATCCGCGATGACCTGCTTGCTGCGTGCGTCGGGCGCGGGTGGCGGGGCCGGCGCTGCAGCCGGCGCTGCAGCCGGCGCATCTTTGGCCGGGCGGCGTGCGGGCGCCTCCGCGGCTGCCTGACGCGCGGCGAGCGGTGCCGTCGCCGTGCGTTCGCCGGTCCGCGGTTTGGAGCTGGCGCCGTTGCGGGAGGACCCGGGCGAAGGGGGCGCGGACGACCGAGCGGGCGCGTTCGCGGCAGTCCGTGGCGTGCCCGTCCTCTGAGCGGGCGTCGATCTCGAACCGGTCCCGAGATGCCGCTGCAGGCCGGAGGCGCCGGTCCGAGACCTGCTCGGACGCACCCGCGGCTGCTCGACTGTTGCCGACATACCTGGGTCCGGCGGTTTGCCGCTCGCGAGCGGTATGAAGCGCTCGAGATGCTCCGAACCGAGCAGGCCGGTCAGGAACGACATCAGCTCGAGCGCCTCGGCGAAATCCACGTCTCCGGCGGCCTGCCGACGGGAGAGCTGGGCGCGTAGCTGTTCGAGGCGCTGGCGGGCCAGGTCGACGACCCACGCGGTCGGCCGCTGGTGCTTCGGCCATTTCTCGGCGCGGGCGTACGCGGAGTCGTCCAGTTTCAGGTAACGCCGATGCAGCTCGATGCTCGCCATCCAGCGATCGAGCAATTCCGCCACGCGTTTTTCCGCATCCGTCATCGGCTACCCCTGCACCCTCTGCAGTGTAGGACGGATCAGGAGCCATTGATGCGGCACGGCGCCAGCGACGTCGTAAGTTGTGAACCTGTTCCGGACCAAGGCGGGTCTGTCCGGAGAGGTCCGCCGGCAGGGAACGACAATCCTGTGGCGCCCGCTGGGTGCCGCACCGGCTTCGGTGGTGAGGCATCGTCAGGGGTCCCGCAGGAATGTCGGGGACGGGCCGGCCCGTTCGTGAGACGTGGAGCGGTTGTTCCAGGTTTGCCGACGAGGTCTCGTGCCAGCAATCGCTTGGAACCCGGGAGGCTCGCCGTCGGGTTCTTTTACATTTTCGGGTGTGTGGCCACGACTCGCCGTGCCCGCGCATGCCGCAAGTACGGCAATTCACGCGACAGGAGTACCGGACGGGCGCCAGCTTGAGCCTCGATGCACCGCGTCCTGGCAATGTCAGCGGGTGCTGGTTTCTCGCCACCTTATGACAACTGCGCGATGACAAACTCCGCGTGGAAAAAATAGTCCGGGAATGCCACCGACGTCACGTTTTTGACGCTATAGTTCGCGTCTGAAATCAACCTGGCCGTCGCGACAACTGAACAAGACCAAGCGCGACGAGGCAGATACGAATCGGTTCATGTCCAGGGCGGTCACCTAGAACGGCTCGGGCGAGGAGGAAGGGTCATGACCTCGGTTGTGGTTAGTCATTTGCGCATTGTCGTGACGTGTGCGGCTGCGCTCATCACCGGCTTCGCGTCCATCGCGCACGCAGTCACCAGCGACGTGACCGTGCAGGTACTCGACCAGTTCGACACTTTCAGCAGCCTCAAGGCCAAGCGTTCGTCGACGACGCCCGTCGTCTTCGAAGACCTCAATTCGACCGGGGCGACGGGCTTCCGCTCGTGCCAGAACGGCCGCAACGGCCTCACCTGCCTCGACGGCCAGCTCGCACGGCAGTTTCGTCTGCCCAAGGTGTTGCCGGCGACGCCCGCGAGTGACCCTGGCCGCGTGCTCTTCAGCTGCCTGGACGACGCGATGGAGCTCGATCGCACTGCCGGCTGCCAGGCGCTCACCGTCGACGTCGGCGGCGACGTCTGGATCGCGGCCAAGAAGCGCAACTCGTACAATCTGCTCGAGTTGCGCCGCAACCGTACTGGAGGCATCTGCCCCGACGCCGGCACGCCGCTTGCCGGCAAGGTCAACAAACAGACGCTCACCGACACGGACTCCGCGTTCTACTGTGCCTATACGCGCCGAACGAATCGTGGGTTGATGGCGGACATCTCCGCGTTCGACGGCGAGCTCTCCGCGCGCTGGGCGGGCGGCCGGGGCATCATCGCGGTGGAAGGCGGCAAGGCCGTGGTCTTCTTCCCGAGCGACGGCAGTGGCGTCCAGGTCCTCGGCGACGGCAAGTCGGCCTGGAGTCTCTCCGGCAACGAGGCGCTCCTGACGGCGACGCTGCTGCAGCGCGAGGTCGTGAACGCCTCGCCGCCCTCGACCGTGTACACCTACGCCATCGCCACCTCGACGACGGGTCGCGTTCTCTGGCGCAACGCCGCGGCGACCGTAGCGGCCCGCCAGGTGGCCGACCTGAACGCCCTCGGCACGGAAGCCGCAGCACCCACCGTCAACGTCGCGACGGGCATCGTCTCGTTCCCGCGCGGCGACCTGTGCGAGGCCGGGTCCGTGGTCAACACGTTCGATGTCCGCGCGAGCGATACCACCGGTCGCCTGTACATGTCGAACCGCAACTACTGCAAGACGCTGATCACATCGCCGGTTTTCGCGGGTGCCGACATCGCGTCGGGCACCGGCAACGAGAAGTACAGCACTTCGGCGACGTTCAAGCCCGAAGGCATTTCCGTCTCGCCGGGCATCGCGGTCGACCTGACCGAGTGTGCCACGACGGATGGCTGCTCGTTCCTGCCCGATTCCACCGATCCGGAGGGCGAGAACACCTACGCCGCGGCCCGCATGACGCAGGTGATGCTCGCGCCGAACTCGCCCGCGAACATGACGGTGTTTCAGATCCGCAACATCCCGGACTGCCGCTACCTGACGGCCGCCGTGGCGCCGGCCTGCGATACCGACGGCAACGGCACCATCGAAACCGCCGACGGCGTGTGGAAGGACGGGGCGCGGGGCCGCTACCTGAACCTGACACCGCTGCTGCCGCAGCAGGTCAAGGACCTGTTCGACACCTCGGGCGTCGCACCGACGGGCCTGCCGCCTTTGTATGTCTCGCCGCGCTACCGCGCGCAGGACGAGCAGGGCTTCTTCTTCGAGGCGCTATTCGGCGTGGCGGACCCGAACGTGCAGTTCCGCGGCGAGTTCACGCTGGACCTCGACATCGGTGACGACAACCTGGCCGGTGACAAGCTCGGATGCGGGATGTTCGACAAGACCCCAGGCACCGTGCCGGAACCGGACGTGTTCAACGCCTGGGACATCCTCACGGTCGTGTCCGAGCGGTTCGCGAACGTCGGTGGTCCGAACGACGACGTGATCGGTGCGGATGCGGACCACGTCGACATGCTGTCGAACAAGGACTGCTTCAACCCGACGGCCGGCGCCGGCACCCGCTGGTCGATGTACTCGTACAACCTCGAGCTCGCCGATCCGGCCGGCGCCGAGCTGACGCAGGCTGACGCGGTGATCTATCTCGGCGAAATGGTCAAGGAGCTGTTCCTCGACCTGCGTGCGGTACAGGACCGGCTGGTCTGCGAGAACCGCGACGAGATCGGCAATACCGGCACGTTGCCCCCGTCTGCTCCGCTCTCGGGCTCGGCGTGCGCGCCGAATGGCGGGCTCACGGCGGCCTGGAACAACACCTTCGACAAGGCGGTCAAGTGCATCGATGCGACTTACAACCCGAAGTCGAGCGCCCTGGACCAGAATTGCCAGTCGTTCGACAGCCAGTGGGACCCGTACTACACCTACGTCCAGAGTCTCAGCCCCACCGGCGTCGACCCGGCGAACCGGGTCGGTGAGTTGAAGTCGCGGCTCGACGTGATCCGACATGTGTTCTACGACCAGTTCAAGGGAGCGGCTGCGGCTCAGGCCGCGCCCTGATCCCGATCGTCGCGCCATGCGCGGTGGAGGATGAGTATCATCCCCCGCGCATGGCGACGGCTTCACAGTACGCGACCCCTGCGGCGGCGCCGTTCACGGCCGGCGCCGGTCGCCGGGTCGGGCCACGCAGCTACAGCGTCCCGCTGGTCGTCGCCGTCACCGGCCACCGCGATCTCGTCGAAAGTGAGCTGCCGCTGATCCGGTCGCGCGTCCGCGACTGCCTGTTCAGCCTGCGCTACGAGTATCCGAGCCGCATCATCGTCGTGATGTCCGCGCTGGCCGAAGGTGCGGACCGCCTGGTGGCCGAGGAGGCGCTCGCGCTCGGCCTGCCGCTCTCCGTCGTGCTGCCGATGCCGCGCGCGCTCTACGCGGACGACTTCCCGACCGAGGCTTCCCGCCGGCATTTCGCCCGACTCTGCGACGCGGCGCACGAACTCTTCGAGTTGCCGCTCGCTCCGGGCAGCAACGAACGCGCGATCGCCGAGCCCGGTCCTGCCCGGTCGCGCCAGTACGCACAGCTCGGCGTGTTCCTGTGCGCGCACTGCCACGTGCTGCTCGCGCTCTGGGACGGCAGGGAAAGCGACCAGCTGGGTGGGACGAGCCAGGTCGTCCGGTTCCACCACCAGGACCACATGCCCGGCTACACCTCGCGCGTCGCTGCGAGCCGCCTCAACCTGACGGAGGACGAGAGCGACCTCGTCTACCACATCGTGTGTTCGCGTGACCGGCCGGACGGCCGCCCGGCGCCGGGCCTGCAACCGCTCGAGGTCTGCTGGTTCACGACCGACGAGGCGCAACCGCGCGCGGCGCAGATGCCGGCGCGGCATCGCCGGGTGTTCATGCACACCAACGAGTTCAGCCGGGAGGCGCAGGCGTTCGCGACCGAGATCGACCGCGGCTCCTACCCGTTGCTCACGACGGAACAGGCTGCCACGATGCCGCCGGGGCTGCGGGACATCAACCAGGTCTTCTGCGCGGCGGATTACCTCGCGATCCATTACCAGAAGCGGTTCATGCGCACGCTGCGCTGGGGGCACGTGTTCGCGTTCCTGACGGCCGTCGCGTACCTGACCTACACGGACCTCAATGCCACGACGTACGTCGTCGCGACGATCATCGCGCTGATGCTCGGCTCGGTCGCGGTCAACGCGCTCGCCGTGCGCGGCAGCTGGCACCGCAAGTACCTGGATTACCGGACGCTTGCCGAAGGGCTGCGGGTGCAGTTCTACTGGGCGGCGGCCGGGGTGACGAGCGGCAACGCCACGAAGTTCGCGCACGACAACTTCCTGCAGATGCAGGACCCGGAACTCGGCTGGATCAGGAACGTCATGCGCGTCGCGGGCACGGAGTGCGACGTCGCGCCCAACATGTCACCCGACGGCCTGCAGTTCACGTTGCAGGAGTGGATCGGCGACGACCGCACCGGGCAGCTCGGCTACTATCGCAGGAAGTCGCGCCAGCGCATCGCCGAGCACGAGTCGACGCTCAAGATCGGCCGGCTGGGCATCGGTGTCACGATCGTGACGCTCACGTTGCTGCTGTTCTTCGGCTCCGCGATCCCCGACGGCTTCCGCGTGAGCGTGGTGTACACGATGGGCGTCGTGCTGCTGCTCGTGGGCGTCCGGCAGTCCTATGCCAAGAGCACGGCGGAGTCGGAGCTGATCAAGCAATACGAGTTCATGTACCGGATTTTCCACAATGCCCGGCGCCGCATCGACGAGGCTGAGGGGGATGCCGACCGGCGTCGGTTGCTCAAGGTGCTCGGCGACGCGGCGCTCGAGGAGCACGCGCAGTGGATCCTGATCCACCGCGAACGCTCGATCGACGAGAAAGAAGGACTCAAGCTCGGCTGACCGATGGAACCGACGACGAACCCGACGCCGCCCTTCCGCTACCGCGCCTTCATCAGCTACAGCCACGCGGACGAGGAGTGGGCCAAGTGGCTGCATCGCGCGCTCGAGACCTACAAGGTGCCGCGGCGACTCGTCGGCCGCGAGACGCCGTTCGGGCCGGTGCCGGAGCGCCTCACCCCGGTGTTCCGCGACCGCGACGAGCTCGCGACGGCGACGAGCCTCGGGGAGATCCTCACGGAGGCGCTGCAGGGGTCGGCCTGCCAGCTGGTGATCTGCTCGCGACGCTCGGCCAAGTCGCGCTGGGTCAACGAGGAAATCAAGACCTTCAAGCGCCTGGGCAAGGCGCACCGGATCTTCGCCGTCATCGTCGACGGCGAACCGCATGCTTCGGCCAGCCCGGCGACGGCCGACGACGAATGCTTTCCGCCGGCGCTGATCTTCCGGATGGGCCCCGACGGCGAACTGACGCACGAGCCGACCGAACCGATCGCCGCGGATGTGCGACCCGGCAAGGACAGCCGCCTCGACGTCAAGCTGAAACTGATCGCCGGGATGCTCGGCGTCGGCCTCGACGAACTGAAGCAGCGCGAGGCCGCGCGTCGCCACCGGCGCATGATGTACCTCGCCGCCGCCTCCGTGACCGGCATGGCCATCACCTCCACGCTGGCCGGCGCCGCCTGGCTCGCGCGCAACGAGGCGGAGCGACAGCGGGTGCGCGCGGAGTCCGAGGCCGAGACCGCGCGCCAGACCACACGGTTCATGGTGGACCTGTTCAAGGTGTCCGACCCGAGCGAGGCGCTCGGCAATACCATCACGGCGCGCGAGATCCTCGACAAGGGCGCGACGCGCATCGATCGGGAACTTGCCGACCAGCCCGCAATCCAGGCCACGCTGATGGACACCATGGGGACGGTCTACACCAGCCTCGGGCTCTACGATTCCGCGATCCCGCTGGTACGCAAGGCCTACGAGCGACGGTTGCAGCTCTGGGGTGCCCAGCATGCCGAAGTGGCGAGCAGCCTCAACCACCTGGGCGAGGTGCTCACGCTCAAGTCCGACTTCGACGAAGCCGAGACGCGGCTGCGCGAGGCGCTGGCAATACGCCGCAAGGTGAAAGGTCCGCAGAGCGCCGAGGTCGCCGATACGCTTGCGACGCTCGCCGACCTGCTGCGGTCGAAGGGCGAGCACCAGCAGGCGGAGCCGATCATCCGCGAGGCGCTCAAGATCCGGAAGAAGGTCTTCGGGCGCAAGGCGAACCCGGAGGTGGCGCGCACGGTCGAAGCGCTCGGGCTCAATTACTACGATCGCGGCGAGTACGCGCAGGCGGTCGAGCAGCTGCGCGAGGCAGCGGCGATGCAGCGCAAGCTGCACCCGGACAAGCCGCATCCCGCGCTCGCGCAGGCGACCGACAACCTCGCGTTCGCGCTGATGGAACTCGGCAGGCCCGGAGAAGCCGAGCCTCTCGTGCGCCTCGCGCTGGCGATGAAGCGCCAGCTCTTCGGCGAGGTCCACCCGGAGACGGCGACCGGACTCAACAACCTCGCGTACGTGCTCGAGGGGCAGCAGCGATACGACGACGCAGAAGCGGCGTATCGCGCGTCGCTGGCCATCAACCGCAAGCTGCTCGGCGACTCCCACCCGTCGATCGCCCTGAACCTCAGCAACATCGCATTCGTCGAGTATGCGAAGAACGAGCGGGTGTCCGCGATCAGGATGCTGCGCGAGTCGCTCGAGATGTCGCGCAAGGAACTCGGTCCGAACCACCCGGACGTCGGCGGCCGGGCCGCGAGCCTGGCCTACTGGCTGCTCGAGGAGGGGAAGTACGCCGAGGCGCAGGACCTCGTGGACGAGGCGATCGCGATCCGCGAGCGCGCGCTCGGACCGGGCCATCCCCAGGTCGCCAACACCGTCACGATCAAGGCGACGCTGATGCTGAACCAGGGCCGTTTGCTGGAGGCGTTCGCGCTCGCCGAAAACGCCCGTGCGGCGCTCGCCAAGGCGCTGCCGGCCGGAAGCTGGCAGATCGCTGCCGCGATGAGTGTCGAAGGGGCGGCCCTGATGCACATGGGTCGCTACGTCGAGGCCGAGCCGATGCTGCTCGGTAGCGTGGAGGGTCTCAGGTCCGCGCCGATCCCGAACCTCGCCGAGCGGGGCCAGCTGCGCCTGATCGAGCTCTACCAGCGGTGGGGCAAGCCTGCCGAAGTCCAGAAGCTGCGGGCCCAGCGTTGAGCGCGACTCCCGACCGGCGGTCGGCCGGTCTCGCGGGCGCCATGTTCCTGATGGCGACCAGCGCCATCGGGCCGGGATTCATCACGCAGACCACGCAGTTCACGGCGCAGCTCGGCGCAGCGTTCGCGTTCGCGATCGTCGTCGCGGTGGTGATCGACGTCGCATTGCAGCTCAACGTCTGGCGCGTGATCGGAACTTCGGGTTTGCGCGCACCCGAGCTCGCGAACCGCGTGCTGCCGGGGGCGGGTCACGTGCTCACGGGTTGTGTCGTGCTCGGCGGGTTCGTCTTCAATGTCGGCAACGTCGCGGGCGCCGGGCTCGGCCTCGACGCGCTCGCGGGCATCGACCCGAGGGTCGGCGGCGCCGTTTCCGCGCTGTTCGCAATTGCCATCTTCATGTCACGTCGCGCCGGCCGGGCGATGGACCGCAGCGTCGTGGCACTGGGCGTGCTGATGATCGGGCTCACGGCGTACGTCGCCTGGGTGTCGAATCCCCCGCTCGCCGCGGCGCTCCGTAACGTCGCGCTGCCCGACCGCGTCGACGTGCTCGCCATCACCACGCTGGTCGGCGGAACGGTCGGCGGCTACATCACGTACGCGGGCGCGCACCGCATGCTCGAGGCCAGCGCCGGCGGCGCGCCCGACATCCAGGCGATCACGCGCGCCTCCGTCTCCGGCGTGCTGGTGACCGGGCTCATGCGTGTCGTGCTGTTCCTGGCCGTGCTCGGGGTCGTGGCTGCAGGTGTGGACCTCGGGCGCGACAACCCGGCGGCGTCGGCGTTCGGTGCCGCCGCGGGAGAGGCGGGTCGCCGGCTCTTCGGACTGGTGCTGTGGGCCGCGGCGATCACGTCCGTGATCGGCGCTTCCTATACGTCGGTGTCCTTCATCGTCGCGAGCCGGCCGGCGCTCGAGCGATCGCGCTCGCGGCTCGTCGCGGTGTTCGTGGCCTCGTCGACGGCGATCTTCCTGCTGGCGGGCGCCGCACCCGTGCCCCTGCTGATTTTTGCGGGTGCTTTCAACGGCGTGATCCTGCCGGTCGGCGTCGCGCTGCTGCTGTGGGCCGCCTGGCGGCGCAGCGGCGATCTGCTTCGCTCTCATGCGTACCCGCGGGCCCTGCTGGCCGCCGGCTTGCTCGCCTGGCTGCTGACGGTCTACCTCGCATGGCAGTCGTTCGGTCGTCTCGGGGCACTGTTCGCTTGACCCGTGGGTTAAATTGCATGGGCGGAAGCGGCTGTGTAGTCTCGCGCGCGGCGCGTGGCTGCCGCCCGCGCAATCCTCCCCCGTTGCCCACCGGACATCGAGCTCGATGAGTGACGCACGACATGGTCCGTGACGCCCAGCCGCGATGGCGCAGGCCCGCGCTGCGCCTGCAGACCCTCAATCTCTGCGTTGCGCTGTGGCTGCTGACGGCGCTCAACGTGCCGTTCTGGTGGGCGCTGCGGAGCGCGTTCGGCAGCCGGGACGCCGCGCGTGGGGCGTTCCAGCTCACGTTGCCGCTGTTGGCGCTCGCGATCGTCTGGCTCACGCTCGAGCTGCTGACCTGGGGCCGCACTGCGCGATACGTCCTGGCGGCGCTGCTGTTGATCTCCGCCGCCGCCGCTTACTTCATGTGGTCGTACGGTATCGTGTTCGACCGGGCCATGATCGGCAACCTGGTCGAGACCGACCTGGCCGAGACCAGGGAGTTGCTGACGTGGCGCCTCATGGGCTGGATGGCAGTCTTCGGCCTGTTGCCCGTGCTGCTGCTCGCACTGGTGGAGGTTCCTGCGCTCGGCTGGTCGCGCCAGGCCGTGCACAAGGCCGCGGTCTTCGTCGGCCTCGTTGCGAGTGTCGCACTGCTGGTGGCGCCCTTCGTCGCATCGTACGCCGCGCTGCTGCGTAACCACCGCGACCTGCGATTGCTGCTGCTTCCGACCAACTATCTCTACGCGGCGCAGGGTTACGCGAGAACCCGCCTGGCGACACCGACGCGCATCGAGCAGGTCGGCGCCGACGCGCGGCGGGCGCCCGCAGCCGCGGGCTCCAGGCCGCGCGTGGTATTGCTGGTCATCGGCGAGACTGCACGCGCCGCAAATTTCGCGCTGAGCGGTTACGCGCGCGATACGAACCCGGCGCTGTCGCGGGAGCGCGACCTGGTGAACCTGACCCGGGTGACGGCCTGCGGCACGTCGACCGCGGTCTCGCTGCCATGCATGTTCCTCGACGTCGGACGCGCGAAGTACCGCGACGGCATGGCGCGCAAGCGCGAGAACCTGCTCGACGTCCTGCAGCGAGCAGGTGTCGGCGTGTACTGGCTCGACAACAACTCGGGCTGCAAGGGCCTGTGCGACCGCGTGCCCAACGAAAAGCCGGCGCTCAAACGATCATCTCCACCGTTCTGCAACGAGGGCGGGTGCTGGGACGAAATACTGCTCGACGGGCTGCAACGGCGCCTCGATGCGATCGAACGGGACACCGTGATCGTCCTCCACCCGAAAGGCAGTCACGGCCCGGCGTACTACATGCGGGTGCCGCCGGCCTTCGAGCATTTCAAGCCCGCGTGCCGGACGAACCAGCTCGACCGGTGCTCGCGCGAGAGCATCGTCAACGCCTACGACAACACGCTGCGGTACACCGACCACGTACTTGCGAGCGCGATCGGGATGTTGCGGCGGAACGAAGCGCGGCTCGACTCCGCCATGATTTACGTTTCCGATCACGGCGAGTCGCTCGGCGAGAACGGACTCTACCTCCACGGCCTGCCGTTCATGCTCGCGCCGAGGGAACAGACCCACGTGCCGATGCTGCTGTGGCTGCCGCCGCGGATGCTCGCCCGCACGGGCATCGGCGGCGCCTGCCTGGAGCGCCGCGCCGGCGTTCCGTATTCCCACGACAACCTCTACCACTCGATGCTCGGGCTCCTCGACGTGCAGACGGGCTTGTACC
>CAVQQX010000006.1:0-3602 GCA_963714645.1 uncultured Gammaproteobacteria bacterium
GACGGTGCGCGACCTCGACGCAGCGACGGTGGCCGATTTCGAGCGTCGCGGTGCCCGACGCGGCGCGACGCCGCGTGACATGGCGGCGACCTGCGACGTCGTGATCACGTGTCTGCCTTCCCCGGCGGCGTCTGCGGCGGTGGTCGAAGGCGACGACGGCCTCCTGCACGGGCTGGCCCCCGGCAAGACCTGGCTCGAGATGAGCACGACCGACTCTGCCGAGGTCGAACGCCTCGCCGCAAAGGTCGAGTCGCGCGGCGCAGCGGCGCTCGACTGCCCGGTGTCGGGCGGCTGCCATCGCGCGGCCACCGGCAACATCTCGATCTTCGCAGGCGGCTCGCGCGCCGCATTCGAGCACGTACTGCCCGTCCTTTCGGTGCTGGGTCACCAGATCCTGCACACGGGCCCGGTCGGCTCCGCGTCGAAGCTCAAGGTGCTGACCAACTATCTCTGCACCGTGCACCTCGTGGCGCTTGCGGAGGCACTCACCACGGCCAAAGTCCTCGGCCTCGACCTGAACACCACGTACGAAGGCATCCGGATCTCGTCAGGCAATTCGTTCGTGCACGAGACCGAATCGCAGGTCATCCTGAATGGGAGCCGCGACATCGGCTTCACCATGGACCTGGTCGTCAAGGACGTCGGCCTGTTCGACCGTCTCGCCGCCGAGCACGGCGTGCCGCTCGAGCTCTCGCCGCTGGTGCTGCGGATGTTCGAGGACGGAATCGCCCGCTACGGCGCACGCGAGCATTCGCCGAACATCATCCGTCGCTACGAGGAGGCTTGCGGGGTGAAGGTGCTCGGCCGCGGCTTCCCCTCGCTCATCCTCGACGACGAACCGAAGGCGCCGGCCTTCGAAGTGGTGCCGCGCCGCAAGTGATTACCTGAAGATCACCGTGCGGTTTCCGTTGAGGAACACCCGGTGCTCGGTCGCGAGCCGCACCGCCCGGGAAAGCGCCCGGCGCTCGGAATCGCGGCCGGCCGACACCAGCATCTCCGGCGTGAAGGCGTGGTCGACGTGTTCGACGATCTGCTCGATGATCGGGCCTTCGTCGAGATCGGCGGTGACGTAGTGCGCCGTGGCTCCGATCACCTTGACGCCGCGCTCGTGCGCCTGGTGGTACGGCTTCGCGCCCTTGAACCCCGGCAGGAACGAGTGGTGGATGTTGATCGCGCGACCGCGCAGCCGGGAACACAACCCGTTCGAGAGGATCTGCATGTAGCGCGCAAGCACGACCAGGTCGGTCCGCGTCGAATCGATCAGCTCGAGCAGCCGTGCTTCCTGCTGCGGCTTGGTCTGCGGAGTGACCGGCAGGTGGAAGAATGGGATCCGGTGCCGGGCTGCCGTCGGCTGCAGCGTCACGTGGTTCGAGACGATCGCCGTGACGTCCATCGCAAGCTCGCCGATGCGGTGCCGGTACAGCAGGTCCTCCAGGCAATGATCGTAATTCGACACCATGATCAGCACGCGCGTGCGATCGTGTGAGTCGTGGATCTGCCACTCCATGTCCTCGGCCTGGGCCACTTCGACGAATTCGGCGGTGAGCTGCGCCAGGTCGACCGGCTCGCCCTGCACGCCACAGAAGGTCACGCGGACGAAGAACCGCTGCGAAATGGTGTCGTCGAACTGCTGCATTTCGACGATGTAGAACCGGCGTGACGCGAGGAACGTGGTCACGCGCGCCGTCGTCCCCATGCGGCTCGCGCAGGTGGCCGTCAGGACGTAGGGGTGGTCGATGTCGAACTTCATCGCAGGTCTCCGCGCCGGCGGCGACACTGTGCCCGCTGCGGCGGCCGCGAGATTGTCAGAATGCGACGTCGCCGAGCAAGCTCGGTCCGCCGGCGCGATGCCGGCGTGGCATTTCCGGCCCCCGCCGCGTCGGGCGGCATCGAGTCAGCTCAAAATGAGATTATGTGGTGCCAGCGCGACCGGCTTTGCACCGCAGCCGGGTGACCGATACAGTGCGCGGTGATGTCGCGTCGAGACAAGGTCGGGTCGCCGTGGCGCCAGACTCCGGCGGCGCGCGCCCCTACCATGGCGTCACTCCGGATCCCGTCCGGGACTGCGTCATGAGCGACAGGTAGCCCGGGAGCAAGTCCGATGACTGACGAGACGGAAATCTTCGACCTCAACGCCCTGAACGACCAGGAGCTGACCGAGCAGGTCCACGACGACCTGTACAACGGGCTCAGGGACGAGGTGGTCGAGGCGACCCACATCTTCCTGCGTCGCGGCTGGGGCGCGGACAAGGTGCTGAACGACGCGCTGGTCGAAGGCATGCGCATCGTCGGCATCGACTTCCGCGACGGCATCCTGTTCGTGCCGGAGGTGCTGCTCGCCGCGAATGCGATGAAGGCCGGCATGGAAGTGCTGCGCCCCCTGCTCGCGGAGACCGGCGCCGAGCCGATCGGCAAGGTCGTCATCGGCACGGTCAAGGGCGACATCCACGACATCGGCAAGAACCTGGTCTCGATGATGCTGGAGGGCGCGGGCTTCGAGGTCATCAACCTCGGCATCAACAACCCGGTGGAGAACTACCTGGCTGCCATCGAGGAGCACCAGCCCGACATCCTCGGCATGTCGGCGCTGCTCACGACCACGATGCCGTACATGAAGGTCGTGATCGACACGCTCAAGCAGAAGGGACTGCGCGACAAGTACATCGTGCTGGTGGGCGGCGCGCCGCTCAACGAGGAGTTCGCCCAGGCCATCGGGGCGGACGCTTATTGCCGCGACGCGGCCGTCGCCGTCGAGACTGCCAAGGCGCTGATCGCTGCACGTCGCGCCGCGGCGCGTTGAGGCGCCGTGGCCAGTGAACCGGCGCGCGTGCTGATCATCGCCTGCGGGGCCCTCGCCCGCGAGATCGTCGCGCTCAAGAAACTGAACGGCTGGCCCCATGTCGACGTGCAGTGCCTGCCGCCCGAGTTGCACAACCGCCCGGAACGCATTCCCGCGGCGGTGGGTGCGGCCATCCGCATGGCGCGCACGGGGTACCAGCGGATCTTCGTCGCCTACGCCGACTGCGGCACCGGCGGCAGGCTCGATGCCGTCCTCGAGGCGGAACACGTCGAGCGCCTGCCCGGCGCGCACTGCTACGAGTTCTTTGCGACCGGACCCACGTTCGCCGAGCTCGCGGCCGCCGAGCCGGGCACGTTCTACCTCACGGACTTCCTCGTCCGGCACTTCGACCGGCTCGTGATCGAGGGTCTGGGACTCGACCGGCACCCGGAGCTCGCGGCAGAGTATTTCCGCAACTACCGACGGCTGGTTTACCTCGTGCAGTCGCCCGAGGCGGGTTTGTCCGAGGCGGCGCGCGACGCTGCCGATCGCCTCGGCCTCGAATACCAGGAACGCTCGACGGGCCATGGGGATCTCGACACGAGCCTGCGCAGCTGGGTCGCCGGTGGCAGCTCGACGCGCCGGATCGCACGCCTCGGCGAACAGGTGCCGGTATGGCGTCGCTGATCGTCATCTCCTGGCGTGACGTGCCGGCCCAGGTCGTGGTCAAGCGCGGCCGCGAGGCGGCGAAGGTCCAGCTCTCGGCGCGCTTCCAGGAAGCGGTCGACCGCGCCGCCATGCGCGCGGGTCGTGGCAGCTCGGA
>CAVQQX010000007.1:0-20748 GCA_963714645.1 uncultured Gammaproteobacteria bacterium
CCACGTAAGCCACGAAGCGCTCGTTGAAACCGGCGGGGACCGGCCCTTCCTCCTCCCGGGACATGCCGCCGTCTTCGCCGGGAAACCCCGGGAGCGGCTTGAACTCGAAATCCTTGTTTTCCATTTTAGACCCGCCGATCCGCGATTTAGCGGTGAAAGAACCCGCGCATTTATTATATCAACTTCGCGAAGTATTTGAATACCCCGCTCAAAATTGTTTAAATATCCTTAATGTGCCGCATAACCGCCGTCCTCTCAACGCGCCCCGCCGCCAACCGCGACCTCCTGGCCGGGAACCCTAAAAGCCTGCTGGCCCAGGCGGGCGCCGTCAAGGGCAGCTATCAGGACGACGGCTGGGGAATAGGTTTTTACCGCGGTACCGGCCCGGCCGTAATAAAGAGCCCGCGGCCGGCCCGCCTGGAGAGAAAAGCTTTTGCGGCCGCGGCGGACGCGGCCGTCTCGCGCGTTACCATCGCGCACCTGCGCGCCGCCTCCAACCCGCTCCGCCTGCCTAAAGCCGGGCTTGTCTCGCGGGCCAACACGCAGCCCTTCTCCGCGGACGGCCTGGTCTTCGCCCACAACGGCACCCTTTTCATCAAGGACGAGATCCGCTCCCTTCTCGGGAAATACGCCTCGAGGGTAAAAGGGACCAACGATTCCGAGGTGCTTTTCTGGCAGACCGTGAAAATGCTGGACGCCTACGGCTCGCCTGAAACCGCGCTGGAAATGGCCCTGGACGAGATACGCACGGTCTGGCTCTCCTGCCGGGACGGTTACCCCGGCCGCCGGGCCCCTTACCTCGGGCTCAATCTGTTCCTGGCCTCGCGCGACAGCCTGACCGTGCTGTGCCACTCCCCCGCGAAGAAGGAGAAAGGCGCGCTGCTCACCCGCGGCTGGGAATACGGCCGCATAGCCTGGCGGCGCGAAAGGAACAGGGTGGTCTTCTCCAGCGAACCGGCGGACGCGGGCCCGGGCTGGAAAAAGATGGACGACTCCGGGCTAGCCCGCGCCGAAGCGCGCGGCGGAAAGATAGTGCTGAGCTTTAAAAAACTGCCGTCGCCGTAAAAGACCCGCGCCGGCCGCGCGGCAAAAGGATTATTCTTATGAAATGGTTACTCATGCTGCTGATCTTCATCGCCGGGATCTTCTATCTGGTCGCCCAGAAGAAGAACGAATCGGAACAGCAGAAAGTCCTGATGGAGCAGGCGAAAAAAGAGCAGATCACCACTCTCCCGGAACCCGCTCTGCCGGTAAAGCCGGAAAAGGTCTACCTCATAAAATTCTCCCTGGAGACGCTCAAGACCCTGCGCAGCCTCACGCAGGATTCCAACGAAAAGGTCCGCTTCGCCGCGGCCGAACTGCTGTGGCAGCTCCAGGACGAGAACGCCCCGGGCCTCATCAAGAACATGATAGAGAACGAGACCGAGGCGTCCGTAAAGAAAAGCCTGATAACCATGCTGTCGAACGACAAGACCAAGCTGAGCCTGGCGCTGCTCACCGAGGCGCTTAAAGATTACGACAAGGAGACCCGCCTGTACGCCGTCAACGCCATCGGCACCTTCTCCAGCAAGGAAGCGATCCCGGCCCTCAGCCGCGCCCTCGAGGATTACGACGAGGAAGTACGGCTGAAGGCCCTCGAGTCGGTGAACAACATCCGCAAGGACATAGAGGCCCACAAGGAGCAGCAGCTGCGCGAGCTGGATTCCAAACCGCTGTTCCGCATAGAATGACCGGGAGGCGCCGCCCCCGCTTGACAGGAAATCCGCGATTTTTTTAAAATTTTTAAACCGATGCCGGTTACCCCTGGACGGCCAGGACACTCCTAAGAGCACAAGGATCGACACATGGACTCGGAAATATCAAAACTGAACCAGAAAATTCAGCAGGACGCGCTTTTCATCCAGGACCTGCGCAAGGAAATGGCCAAAGTGGTGGTCGGCCAGGAGGACCTGATCAACGGCCTCCTGGTAGGGCTGATCGCGAACGGCCACGTGCTGGTGGAAGGCGTGCCGGGGCTGGCCAAAACTCTCACCGTCAAAACCCTGGCCCAGGCGGTCTCGGCCTCCTTCCAGCGCATCCAGTTCACCCCCGACCTGCTGCCGGCCGACATAACCGGCACCCTGGTCTTCAACCCTAAGGAGAACACCTTCGCGGTCCGCAAAGGCCCTATCTTCGCCAACGTCATTCTGGCCGACGAAATAAACCGCGCGCCGGCCAAGGTGCAGAGCGCGCTGCTGGAAGGCATGCAGGAACGCCAGGTCACCATCTCCGACACTACCTTCAAACTGCCGGACCTGTTCATGGTGCTGGCCACCATGAACCCCATAGAGCAGGAAGGCACCTACCCGCTGCCCGAAGCCCAGGTGGACCGCTTCATGCTGAAGATCAATATCACCTACCCCACCAAGACCGAGGAAGCCCGCGTGCTCGAACTTATGGCCCGCCAGAACCTGCCCCAGGCCGGGAAGGCGGTCAGCGCCGAGCAGGTGCTCAAAGCCCGCCAGACCGCCGACCTGATCTATGTCGACGATAAGATCAAGAATTACGTGCTGGACCTGGTGATAGCCACGCGCGAGCCGGAGAAGCACGGCCTGGAGAAGATAAAGCCCTGGATAAACTACGGCGCCAGCCCGCGCGCCACCATCTTCATGATCCAGGCCGCCAAAGCCTACGCGTTCATCAACGGCCGCGGTTACGTGACCCCGGAGGACATCAAGGCGGTCGGCTTCGACGTGATGCGCCACCGCGTGCTGCTCACCTACGAGGCCGAAGCGGAGAACATCGGTTCGGAGGACATCATCAAGAGCATTTTCGAAGCGGTGGAAGTACCGTGAAGAAAGTCTGAAAGTCGAGGGTCGGCAGTCAACGGATCAGGAACTCCGCGATTTCCGACTCCCGACTTTCGACTCCGGACTTCCCAATTTTTTATGAATACCGCTGAAATTCTAAAGAAGGTCCGGCAGATCGAGATCAAGACCGGCCGCCTGGTCAGCGAGACCTTTGCCGGCCAGTACCAGAGCGTGTTCAAGGGCCGCGGCATGGAATTCTCCGAGGTGCGGGAATACGTGCCGGGCGACGACGTGCGCTCGATAGACTGGAACGTCACCGCCCGCGTCCGGAAAGCCCTTCGTAAAACGCTTCATCGAGGAGCGCGAACTGACGCTGATGATACTCTGCGACGTCTCGGCGTCGCAGTCCTTCGGCTCCGCGGGGAAGCCCAAGAGCGAAGCCGCCGCCGAACTGGCCGCCATGTTCGCGTTCTCCGCGCTGAAGAACAGCGACAAGAGCGGGCTGCTGCTCTTCAGCGACAGGACCGAACTTTATATCCCGCCCCGCAAAGGCAAGAACCACAGTCTCCGCATTATCCGCGAGCTCCTCGCCTATAAGCCCAGGAACACGGGCACCGATATCTCCGCGGCGCTGAAGACGGCGAACAGGGTGATGAAGCGGCGCGGCATAATCATCCTCATCTCCGACTTCGCCTCCCCCGACTTCTCGCGAGAAGCGCGCCTGACCGCCCGGCGCCACGACCTCATCCCCGTGGTGATAACCGACCGCTTCGAGCGCGCCCTGCCGGAAGCAGGCGCCCTGCTGGTAACGGAGCAGCTCGAGGGCGGGGAAAGCTTCACCGCCGACCTTTCCAGCCGGGCTTACCGCGCGGCCTACGAAACGGCGGCCGCCGGCCGCCGCGCCGGCCTCGAGGCCCTGCTGCGCTCGGCCGGCGCCGACTGGATAGACATAGACCCCGCCCTCCCCGTGCACGGCCCGGTGGTCAAGTTCTTCCGCCGCCGCCGGAAAAGTTTTAAACTGCTATGACCCGGGCGCTTATCCTCCTGCTGGCCGTTGTTTCCGCCGCCGCCCCCGCCGCGGCGCAGGAGCCGGTTTCCGTGTCCGTCACGCCGCCGGCGGGGAAAGTGCTCCTGGCGGATACCTTTAAATTCAAAGTGGCGGCCTCCCTGCCGGGAAACTATTCCCTGAAGCCCGACACCACGTCCCCCGAAGGCTCCGGCTTCGAACTTCTTTCCTTCACGAAAACGGCCGAAACGCAGCAGAACGGCCGCAAGACGGAAACGTTCGAGATCAAAGCGCAGGCATTCGACCTGGGGATAACCACCTTCCCCGCCATAGCCTGGCGCCTGTCCGGGCCGGGCGTCGCCGCCGGGGCCGAGGTTGAAAGCTCCTCCTTCACGGTCGAAGTGCTGCCGCTTTTCAAGACCAGGGAGGAGGAGGGGATCCGCGATATCTACCCTCCCTTCCGCTACCTCCCCTGGCTGTGGCTGCTGCCCCTCGCGCTGGCCGCCGGCGCGGCCTTCTACGCGTACCGCCGCCGGCGCGGCGGCCCGGGTGGAACGGCGGGCGCCGCCTGGGCGGACCCGCGCACGCCGTACCAGCGGGCCCGCGACCGCCTCGGAAGGCTTGAAAGCTCGCCCCTCGCGGGGGCGGGCAGGCTTAAGGAATTTTACACCGGCCTCGCCGCCATACTGCGCTTTTACCTGGCGGAGGAATTCAGGATAGACGCCGCCCTTATGACCACTTCGGACCTGGGCCGCGAACTCAAAAAGACCGGCGTGGAAATAAAGACGGCGCTCAGGGCCAGGGAACTCCTGCATAAAGCCGACCTGGTGAAATTCGCCAGGCTTAAGCCGGAGGACGCCGGGAAGGACTCGGGCGCCCTGGAAGAGCTCCTGATGGAATTCCACCGCACCGCGGAGAACGCGCGGACGCTGGCGGCCGCCGCCGCGGCGCAGCAGAACGCGGGGGGGGGGGGCGGTGAACCTCTTCAAGCACCCCTGGATCCTGCTGCTGATGCCGCTGCTGGGGCTCCTGGCCGGCTTTGCCCGGTCGCAGGCGCACAGGCGCCTTAATTCCGCCGGCATGCCCGCCCCGCTGCCGCGCCTGCGGACCCGCCGCTCCCGCCTCTTCGCCCTGGTCCCGTTCTGGGGCAGGGTGCTGGTGATGACGCTGCTGGTTTTCGCCCTTGCCCGCCCCCAGAAGGCCAGCCGCGGGGAAGTGCCCCCGTCGGAAGGCATAGACATAATGCTGGCGCTGGACACTTCGTACAGCATGGCGGCCCAGGATTTCCCTCCGAACCGGCTCGAGGCGGCCAAGAAGGCCGCCGCGGAATTCGTAAAAAAGCGCAAGAACGACCGCATCGGCGTCACCGTTTTCGGCGGGACGGCGCTGCTCACCTGCCCGCTCACCCTGGATTACCAGTCCGTCCTGGAAATGCTGGACGCCGCCTACATCCTGATGACCAGGGCCGACGGCACGGCCATAGGCGACGCTATAGTGACCGCGGTGAACCACCTGAAGGAGAGCAAGGCCAAGAGCAAGGTGATCGTGCTGCTCACCGACGGCCGTTCCAACGTAGGCCTCGTAACCGACCTGAGCCTGGCGGCGAAGACCGCGCAGGCCTACGACATAAAGATCTACACCATAGGGACCGCGGGCAGGGGCAGGGCCGAGATCCCCACCGGCGACCCGATGCAGCCCGTGGTCTCCATAGACGAGGACCTGGACGAACCCACTGGGTCGCGGCGAGCGACGCCGCAAGGTTGACGGCGGTGGTCGTCTTGCCGACCCCGCCCTTCTGGTTCGCGACCGCGATGATCCGTTTCATGGAGCGGCAAGGATAACCTCTCCCGCTACGGCGGAAGAGGTCGCCCGCAGGCCCGGATGACGGCGGTCAGGCCTTCTCGTGCGACCGCGCGAGCTCGACGAGGTGGCGCTGCTCGTCCTCGAGGCCTGGCACGTGCAGCGGATGCACCGCGACGACCTTCCATCCGTTGAGTTTCTTCGCGAGCTCGTCGGCAGGATCGCGGCCTTTCATCGCAAGCAGCCGGCCGTGGCCCGCGACCAGGCCACCGGCATTCCTCACGAGTTCGGCGACCGGGCCGACCGCACGCGCGACGACGGTGTCGAATCGAGCCTCGGGCCGGTATGCCTCGGCGCGCGACTGCACGACCTGCACGTTGGGCAGCCCGAGCGTCTCGCACACGTGCTCGAGGAAGCGGCATTTCTTGCCGGTCGACTCGATCAGGGCGACCTGCAGGTCCGGCCGCACGATCGCAATGGGGATGCCCGGGAATCCCGCGCCGCTGCCGACGTCCGCGAGCCGCGTGCCCCGCACCCAGGGCACGATCGACAGGCTGTCGAGCAGGTGCTTCGTCACCTGCTGCGAGCGTTCGCGGATCGCCGTGAGGTTCATGCGCTCGCTCCACTCGTCGACGAGGTCGAGGTGGGCGACGAGCTTGTCGGCCTGCTCGGAAGTGAGTTCGACTCCAATTGCACGTGCGCCGTCGAGCAGATCCGTCATGGGCATAGGATACCGGTTTGACCACGGGCACCTCGCGGCACCGATGGACGCAGACATTCGACCCGAGCGACCCGACGGCGCGGACGGTATCGAGGCCGTGAGGATCGCTGCGTTCCTCGCCGCGCCTCACGCCAGCCGCACGAAACAATTCATCGGGCGCGTGTTGCGGCGGCACGCGCGCTCACGCTGTCACTGGTCGCCGCTTTCGAAGGCCGCATCATCGGCCCCGTCGCCCCGTCGCCCCGTCGCCGGTCACGATCACTGTCGGCGAACCTGTGTATTACGGGCGCTTCGCCGTTCGCGCGGAACCGGGCCCGCTGCCTTCCGGGTGCCGCCGCGGTCCTCCAGGCCATGGGGCTCTGCCGCGGTCCTCCAGGCCGTGGGGCTCTGCGGTGAGATGCCTGCCGGGACCGCGACGTTTCACAAGGCCTTCGAGGCCAGGGAACAGGGGCTCCCCTCGTCACTTCGCCCGCTCTCCGGGACAGGTCGCGCACCGCGCGGGTGAGGGCTCTGGCTGCTCCTCTCAGTCTCAATTCCTCACCAGCATCGACACCATCTCGTTGACCGGCAGTGCTTCGAGCCGCGCGCGGTCCGCGAACAGCGCCTTGATCTTCTCCGCCTGCACCGGCGGGTAGTGCGCAGCGATGCTCGCCTCGAACTTCTTCACGAGCCGCGGAATGCCCTCCGCCCGGCGCCTGCGATGCCCGATGGGCACGTTCACCTCGACGCGCCCGGTCAGGCTGCCGTCGCGGAAGAACACCTGCACCGCGTTGCCGATGTAGCGCTTGTCGGACGCGAGGTACTCCTCGGTGAACCGGCGGTTCTCGCGCACTTCCATCTTCGCGCGCAGTGCATCGATGCGCGGATCGCGGGCGACGGCATCCTCGTAGTCGGCGGCCGTGAGGCGGCCGAAGATCAACGGCACTGCGACGACGTACTGCAGGCAGTGGTCACGGTCGGCCGGGTTCGCGAGCGGCCCGACCTTGTCGAGGATCCGCACGCCCGATTCCTGCGTCTCGATCACGATGCGCTCGACGTCATCGAGCCGGTGGTACACCTGCGGATGCAGGTGCAGCGCGCACTCGACCGCGGTCTGCGCGTGGAACTCCGCGGGCCACGAAATCTTGAACAGCACGTTCTCCATGACGTAGCAGCCGAACGGCTGCGGCAGCGAGAACGGCTGGCCACGGAACAGGACGTCGTAGAAGCCCCAGGTCGGCGCGGTCAGCGCGGACGGGTAGCCCATCTCGCCGGCGATCGCCATCAACGCGTGGCGCACGGCCCGGCTGGTCGCGTCGCCGGCCGCCCAGCTCTTGCGCGAGCCGGTGTTCGGCGCATGCCGGTAGGCGCGCAGCGCGGCACCGTCGAGGAATGCGTTCGACACCGCGTTGACGATCTGCTCGCGGGTTCCGCCGAGCATCGACGTGACGACGGCCGTCGAAGCGATGCGCACCAGCAGCACGTGATCGAGCCCGGCACGGTTGAACGCGTTCTCGAGCGCGAGCACGCCCTGGATCTCGTGCGCCTGGATCATGCGCCGGAGCACGTCGCGCACCGTCGGCGGCTTGCGGGCCTCGGCGAGCGCGTGTCGCGACTGGTAGTCGGCGACGCTCAGGATGGCGCCCAGGTTGTCCGACGGGTGGCCCCACTCGGCCGCGAGCCAGGTGTCGTTGAAATCGAGCCAGCGGATCATCGTGCCGAGGTTGAACGCCGCCTGCACCGGATCCAGCTCGTACGAGGTGCCCGGCACGCGGGCTCCGCGCGCCATCGTCGCGCCGGGCACGACCGGGCCGAGCAGCTTGGTGCAGGCAGGAAACCTGAGCGCCTGCAGCGCGCAGGCAAGCGAGTCGATCAGGCAGTGCCAGGCGGTTTCACAGGCGAGGTCGCTGGCGGCGTCGTACTCGCCCGCGTAGTTCGCGATGTCGACGAGGAGCCGGTCGGGCTCGGGGCGGGCGGCGGATCTGGAACCGGCTTCGATCATGACGCCCTCACTCCACCCCGGGTCCCCTCACCTCCCGGCCTTTGATTACGAGTGCTCGAGTATACGGTGGCCGTCGGCGGCCCATCTGGTACGTGCTGATGCGAGTGTTCGGCACGTCGCCCATGAGGCAGCTGTATCAAACGCTGCGTTCAGTATGAAGCAATTACTCGTCCTTGCCGAACGTCTGGTTGCGCAGGCAGCGCGCTAAAAGGAGTCCTCCGGCACCCGCACCCAGCCTTCCATCAGCACCCGCGCACTGCGGCTCATGATCGCCTTGCTCACGACCCACCGGCCGTCGACCTGCCTGGCCTCGGCGCCGACGCGCAGCGTGCCGGAGGGATGCCCGAAGCGCACGGCATTGCGCGCGCCGCCGCCGGCTGCGAGGTTGACGAGCGTGCCGGGGATCGCCGCCGCCGTGCCGATCGCGACGGCGGCCGTGCCCATCATCGCGTGGTGCAGTTTGCCCATCGAGAGCGCGCGCACCAGCAGGTCGATCTCACCGGCGGCGATCTGCTTGCCGCTCGAGGCCACGCAGTCCTTCGGCGGTGCGACGAACGCGATCTTCGGCGTGTGCTGGCGCTCGAGGGCTTCCTCCGGCGACTTGATCAGTCCCATCCGCAGCGCGCCCGCCACCCGCATCTGCTCGAAGCGCTCGAGCTGCTGCGGGTCGCCATTGATCGCTTCACGCAACTCGGTCCCCGCGTACCCGATGTCCGCAGCGTTCACGAACACGGTCGGGATGCCGGCCGTGATCATCGTGGCCTTGAACGTGCCGACACCGGGAACCTCGAGGTCGTCGACGAGGTTGCCGGTCGGGAAAATCGCGCCGCTGCCCTCGCCGTCGTCCGAGGGGTCGAGGAACTCGAGCACGATCTCCGCCGCGGGGAACGTCACGCCGTCGAGCTCGAAATCACCGGTCTCCCGCACGCCGCCGTCCGTGACCGGCACGTGCGCGAAGATGGTCTTGCCGATGTTGGCCTGCCAGATGCGGACGACGCAGGTTCCGTCGCGCGGGACGCGCGATGGATCGACGAGGCCCGCGTGGATCGCGAAAGCGCCGGCCGCCGTCGACAGGTTGCCGCAGTTGCCGCTCCAGTCGACGTACGCCTTGTCGATCGAGACCTGGCCGTAGAGGTAATCGACGTCGTGATCAGGCCGCGCGCTCTTCGACAGGATCACGCACTTGCTCGTGCTCGAGGTCGCGCCGCCCATGCCGTCGATGTGCGCGGCGTAGGGATCCGGGCTGCCGATGACACGCATGAACAGCTTGTCACGCGCCTCTCCCGGCACCTGCACACGCCCGGGCAGGTCCTGCAGGCGGAAGAACACGCCCTTACTGGTGCCGCCGCGCATGTAGGTGGCGGGAATCTTGATTTGCGGAGGGGATGACATGTCGAAAGCGTTGCCTCAGAAAGAAAACTGCCCTCACCCGCGCTGCGCGCGACCTTCCCGACGAGTCGGGAGAGGTGAAGGCCCTCACCCGGCCTGACGATCCCTCACCCTAACCCTTTCCCGCGAACGTGGGAGAGAGGACGGACGACTCCAGGAAGTCCTTGGCGAAGCGCTGCAACACGCCGCCGGCCTCGTAGATCGAGACTTCCTCGGCCGTGTCGAGCCGGCACGTCACGGGTACCTCGACGCGCTCACCGTTGCGGCGATTCAGCACGAGCGTCAGGTCCGCGCGCGGCCTGCGCAGCCCGACGACGTCGTACGTCTCGGTGCCGTCGATGCCGAGCGTCTTGCGGGTCACGCCCGGTTTGAACTCGAGCGGCAGCACGCCCATGCCGATCAGGTTGGTGCGGTGGATGCGCTCGAAACCCTCGGCGACGATCGCCTCGACGCCCGCGAGCCGCACGCCCTTGGCGGCCCAGTCACGCGACGAGCCCTGGCCGTAATCGGCGCCCGCGACGATGATCAGCGGCTGCTTGCGGTTCAGGTAGGTCGCGATCGCTTCCCACATGCGCATCACGGTGCCTTCGGGTTCGACGCGCGCGAGCGAACCCTGCTTCACCTTGCCGTCCACGACCGCCATCTCGTTGACGAGCGTCGGGTTCGCGAACGTCGCGCGCTGCGCGGTGAGGTGGTCCCCGCGGTGCGTCGCGTACGAGTTGAAGTCTTCCTCGGGCAAGCCCATTTTGGCGAGGTATTCGCCCGCCGCGCTGGCCGCCAGGATCGCGTTTGACGGCGACAGGTGGTCGGTCGTGATGTTGTCGCCGAGGACCGCGAGTGGCCGCATGCCGCGCAGCGTGCGTTCGCCCGCGAGCGCGCCTTCCCAGTAGGGCGGGCGGCGAATGTAGGTCGACATCGGGCGCCAGTCGTAGAGCGGGCTCACCTTCGCGGCGTTCCGGCTGCGCTCGTCGAACATCGGCAGGTAGACCTTGCGGAACTGCTCGGGCTTGACGGCCCGCGCGACGATCGCGTCGATTTCCTCGTCCGCCGGCCACAGGTCGGCGAGCGTGACCGGCTTGCCGTTCGCGTCGACGCCAAATGCGTCGCGCTCGATGTCGAAGCGCACGGTGCCGGCGAGCGCGTACGCGACGACGAGCGGCGGGGAGGCGAGGAACGCCTGCTTCGCGTACGGGTGGATGCGGCCATCGAAATTACGGTTGCCCGAGAGCACGGCGGTCGCGTACAGGTCGCGATCGACGATCTCCTGCTGGATCTGCGGATCCAGCGCACCCGACATGCCGTTGCAGGTCGTGCACGCGAACGCCACGATGCCGAAACCGAGCTGTTCGAGCTCGGTCATGAGGCCCGCCTCCTCGAGGTACAGCGCGACGGTCTTCGAGCCGGGCGCGAGCGAGCTCTTGACCCACGGCTTGCGCTTCAGGCCGTGGCGGTTCGCGTTGCGCGCGAGCAGTGCCGCGGCGATGACGTTGCGCGGATTCGAGGTGTTGGTGCAGCTCGTGATCGCGGCGATGATCACGGCGCCATCGGGCATCTGCCCGGGCACTTCCTGCCACTTGCCCGCGATGCCCCTGGCCGCAAGGTCTTTCGTCGCCACGCGCGCGTGCGGGTTCGACGGGCCCGCCACGTTGCGAACCACGCTCGAGAGGTCGAACTCGAGCGTGCGCTCGTACACGGCGTCCTGCAGGCAGTCGGCCCAGAGTCCCGCCTGCTTCGCATAGGTCTCGACCAGCTGGACCTGCGCCGGGTCGCGGCCGGTGAGGCGCAGGTACGCGAGGGTCTGCTCGTCGATCGCGAACATCGCCGCCGTGGCGCCGTACTCGGGCGCCATGTTCGAGATCGTCGCGCGGTCACCGAGCGTGAGCGAGCGAGCGCCTTCGCCGTGGAACTCGAGGTAGGCGCCGACGACCTTGGACTTGCGCAGGAACTCGGTCAGTTCGAGCACGATGTCGGTCGCCGTGATGCCCGGCTGGCGCTTGCCGGTCAGCTTCACGCCGACGATTTCGGGCAGGCGCATCCACGAGGCGCGGCCCAGCATGACGCTCTCGGCCTCGAGGCCGCCGACGCCCACGGCGATGACGCCGAGCGCGTCGACGTGCGGCGTGTGGCTGTCGGTGCCGACGCAGGTGTCGGGAAACGCGACGCCATCGATCGCGTGCACGACCGGCGACATCTTCTCCAGGTTGATCTGGTGCATGATGCCGTTGCCGGCCGGGATCACGTCGACATTGTCGAACGCGCGGCTGGTCCAGTCGATGAAATGGAAGCGGTCCTCGTTGCGCCGATCCTCGATCGCGCGATTCTTCGCGAACGCGTCCGGGTCGTAACCGCCGCACTCGACCGCGAGCGAGTGGTCGACGATCAGCTGCACCGGCACGACCGGGTTCACCTTGGCCGGGTCACCGCCCTGCTCGGCAATCGCGTCGCGCAAGCCGGCGAGGTCGACCAGCGCCGTCTGGCCCAGGATGTCGTGACAGACGACGCGTGCCGGGAACCACGGGAAATCGCGCTCGCGCTTGACCTCGACGAGCTGGCGCAGGCAGTCGTCGACGCTGGCGGGATCCGCCCTGCGGACGATGTTTTCCGCGTGCACGCGTGCGGTGTATGGCAGGCGATCCCAAGCGCCCGGCGCGAGCGTCTCGACGGCCTCGCGCGCGTCGTAATAGGTCAGGGAAGTGCCGGGGAGTGGTTTGCGATGGAGTGAGTTCACGGCGGATCCGCTCAGCGGTCAGCAGGGATGGAGATGACGGACGCGGCAGCGCCAGGCGTCAGGAGCGCGTCGTGGACGACGCGTCTCTGACTATCCGCTATCCGCTTTCCTACCTCTGGTCAAGCGGCACGAACTCCCTGTCCTCCGGGCCGATATAGTTCGCGCTCGGACGGATGATCTTGCCGTCGATGCGCTGCTCGATCACGTGCGCGCTCCAGCCCGTGGTGCGCGCGATCACGAACAGCGGAGTGAACATCGCGGTGGGCACGCCCATCACGTAGTACGACACCGCGCTGAACCAGTCCAGGTTCGGGAACATCTGCTTGATCTCCCACATCACGCTCTCGAGGCGGTCGGCGATGTGGAACATCTTCATGTCGCCCGCTTCCATCGACAGGCGGCGCGCGACTTCCTTGATCACCTTGTTGCGCGGGTCGCTGATCGTGTAGACCGGGTGACCGAAACCGATGATCACTTCCTTGCGCTCGACGCGCGCGCGAATGTCGGCTTCCGCATCTTCGGGGTTCTCGTAGCGCTGCTGGGTTTCGAAGGCCACCTCGTTGGCGCCGCCGTGCTTCGGCCCGCGCAGCGCGCCGATCGCGCCCGTGATGCACGAATAGATGTCCGAGCCGGTGCCCGCGATCACGCGGCCGGTGAACGTGGATGCGTTGAACTCGTGCTCGGCATAGAGGATCAGCGACACGTGCATCGCCTTGACCCAGGACTCCGGCGGCTGGCGGCGGTGCAGCAGGTGCAGGAAGTGACCGCCGATCGTGTCGTCGTCGGTCTCGACGGTGATGCGCACGCCCGAGTGGCTGTAGTGGTACCAGTAGCACAGCATCGAGCCCAGGCTCGCGATCAGCCGGTCGGCGATGTCGCGCGCGCCGGCCGTATTGTGGTCGTCCTTCTCGGGCAGCGTGCAGCCGAGCACGGAGGCGCCGGTCCGCAGCACGTCCATCGGGCGGCTCGAGGCCGGCAATGCTTCCAGGGCAGCGCGCACGGGCACGGGCAAGCCGCGCAGCCGTTTCAGCGAGTCCTTGTAACCCTTGAGCTCGGCACGGTTCGGCAGCTTGCCGTGGATCAGCAGGTAGGCGATCTCCTCGAACTCGCTGCGGTCCGCGAACTCCAGGATGTCGTAACCGCGATAGTGCAGGTCGTTGCCGCTGCGCCCGACCGTGCAGAGCGCCGTATTGCCGGCGGGGACGCCGGAGAGGGCGACGGATTTCTTGGGCTTGAAGCCGACGGCGGGCGTTTTGGGAGTCGGGGTGCTGCTGCTCATGGCCTGCTCACGTGCTGGTCGGATGGAGGTCGGTCGAATGCTCGTCGCGTGCGCGTCCGCCGCTTCAGCGCTCCGGCGGCGTCTCGCGTGCGAACAGCTGGTCGAGCTTGCGTTCGTATTCGTGGTAGCCGAGCACCTCGTAGAGCTCGGCGCGCGTCTGCATGGTGCCCGTGACGGTCTTTTGCGTTCCTTCGCGCCGCAACGTGCCGTAGACGAGCTCGGCGGCCTTCGACATGGCGCGAAAGGCCGAAAGCGGGTACAGGACGAGCTGGACGCCGGCGCCGGCAAGCTCCTGCACGGTAAAGAGCGGTGTCTTGCCGAATTCGGTGATGTTCGCGAGCACCGGCACCTTCACCGTCGCGGTGAACTGCCGGTACTCCTCGAGCGTCGTCAGGGCCTCGGCGAAGATCATGTCCGCGCCGGCCTCGACGTACCGGAGCGCGCGGTCGATCGCGGCCTGCTGGCCCTCGACCGCGTGGGCGTCGGTGCGCGCCATGATCACGAACGCCGGGTCGGTACGGCCATCGAGCGCCGCCTTGATCCGGTCCGCCATCTCGTCCGCCGAGACGAGCGCCTTGCCCGGGCGATGCCCACAGCGTTTCGCCTGCACCTGGTCCTCGAGGTGGCAGCCCGCGGCGCCGGACCTGACCAGGTCGGAGACGGTGCGGGAAATGTTGAAGGCCGCGCCCCAGCCCGTGTCGGCGTCGACCAGCAGCGGCAGCTCGGTGGCGGAAGTGATGCGGCGGACGTCCTCGCAGACGTCGTTCAGGCTCGTGATGCCGAGGTCGGGCAAACCGAACGAGGCGTTGGCGACACCGGCGCCGGAGAGGTAGAGCGCCCGGAATCCCGCGCGTTCGGCCAGCAAGGCCGAATATGCGTTGACTGCGCCGACCACCTGCAGCGGTCGCTCGACGGTCAGGGCGGCCCGAAACCGTGCACCGGCCGAAGATGTGGATTTCTTTGCTACTTCTTGCGTCATGCGCCCAGGGTCCAGGGAGAGCTGGGTAAAAACCCCATATATTCTGCGCCTTTAACGCGGACGCGCGCATTGTGAAATTCGGCGTGTAGACTCGGCGATCACCCGCTCACTTGCAAAATTGCGTAAAAACTCATGCGCGAGAAAGTCTTCGTCGGTCCGAAGGTCCGGTCGCTGCGGGAGCGCCAGGGTTTGACGCTCGATGCCTGCGCGAAGCACCTCGCCCTGTCGACCAGCTACCTTTCCCAGATCGAGACGAACCAGCGTCCCGTGACGCCGCGGGTGCTGATCGCCCTGTCGCGGCACTTCCGCGTGAACCCGGGGGAGTTCGGCAGTGACGAGGAGGGTCGGCTGATCGCGGACCTGCGGGAGGCGACGGCCGACCTCGCGCTCGGCGCGCCGTCACCCTCGCTGCCCGAGCTCAAGCTCGCCGCCTCGACCACGCCCGCGCTCGCGCGCCAGTTCCTCGCCCTGCACCGGGCGTACCGCGCGCTCGACGAACGCATGATGCGTTTCGACGAGTCGGTGCGCATCCGCGCGGAGGACGCCCCCGACTCGCTCGTGCCCTACCAGGAAGTGCGCGACTTCTTCCATTACCGCGACAATTACGTAGACGAGCTCGACGTCGCGGCCGAGGCGCTCGCGCAGGAGATCGGCATCGACGGCTACGGCGACGTGGTCGACGCGCTCGAGCGGGCGCTCGGCGCGAAGTTCTCGATCCATGTCGCACGTGCGGCCTCGCCCGATCCCGGCTTCATCCGTCGCTACGATCCGGGTGGACGGGTGCTCACGCTCGCGCGCGACCTGCCTGAGCCCACGCGCGCGTTCCAGCTCGCGACCCAGCTCTCGGCCTTGCTCTTCGCCGACAACGTCGATTCGGTCCTGGCCTCGGCGGGCCTCAAGTCCGCCACCGCGCGGGACATCGCGCGGATCGGGCTCTTCAACTATGCCGCCGGCGCGCTGCTGATGCCCTACGCCAAGTTCGCGACGTCCGCGACCGACCTGCGCCACGACATCGAGCAACTCCAGCATCGCTACACCGCGAGCTTCGAACAGGTCGCGCACCGACTGAGCACGCTGCAGCGGCCGGGTGCACGCGGCGTGCCTTTCTATTTCGTCCGCGTCGACCAGGCGGGCAACATCACCAAGCGCCACAGCTCGACGCGGTTCCAGTTCGCGCGGTTCGGCGGCGCCTGCCCGCTCTGGAACGTCCACGAGGCGCTCGGCCACCCGGGTCGCATCCTCGTTCAGCTGGCCGAGATGCCCGACGGCGTGCGCTACCTGTGCATCGGCCGCAGCATCGTCAAGCGCTCGGGCAATTACCTGCAGCCGAACCGTCACTACGCGATCGGCATCGGCTGCGAGATCGCGCACGCGGACAAGGTCGTCTACTCCGCGGGACTGCGGCTCGACGGCGCCGCAGTGCCGGTCGGCGTGAGCTGCCGGATCTGCGAACGGCCGGACTGTCACCAGCGCGCCTATCCGCCGCTCGACCGGCGACTCACCGTGCACTCGCACGAGCGGCGCATAGTGCCCTACGCGATCGAGTGAATCGGCCGGGCAGCCGTCAGCGCACGAAGTTGCCGGCCGCGCGCGTGGTCCACGGCCGCGCCGACACGACGGACCTCAGGTCGACGGGCTCAGCCACCCGCCCTGCTGCAGGTAGTCGACGATGGCTTCCGCCGACTGTTCGGGCGAGTTCTTCTGCGTGTCGACGTAGATCTCGGGACTCTCCGGCGCCTCGTACGGCGAGTCGATGCCGGTGAAGTTCTTGAGCTCGCCCCGCCGCGCCTTCTTGTACAGGCCCTTCGGGTCACGCGTCTCGGCGATCGCGATCGGCGTGTCCACGTGCACTTCGTGGAATTCGCCTTCCTGGAACAGCGCGCGCGCCATGCGCCGTTCGGCGCGGAACGGCGAGATGAACGAGACGAGCACGATCAGCCCCGCGTCGGCCATCAGCTTCGACACCTCCGACACGCGGCGGATGTTCTCGACGCGGTCGGCGTCGGTGAATCCGAGGTCGCGGTTGAGGCCGTGGCGGACGTTGTCGCCGTCGAGCAGGTAGGTGTGCTTGCCCAGCGCGTGCAGCTTCTTTTCCACCAGGTTGGCGATCGTCGACTTGCCCGCGCCCGAGAGGCCCGTGAGCCACAGCACGGCCGGCTGTTGGCCCTTGATCGCCGCGCGCGAGCGCTTGTTCACGTCGAGCGCCTGCCAGTGGATGTTTTGCGAGCGGCGCAGCGCGAAGTGGATCATGCCCGCGCCGACGGTCGCATTCGTCATGCGGTCGATCAGGATGAACGAGCCGGTTTCCCGGCACTCGTGGTACGCGTCGAAGGCGATCGACTGGTCGAGCGAGAGGTTGCAGACACCGATTTCGTTCAATTCGAGCTTCTTCGCCGCGAGGTGCTCGAGCGTGTTGACGTTGACCTTGTACTTCGGCTCGGTGATCGTTGCCGTGACCTGCTTGGTGCCGGTCTTGAGCCAGTACGGCCGTCCCGGCAGCATCGGCTCGTCCGCCATCCACACGACCACGGCTTCGAACTGGTCCGCCACGCCGGGCAGGTTGTCGGGCCGGGCGATCACGTCGCCGCGGCTGATGTCGATCTCGTCGGCGAGCGTGAGCGTGACCGACTGGCCCGCGATGCCGCGGTCGAGGTCGCCGTCCATCGTGACGACGCGCGTGACCGTGCTCTCGCGGCCAGAAGGCAGCACGCGCACGCGATCGCCGGGACGCACCGTGCCGCTCGCGATCGTGCCGGCGAACCCGCGGAAATCGAGGTTCGGCCGGTTGACCCACTGCACCGGGAACCGCAGGGGCTGGTGCTGGGCCGCGTCCTCGACCTCGACGGTCTCGAGGTAGCCCATCAGGGTCGGGCCGCGATACCACGGCGTGTGCTCGGACGGCGCGGTAATGTTGTCTCCGCGCAATCCGGAGACCGGGATCGCGACGAATTCCCCGAGGCCGATCTGCTTCGCGAACTCGGCGTAGTCGTCCACGATCCGGTCGAAGGTCTCCTGCGAGTATCCGACCAGGTCCATCTTGTTGATCGCGAGCACGATGCGGCGGATGCCGAGCAGCGACACGAGGTAACTGTGCCGGCGCGTCTGCGTCAGCACGCCCTTGCGTGCGTCGATCAGGATCACGGCCAGGTCGGCCGTCGAGGCGCCGGTGACCATGTTGCGCGTGTACTGCTCGTGTCCCGGCGTGTCCGCGACGATGAACTTGCGCTTGTCGGTCGAGAAGAAGCGGTAGGCGACGTCGATCGTGATGCCCTGCTCGCGCTCCGCGGCGAGCCCGTCGACGAGCAGCGCGAAATCGAGTTCGCCTCCCTGCGTGCCGACTTTCTTCGAGTCGGCCTCGAGCGCGGCGAGCTGGTCCTCGAAGATCATCTTCGAGTCGTAGAGCAGGCGCCCGATCAGGGTCGACTTGCCGTCGTCGACGCTGCCGCAGGTGATGAACCTGAGCAGACTCTTGTGCTCGTGCTGGTGGAGGTACGCCTCGATGTCCTCGGCGATCAGGTCGGAGACGTGGGACATCAGAAATACCCTTCCTGCTTCTTCTTCTCCATCGATCCCGACTGGTCGTGGTCGATCACCCGACCCTGCCGCTCGGACGTCGTCGTGAGCAGCATCTCCTGAATGATGGCCGGCAGCGTGTCAGCCGTGCTCTCGATCGCGCCCGTGAGCGGGTAGCAGCCGAGCGTGCGGAACCGCACCTTTTTCATCATCGGCTTCTCGCCGGGGAAGAGCGGCATGCGGTCGTCGTCGACCATGATCAGCGTGCCGTTGCGCTCGACCACCGGCCGCTCCGCCGCGAGATAGAGCGGGACGATCGGCAGGTCGTTCAAATAGATGTACTGCCAGATGTCGAGCTCGGTCCAGTTCGACATCGGGAAGACCCGCAGGCTCTCGCCCTTGTGCATGCGCGTGTTGTAGAGCGACCAGAGTTCCGGGCGCTGGTTCTTCGGGTCCCAGCGATGCTGCTGGCTGCGGAACGAGAACACGCGCTCCTTCGCACGGCTCTTCTCCTCGTCGCGGCGTCCGCCGCCGAAGGCGGCGTCGAAGCCGTGCTTGTCGAGCGCCTGCTTGAGGCCCTGCGTCTTCATGACATCGGTGTGGATCGCCGAGCCGTGCGTGAACGGGTTGATCCCCTGTTCGACGCCGTCCGGGTTCGTGTACACGATCAGGTCGAGGTGGTACTTCTGCGCGACCTCCGCGCGCAGCTCGTACATCGCCTTGAACTTCCAGAGCGTATCGACGTGCAGCAGCGGGAACGGCAGCGTCCCGGGGTAGAAGGCCTTCAGCGCGACGTGCAGCATCGCCGCGCTGTCCTTGCCGATCGAGTAGAGCATCACGGGCTTGTCGCACTCGGCGACGACCTCGCGCATGATCTGGATGCTCCCGGCTTCGAGGCGCTGGATGTGCGTGAGCCGTTCGGCCGTCACCAGGGGCTTGTTCCGGGCGGCGTCCGCGAGTGAGCACGACGGCGCACGGGCGAGGGTCTCGGTGGTCATGGCGCCTATTTCGAAATTTTTACCACGGTACGTCCTGTCACCGTGCCTGTCATGTAGTCGGCGAACTGCGCCGGCAGTTCATCGAAACTCACGAGTCTGTCAGCAATCCGGCTGAGCCTTGTCGGGCGCAGGTCGGTCGCGAGCCGTCGCCACACCTCGAGCCGCACCTCGCGGGGCGTGGCGACCGAATTGATGCCCAGCAGGTTCACACCCCGCAAAATGAAGGGCATGACGGTGGTTTCCAGCTTGTGGCTGCCTGCGAGGCCGATGCTCGCGACGTTGCCCCAGAAATCGACCGTCCGTGTAAGCCAGGCGAGCAGTTCGCCCCCCACGTTGTCGATGGCGCCGGCCCACTGCACCGCCTCGAGCGGCTTCGTTCCGAGGTTGATTTCCTGGCGTCGGAGGATCCGGGTCGCGCCGATCTCGCGCAGGTATCCGTCCGCATCGGATTTGCCGCTCACCGCCACGACCTCGTAGCCGCGCCCGGCCAGCATGTCGACCGCGAGGCTGCCGACACCGCCGGTCGCGCCGGTCACCACGACCGGGCCCTTGCCCGGGGTCTGTCCGTTCTGTTCCATCCGATGGATCGCGAGGGCGGCGGTGAAGCCGGCGGTGCCGAGGCTCATCGCGTCGCGCTCGGTCATGCCTTCCGGCAGCGGGATGATCCAGTCGCCCTGCAGCCGCGAATACTCCGCGTAGCCGCCGTCCTGCGTTTCGCTGAGCCCACAGCCGGTCACGAGCACCTTCTGGCCGGGCGTAAACCGCGGGTCGGTGGAGCTCACGATCTCGCCCGCGAGGTCGATGCCACCGGCGAGGGGGTATTTGCGCAGGATCGGCGAGGTGCCCGTCGCGGCAAGCGCGTCCTTGTAATTGACGTCCGAGTAGCTCACCCGCACCACGACGTCGCCCGGCGTCAGCTCGTCGAGGGTGACCTCGTCGAATCGCGAGACAATCTTGCCGTCGTTGCGATGGATCCGGTAAGCGCGGAACGTGTCCGGCACGTCGCCCGCGCGGGCGGCCGATGGCCGCTCGGACAGGGGTGCCGGCGCCTGAAGGGAATTTCGAGTCATTGCCGTGACAACCAGACTTCGAGCCCTTGGGCATTCAAGTCGACGTCGGCGTCGATCAACGCGTGGCGCGTCGCCCGATCACCACTGTAGCCGTGCGCGTCGAGCCGCGCGTCGAAATACGCGAACATCTCCGCACGGATCCGCGCGGACCGATCGGGTGCGTCTGCGTGACGGCGCGCCATGGCCACGAGGGCATCGATCGTCTCGTGCAAGTCGTGCGCGAGCCGGTCGAGATCCGTCACTGGCCCGAAATGCGTCTGCACGATCCGGCGCGGCCGGTACGACATGAGCCGATCGACCGTGCGATGCAGCTCCGGCGGCTCGAACTGCACCGGCGTGGTGGTGGGCAGCATGAACGGCCCGACGGCGGTATCGAGTTCCCGGTAACAGATGCCGAAATTGTCGCCCGCATACGCATCGCGGAAGTCGAGATCCACGGCGCAGTGATGATGCTTTGCGTGGCCGGGGGCGTCGAAGAACTCGAGCGTGCGCCGG
>CAVQQX010000008.1:0-8015 GCA_963714645.1 uncultured Gammaproteobacteria bacterium
GCGGGCCCGGAGATCCCGCGGTTTCGCCTCCGTCGCGGCGCACGCGGCCTCTCTCCTCGCCTGGATGAGGATGTCGGAAAAAGTCCGGGAGGCCGACTTCGAGCTGAAGTATCGGGTGTGGGAGCTGGAGAGCCTCTACGACGTCGGACTCTCGATCGCCGGGACCCTCGACCTCGAATCCCTCGCGGACGAGATCCTGATGAAGTCCGTCTCGCTGCTGAACGCGCGGAGCGGGACTCTCGTCGTGAGACCCGGGGCCGCTCCCGACGAGGAAGCCCCAGGTCTTCATCCGAAACTGTGGGCCTTCGGGACGCCTCTCGTCGACGACGGGGCCGCTCCCGACCCGGAAGGGCGGGTCCTCATCTGCAACCGCCGGGAAGACCGGCCCCCGGCGCTCGCGGGCGCGCCCGCCGAGAAGCTCCTGGCCGTTCCGATCTCGTCGGAAGGCCGCCCGCTCGGTCTCCTCGTCGTCGCCGACAAGGAGAACCGCGAGGAGGACATCGACGACTTCGGCCCGGCCGACGCGCGCATCCTTTCGCTCTTCGGCAACCAGGCGGCGATCGCGCTCGAGAACGCCCGGCTCCACCTGGAGGCGGTCGGCGATCGTGTAGCCTGACTCGTACCGTATTGCTATCGCGGCCACCTCGCCTTCGACGGCGACGTGCTGGTCGACATCGACGCCGGGGTCGCTTCGTGCCGGCGTGGCGACGGCATTTCGCGCTCGTCTTCCAGGACGGCCAGCTCTTCCCGCACCTGAGCGCGCGCGACAACCTGCTCTACGGTTACCGGCGCCGCGCCCACGCCGAGCGGCGCATCCAGCTGCCGCAGGTGCTCGAGCTGCTCGAGATTGCCCCGCTGCTCGAGCGTCGACCGGCGCAGCTCTCCGGCGGCGAGCGGCAGCGCGTGGCGCTCGGGCGGGCCCTGCTGTGCTCGCCACGACTGCTGCTGCTGGACGAACCCCTGGCGTCGCTCGACGAGCGCCTGCGCGAACAGATCCTGCCGTTCCTGCGTCGCGTCAAGCTGGAGACGGGCATTCCGATGGTGTACGTCTCGCATTCCCCGGCCGAGCTGGCCTTCCTGGCCGATCGTGTCTTCAGGATCAATGCGGGTCGATTCGCGGCCACGTGACGGGGCGATGCGACCGTCCGCCACGCAGGACCGTCGATGCGGACTGCATCGAGCCGATTCGGGCTGAACTTAATGACCGGCACTTTTGCCGATCCGAGCTATCGCGCGTTTGCCGCCGAAGTGGGCGCCTTCGACGTGTTGCAGAAACCGTTCAGCGCGCAGTCCTTGCGCGCCGCCGTCGAGACGGCACTGCGGCGCGGGTCCGACCACGATGCGACCCAGCGCCTGGCGCAGCTCGACCAGGCGGCATTCCATCAGCGCCACGTCGGCGTCGTCTCTTCCAAGCTCGAGGAGAAGCTCGGCGAGATCGAGCGCGCCAACGCGCGCCTGCGCCGCAGCGAGCTGCGCGCGCGGGAGATGCTGGGCGGTGGCGTCGAGGCGATCTCGCGCATGATCGAATACCGCGATCCATACGCGTCCGGACACGAGCGGCGAGTAGGCAAGCTCGCACGCCGAGATCGGCCACGACATCATCGTCGCCGTGGCGGATACCATCGGCGGCGATGGCGACGCACCGGCCGTACCGCCCGGCCGTGGGCATGGAGAAGGCGCTCGAAGAAATCCGTTCCGGCCCCGGCGTGCGCGACGAGCAGGCACCGGTCGATGCCTGCCTCGCGCCGTTCGAACAGGGGCGCTTCGAGTTCCGCTGACCGGCGGGCTCAACGCCCGAGCAGGTCCTGCAGCGTCTTCTTGAGCTTCTTCTCGAGCGGGGCCTTCAGCGATTCCTGCGCGACTGCCGCCAGCACGCCGCTCACGTCGGGCCGGACCCTGGGCTCCTTGAGGGTGCCCCGCACGGTCAATGGAATCTCGACCCCCTGGAGCCGGCTCACTTTCATGCCGAACAACCTGCCGGGCGGGGTACGCAGGAGTTTCGCCTCGAGGTCGAGTCGCACGCGACTGCGCCCGTAGTCGACGTCGCCACGGCCCTTGACGTCGACGAAGTCGGTGACGAACTGCATGCGCTCGTTGTGCAGCGTGCTGTCCGAGATCGTTCCGTTCGCGCGGAGTCGCTCGAACTGCGTGCGACCGGTGCTCTTCGCAGTCATGGCGGCACCCTTGCGCTGCGCGGCGGCCAGCGCGCGCTCGATCTCGTACCAGAGGTCCGCGCCGATCAGCGCTCCGTCCCGCACGTCGAGTTCGAACGGTCCACGGACGTTTGCGAAGAGCGCCTGGGCGTCGCGCCCCCGAGTCGCGAGCTCGAAACGAGCGTCGCCGCGGCCCTCGAGCTGGTGGACGTCGACGAGGCGACCCAGCAGGTCGGCGACGTCGACGTCCGTGAATCGCTGGTCGACCTGCAGCGTCGGTTGCGCCGCGGCGAGGTCGTAGCGCAGCCGCGTCGTCGTCCGTCCGCCGAATGCACGCGCACGCAAGGGCGCGAGTGACAGGCGGCCCTGACGCAGCGAGATCTCCGCGGTGGCGTCCTCGAGTGGAATCGCCGCGACCGTCACGCGCGACAACGCGAGTCGCCCCTGCAGGTCGAGGTTCCGCAACGTGTCGTTCCTGGCGGGCGCCGTCGGCGCGCGTGGCGGGGCCTCCACGGCGCCTTTGGCGGAGGGCGGCGGCAGGTAGCGGTCGAGGTCGATCGCCGTGCCCTGCAGGTCGAAGCGCACGACGCGACGCTCGAGCCCCGGAACGCTCACGGTGCCCGCGAGTCGAGTGTCGTCGAGCGTCAGCGTGAGCGGCGCGAGGCGCAACCCGCGTGGCCCGGAGTAGGTGAGTCGAGCGTCGACCGCAAAGCGTCCCAGCGCCTTGTCGTCGCGCGGTGCGGGGACGCTCGTCCCGAGCGCCGCGAGCAGGCCGCGCAGGTTGGTCGGGGCGACCTTCATGGTACCGGCAACGGCCGGGCCGGCAGCGCCCTGCTTGACGGCGAGCGTGGTGGCGAGCGTCGCCTCGCCGACCCGCGCTTCGAGCGCGTCGACCCGTATGTCGCGCGATGCGCCGGCGAGCGCGATGCGCTTCGCGCCCAGGCCGACCTCGAGCGGATCGCCGCCCGTGGCGCGTGCCAGCCGTGCCGTGCCGACGATTCCTGCCAGCGCGACCCCGGACGGCTGCGTCGCATCCACCTGTGCGGCGAGGTCGAAGGCACCGAGCGACCGATCGTTGCGCGCGATCCGGAACGCTGCCTGCACGTCGAACGGCGCGGCGGCGTCCAGTCGGCCGGTTTCCAGGTCCAGCCCCTCGATCGCATAGCTCGTGCGCGCCTGGGCGTCGGTGAGGCTCAGTCGTGCATCGGTGAGCGAGAGGCGGGCCCGGCTCGTGTCGGTCGTCGCCTGCGGCGTGGTGCCCGGCGCCTTGTCGCCCGCCTTCGTCCGGAGTCGCTCGAGCACGTCGGACCAGTTGTTCTCGCCGTTGCGCGCGATGGCGAGGTTCACCTGCAAGCCCTCGATGTCGACGTTCCCGAGTTCCACGCTCCGACGCACGAGCAAGGGCCACATGCGCACGCTCAAGCGCGCACGTCGCCAGCCCGCGAAGCTGCTGGATGCACCGAAACCCGCGCGATTGGAGATCGACGCCGCGCCCGCGTCGACGGCCAGCCGCGGGACGAACGCGAGCGAGAGGTCGCCCTCGAGATCCAGTTGGCGCCCGGTGGCGTCATGGAAGGCGGACTGGATCTGCGACCGATAGTCGTTGGGGTCGAAGAGCCACGTGACTAGCACGATGCCCACGAGCACGAGGCCCGCCAGCGCGGCAAGCGCGAAACCGGCGATCCTGAGCGTGCGCCGTCCCGTCACGTCAATACCCCTTGCGCACGGCGAGGTTGAGCACCACGTCCGGCGATGCATCGACATCCACGTCCTCGCTCACGCCGAGGTCGAAGCGCCAGCCGCCCGCCGTGTGCCAGCTGCCGCCGAAGGTCAGCACCGTGGCGTCGCCGTCGAGGTCGTCCAGACCCGTGTCGAACACGGCGGAGTTCGCCTCGACCTGCGCGGTGAGATCGAGTCCTCGCCACGCGTTCCAGCTGACGCCGGTCATGACGGACCACGCGGAGCTCTCCTGCAGCGCCGGCAGCAGGTCGCCGCGACCGAGCGACGCGAGGCTCGCCTGTCCGAACCAGTGCCAGTGGCCGGCCAGCGCGACATCCACGGCGAGCGAGGCCGCGCCGTCCCACGCGCCGCTGCCGGTCAGGTCGTCGACGCTGCCGACCGGGGCCTTGACCGTGAGCCACGCGGCGAGCGCGACGTCCGCAGTGTCATGCCACTGCCAGCCGAGCGCGATGGGCACGTCGGCGAGACCGGATGCGGAGCGATCCACGCGCAAGAGCACCTGTTCGGCATCGCGGTACTCGAGCAGCAGTTCGTCTTCGGGCAGCCGGCGGCGCGAGCCGTCGGGCAGGCCGAAGGTGTCGTGCCACCCTTCGATCATGCCGTCGAGCGCGCCGGCGCCGAGGCTGCGATGCGCGATTTCCGCGTGAAGTGCCAGCCGTCGGCCGAGCGGGCGGTCGACCGACACACGCGCATCGACTATTTCGCCGTCGAGAGTGTAGGCAAGCGGGCCGTCGCTGCCCGTCGCGGCGAAGTTGCTCCATTGCAGGCCCGCAGTCGTCGACCCCGCGGCAGCGATCCGCGCGGGCAGGGGCGGCGGCAACCCGAACAGCGCGACCAGCGGGTGCTGGTTCCGGGTGAGAAACGGCTCGGCTCGTGCCGGCGCGGCCACGAGTGCGACTGCGAGCGTGCACGCCGCGGCGGTCGATCCCAGGCGCGTCACCCGTCTCGAGGTCACGCGAGCGGTTGCGACCCTGGCCTGCGAGGAAATACCCATGTAAAAAGCACCTGGTCCGACAGCGAAGCGAGCTTATGTCAAACGAGACGCGCCGGCACGCACACTGCGCGACCCCGGCTCGCGCGCGCACGATGCGGATTTGCCGGTGACGCAACAACGCCGCAAATCATAGACGACGCGATGGGTGCGGGCGCTTGCTTGTCAAGCGATTAACTGCATCCATAGCAATTGACAGCACTCCGGCGCATCGTGAGACTTGCCATGCCGCGACACGCTTCAACGTGCCGCGGGCTTGCAACGACAACGAAACGCAGGGGCAAGAAGTCCCTGCATGTACGCATGACGAGGACGGCCATCGAGCCGTGACCAGGGAGGGAGTAGCGATGACATCCGAAGAGAACCCCGGCGGCGAGTCGAAACGCGAGATCGGCGCGAGCTGGGATCCGTACGAGGTCTGGCTGCGGCGCGTCAAGCAGCCGCGCGAGATGACGCCGGTGCGCACGCTGCCCGTCACCGCCGAACCGCGTCCCGCCGTCGTCGAGCGGACGGTCGAGATCAACCGCGACCCGAAGCTGCTCGCGCAGCACTGAGAGACCGTTCGCGCGGCCGCAAGGACGCCGGACGTCGCGGCGAGGAGCGCAAGGCGCTCCTCTATATGGAATAGAGACTCGGGTGTTCGCACCCCTCGTCACGCTGCCCCTGCACGAATCCCTTCTCGCGGCAAGACGTGGCGGCTGCACGCAACTCCGCGCCAGCGTCGACCTCGGCCGGACGATGACCACGCTCGCCGTCACGCAGGCGTGCTGGCAAGCGGGCGACCGGAATTTTCCCTACCTCGACACCTGTCGCGACCGGACGGTCTATCGCTGGGACGGCGCGTCGTTCGAGCCCCTCGCGCGGTACTCCGGATCCCTCGTCAAGCTGGTGCCCACCACGTGGGGCCCGCCGACGTTCGAGATCGACGGCATCAAGATGCTTCCGACCGCGCAGGTCTCGCCGTGGGACGATGCGCGCGCCAAGGTCGAGCTCGTCCGCCCTCGCGGCGCGACGGTGCTCGATACCTGCGGGGGACTCGGCTACTACGCGGCGTGGTGCCTGGAATTCGGCGCCGAGCGGGTGCTTTCGTTCGAGAAGAACGCGGACGTGCTCTGGTTGCGCGAGTTGAATCCGTGGTCGCCATCCGCAGCCGCTGCACTGGAGCTCGTCGCGGCGGACGTCACCGAGCGCATTGGTACGCTGCCGACCGCCGGTTTCGACGTCGCGCTGCACGACCCGCCGCGGTTCGGCATCGCCGGCGAGCTCTATTCCGGCCGCTTCTACGACGAACTGGCCCGCGTGTTGCGGCCGCGCGCCCGCCTGTTTCATTACACGGGTGCGCCGAACCGGCTCACGACGGGGCGCGACGTGCCGCGCGAGGTGCAGCGTCGACTCGAGGCCGCGGGCTTCGCGGCGCAGCTGCACGGCGACGGCGTCCTCGCGACCCGCCGTCGACGCGCTCGTTGATCGTGCGCGCCGCCACGCTGCACTAGACTGTGCCGTGGACTGGGCCGTGGACTGTGCCGTGGACTGGGCCGTGGACTGGGCCGAGGTTCGAGTCGGATCGGGAGGTGCCATGCACGCACTCAAAGTCCTGCGGAAGGGTTGCATCGCGCTCGGCGCATCGCTCGTGAGCGGCTGTCCCGGCGGACCGCGCATCGACACGCCGTCGCCGCCGGAATCCGCCGGCGGCGCCGCGCCCGGCGCGGTGGAACGCGAGCAGCAGTTTCTGCACGCGCGGGCCACTGTCGCCGCGGTTCGCCGCGCGGGAACGACGCTCGAGCTGCTGGGGACCGACGGGCCGCTCGCCTTGCAGGCGGTCCGCGAGGGCGACGACTGAACCGGCTCGTCGCGACCTGCCCCGAAGAGGTCAAACCGGCGCTGGCCGCCGAGCTCGCGGCGATGGGCGTGCGCGAGTGCCGGGCGCGCTTTCGCGCGATCGAGTTCGACGCGCTGCCGGAAGTCGAATACGAGCTGCACCTGCGGCTGCGAACGGCGAGCCGGTTGCTGCGGGTCGTGCGCGAAGTCCCGGCCCACTCTGCCGCGATGCTGCGTTCGCAGGTGCGGCGCATCCACTGGCCCGAACTGTTCGAAGCCCGGCACGGGTTTCGCGTCGATTGCGTCGGCGTGGACTCGGAGACCGGCCCGCTGCCTTCGCGGCAGGTCCTGACCCAGGTCAGGGAAGGCGTGCGCGACGCGTTCACTGCCCGGAGCGGTCAGGTGCCGCGCATCGACACGGAAGAGCCGAAGGTGGTGATCGTCGCGCACCTGGCGAAAGGGCGGTGCACGCTCAGCTTCGACACCACCGGCAAGGCGCTGCACAAGCGCGGCTATCGCGAGTCGGGCCATCCGGCGCCGCTCAAGGAAACGCTGGCGGCCGCGATCCTGCAGTTCGCGGGCTACGACGGCACGCAAGCGTTCATCGACCCGATGTGCGGCAGCGGCACGCTCGCGATCGAGGCGGCGGGCATCGCGGTGCACAAGGCCGCGCAGATCCATCGCGGCAAGGGCGAATTTCTGCTCGAGTGGCTGAGCGGTTTCGACCGCGCGCTCTGGCGCAGCACCCAGGATCGGTTGCGCGCCGCCAAGCTGGAGGCGCCTCCCGCGCCGCTGGTGGCCGCGGACGTCGATCCGCGCTACGTCGCGATGGCGGGTCGCAGCGCGCTCAAGGCCCGCGTCGAGAAATACGTCGACTTCCGCGTCGCGCGCGTGCAGGACGCGCAGCCCCCCGCATCGAGCGGGCTGTTCGTCGCGAACCTGCCGTACGGCGACCGGATCGACGGCGGCGAGTCGGCGCTGGGCGACCTGTACGGCGAAGTCGGGGACGTGCTCAAGCAGCGCTTCAGCGGGTGGTGTGCGGCGCTGCTCGCGGCAGAGGCGTCGCCGTGGAAGGCGATCGGGCTGAAGCCGTCACGTTCCATCGCGCTCGTGAACGGCAGCATCCCCTGCCGCCTGTTGTTGTTCGAACTGTATGCGGGCAGCCGTCGCGCACCCCGTGCCGGCGCAGACACGCCGGCGTAGAGACCCGCGAGCGATCTACGCTTCCATCAGTCGCCGGACGTGCAGCGCCGCACTCGCTCCGAGCGCGGGCAGGTCGTAGCCCCCCTCGAGGGTCGAGACCACGCGGCCAC
>CAVQQX010000009.1:0-11150 GCA_963714645.1 uncultured Gammaproteobacteria bacterium
ACGACTGGATGTGCCCGATGCTCGAGTGGGACGACGCGTATCGCCCCGACCGCGGCAAGGTGCTGTCGAAGGAGGAGATCGAGGCGCTGCCGAAGTTCCACCGCTACCTCGACCCGGACGACGACGGCATCCCGTACCGCACGCTGCCCGGCGTCTCGCCCAAAGGCGCGTATTTCACGCGCGGATCAGGCCACAACCAGTACGGCGGCTACACCGAGGACTCGGCGGAGTACCAGGTCGTGATGGACCGCCTCGTGCGCAAGTTCAAGCGCGCCAGGACCCTCGTGCCGCCGCCGGTGATCGAGGCGACCGGGACGAGTTCGCTCGCGCTGGTCGCGGTCGGCAGCAGCCGCGGGGCCGTCAACGAGGCGCGCGACATCCTCGCGAAGCGCGGCATCCCGGTCGACTACATGCGGATCAAGGCGTTCCCGTTCACGAAGGAGGTCGAGTCCTTCATGGCCTCGCACGAGAAGATCTTCGTGGTCGAGCAGAACCGCGACGCGCAGCTCCGGTCGCTGCTCACGCTCGAGACGGACGTGCCGAAGTCCAAGCTTCACTCCATCCTGCACTACAGCGGCCTGCCGATGACCTCGAAGGAAATCGTCGATGCGGTGCTGGCCGAGCTCGGCGACCAGCGGCGTGCGTCGGTCGCTGCGGTCGCCGCCATCTAGCCACATACCCACCAGTCACCATCCACCGGCCACTCCCCAACCACCATGTCCTTCATCAACAAGCCCAAGGTCCGCCATCCCGACCTGCCGAAGAACGAGCTCGGGCTCACGCGCCGCGACTACGAGGGCGCGATGTCGACGCTCTGCGCCGGCTGCGGGCACGACTCGGTGACCTCCGCGATCATCCAGGCGATCTGGGAGCTCGGCCTGCGGCCTGAGCAGCTGGCCAAGCTGTCGGGGATCGGCTGTTCGTCGAAGACGACGGCCTACTTCGCGAGCGGCGCGCACGGCTTCAACGGCGTGCACGGCCGCATGGCCTCGATCGCGACCGGCGCGAACGCCGCGAACAAGGACCTCTACTACATCGGCGTCTCCGGCGACGGGGACTCGCTCTCGATCGGCTTCGGGCAGTTCGCGCACGCGATCCGGCGCAACGTGAACATGCTCTACATCTGCGAGAACAACGGCGTGTACGGCCTGACCAAGGGCCAGTTCTCGGCGTCGGCCGACATCGGCACGAAATCGAAGAAGGGCGAGGAGAACCAGCAGGCGCCCGTCGATCCGTGCCTCGCGGCACTGAGCCTCGGTGGCACCTTCATCGCACGGAGCTTCTCCGGCGACAAGGACCAGCTCGTGCCGCTGATCAAGGCCGGGTTGACGCACCGCGGCTTCGCGCTGATCGACGTGATCTCGCCGTGCGTGACGTTCAACGACCACGTGGGCTCGACCAAGAGCTACGAGTTCACTCGCGAGCACTACCAGGAAGCGGTGCACGCCGATTACATCCCTGCGCGCCAGGAGATCACGGCGAGCTACGGCGAGGGCGAGTCGCTGCCGGTACAGATGCACGACGGCAGCCAGATCGTGCTGCGCAAGCTCGACCGCAACTACGACCCGACCCACCGCGGCCACGCGTTCGAATACCTGCGTACCAAGCTGCGACAGGGCGAACACGTCACGGGCCTGATCTTCCTGTCGCAGAGTGCCCACCCCGACATGCACGCGATGATGCACACGACGGACGAGCCGCTGGCGCGCGTACCCTACGGGAAGATGCATCCGGGCCAGGCCGGGCTCACGAAGATACTCGGGCGCTACGGCTGAGCGGTCGCGGCAGGTCCGCGGGCCGGACGACGGGGGAGGCAGCGGGTCGAAATGGCGGCACCACGCGTCCGGGACCTTGAAGCAGGTCACTCTGCTTGCCTCGCCGGAGGCCTAGACTGCGGCACGATGGACATTCCCTGCCCACCCTTGCTGCGCCGCGAGCCCGCCTCGCGTCACGCGCGGCGTGGCCGCCCGTGGCTGGCGGGACTGGTGCTGCTGGGAGTGACGCTCGCGTGGACCGGCCTCGCGGCTGCGGCGGGTACCGCGGTGTACAAGTGGGTCGATGCCAGCGGCGTGACGCACCTGTCGTCCGACAAGCCGCCGGCCGACGTCAAGTTCGAGCGCATTGCGCTCGCCTCGAGTGGAATGTCACGACGCGCTTCGTCCACGCGCCACACGACGACGACGGCCACGCGGCTCGCGGCCGCCTCGTCGCCCGACCAGGTGGCCCGTCGCGACGCCGTGATCAGCGAACTGCGCACGCGCGAGTGCGTCGTGGCGCTCGAGGCGCTCGACCGCATGGCACACGGCCAGGCGACGACGGCGGAGCCCGCAGAGCGCCGGCGCCTGCAGCAGACGGCCGACCGCAACTGCAGCAGCCACGCGCCACGCCGGCGTGAGCAGGAAGAGATGGCCGCACGCCTGCGCGTCGCCAAGAGCGACTCGTGCGTTGCCGCGCGCAACGCGCTCGCAGACATGCTCGCCCCGGGCCAACGGCCCCGCCGTGAGCAGCTCGAGGCGCAGCAGGAATTCATCGAGTCCCACTGCCGCGCACCCGTGCGCTGAATACCTGCCGGCCGTGACTCCGGACGACGGCGCGCCGCTGCACGAGACCGCGACGCACCCTGACGCCGCTCGGGCAGATCGACCAGCCCATACCAGACCATCCCGCTGGCTGGTGATCCGCAACCCCGTCGCGGGCGGTGACGGTCGTCCGGGCGCCTGGCGACGGCACGAGCGAGCGTTGCGTCGCGCAGGCATCCGTTTCGACGTCGCGACCACGTCGGGGCCCGACGATGCCGCACGCCTCGCGGGCGACGCACGCAGGGCCGGCATCGGGGGCCTGCTCGTTGCCGGTGGCGATGGCACGGCGCACGAGGCCGTCAACGGCCTGCTCGAGAGCTGCTGGGCGCGGACGGCCTCGATGCCATGTCCGACGGTCGTGCCGATGCCGCTCGGGACCGGCAACGACTGGGCGCGGACGCTCGGCGTCCCGCGACACCCGGAGCGATTCGCCCGCTTCGTCGCGCATTCCAGCCCGGTCGCGCACGATGCCGGCGTGCTGTATTTCCCGCCACGCGACGCCGCCACTCCCGCCCGTCGGGCCTGGTTCGTGAACGTCGCCGGCACGGGGTTCGACGCCCACGTGATCGCGCGAATGCCGCGCCCGACTCCGTCGCGACTGGCGTACCTGATCACGGCGCTGCGCGAGCTCGGTCGCTACGAAACCTCGCTGTTCAAGCTGCGGGTGGAGAACGACGGAGTCGTTTCCCAGGTCGTCGGCCGGTTGCTGCTGGCGTTCTTCGCGATCGGTCGTTACTGCGGGCACGGCATGCAGGTGGCGCCGCCCGCGAGGATCGACGACGGCGCGCTCGACCTGGTCACGATCGCCGATGCGAACCGATGGCTGGTCCTGTCCAAGCTCCACAAGTTGTACGGCGAGCGACTGCTGGGCGATGCCCTCGTCGGCCACCGTCGCGTCACCCGTATCGTGGTCGAGGCGCAACCGCGCGCGCCCGTCCAGGCCGACGGCCAGACGGTCGGTTCGACGCCGGTCGAGTGCGAGCTGCGGCCCGCGGCGCTTCGCGTGCTGCGCTGCACTTGACCGGCAACTGGCGGGTCGGCACTTCCAGGCTGCGTCGGTCGCCGCGTGCCAAGACCGGCATAAAATTAAAATTAAATTCCAGAATCTGCCCGAAACTTCGGATAGCTACACTCGTATATGTACATTCCTCGGTGCGAATGACAACCACATCACGTTGCGGACGACGCATTCGGCCCATACTCCGCGCCACTTCGAATTGCGCCCGCAAGGCGCTGGAGACGGCCATGGAAATCGCAGCACTCGTCCTGTTGAGTTCGGTCGCGGTGTGGTTCGCCGAGCAGGTCTACGGCAACCGCCGCTGACCCTCGCGACGATGCTGTCCGGCAGCGACGTCCGAATCGATCGCCGTCACGCCGTTCGACGGTCTCGATTGGGAGGCCTCGGCTGAATCGCTGCGCCCACTGAGCACGCCCTGAGGGGGCGAGCGTTGCGACCGCGATCAGGCGGCCCGTTCGCCGTTGCCCGATTGGTGTTCGTCCGGGTCGTCGTCGAACAGGCCGATCCGGGAAGGCTTGACCGGCTCGATCGTCTGGCTGGCAGTCACGCCCTTCAGGTTGTTGGACACCGCGGGCACGCGGTTGCGACGCGCGGCCGCCCGCGCACGCGCGTTGGCCGCAGCCGTCGCTGCATCGCGCACGGCGCGACGATGCCGCACCAACATCACCGCGGCGATCGCAAAGAGCAGGAGCCCGAGCAGCAACGTCAACTTCATGGACACATTCCGTGGTCTGTGGGCGTGGTGATGTCGACGATGCGGTGCGCGGGCCAGCGGGGCCTCTCGCACGTTTGATCGAGTGTGCTCTGCGCGGCTGCAAACCAGCAAGCGATTTACGGCCTGTTGCGGGCATTTTATCCAAGGTCGACGCGGATGGAAGCCTCGCGGCCGCGCGCCGTGCCGGTCCCTGCCCGCCCGCTGCGCCTGCAGTTGCGCGCTGCGCCGCCTACCAGTGGATGCCGCGCATCAGCGAAGCGAACAGCATGGCCTCGCGCGTGGGCGGACGCCCATCGCCCTCGCGCCTGCCCTGGGCGGCCGCGGAGTCGGGGAACATCCGGTACGCGGAGTTCATCACGACCTCGGACAGCTTCGGCATGACGAGGTGCATGATCTCGGCAGAGAGCCCGAGCCGGGTCGCGATGCGCTGTGGCTTGCGGATGATCGCGTCCGCGATCATGTCGGCCGCTTCCCCGGGCGAAATGATGGTCGGCATCTCCTCGTAGATCTTGGTCGGCGCGATCATCGGCGTCCGCACCAGCGGCATGTTGACGATCGTGAAGTGGACGCCTTCGTCGTGGAACTCCGCAGCTGCGCAACGGGCGAACGACTCGAGCGCCGCCTTCGAAGCGACGTACGCGGAGAACCTCGGCGCATTGGTGAGCACGCCGATCGAGGACACGTTGATGACGTGGCCGTCCTTGCGCGAGGTCATCGACGGCAGCAGGTTCATCGTCAGGCGCACGCTGGCGAAATAATTGAGCTGCATCGTGCGCTCGAAGTCGTGGAAACGGTCGTACGACAGCGCAAGCGAACGCCGGATCGAGCGGCCGGCGTTGTTGATCAGCACGTCGACCTGCCCGAATTCCTTGAGGATGTCGCGGGCGAGCGCGTCGTTCGCGGCGTACTCGGTGATGTCGCAGGAGTAGGTCCTGGCGAAGCCGCCGGCGTCGACGATCTTCCGGCGCACCTCCTCGAGCTTCCCCTCGTCGCGGGCGACGATCACGACCTTGCCCCCGGCCTCGGCGATCCGGATCGCGGCCGCCGCGCCGATGCCCGACGATCCGCCCGTGATCACGACGACCCTGCCCTTCACCGCGCCCTTGAGGCTGCGGTCGATCGTGAGGTCGGGGTCGAGGTGCCTCTCCCAGTAGTCCCAGAGTCGCCAGGCGTAGTCCTCGAGCGGCGGGACCCGGATCTTGGCCTTGTCGAGCAGCCGCTGCGTCTCCGTCGCGTCGAAACGCGTCGGGTAGTTCACGAACTGCAGCACGGCACGCGGCACCTGCAGGTCGCGCAACAGCTGGTTGAACACGTTCTGCACGGGCCGGCTGCGTCCGACCGCGTCCGAGACTGCGCCGGGGAGCATCTCGAAGACCTTGGGGTCGAGGCGCAGTGCCATCTCGGGCGCATGCGCGGCACGCGCGAAGACGTTGATCACCTCTCCCATGCGCCGGGTCTTCGGGTCGGTCAGGTGAAAGCAGTGACCGTCCTTGCGCGCCAGGTGCGAGAGGTGCACCAGCGCGGACACGACGAAGTCGACGGGCACGGCATTGACGTACCCGCCCTCGATTCCCACGAGCGGCACCCAGCGCGGCCACGACTCGCGCAGCTTCTGCAGCGCCTTGAATAAATAGTAGGGGCCGTCGATCTTGTCGACGACGCCGGTGCCGGAGTGGCCCAGCACGATGCCGGGCCGGTAGACGCGAAACGGCACCTGGCCGTTCGCGCGCACCAGCGCCTCGGAGTCGTGCTTGGTGCGGTGATAGGGATGATCGAGTTCCTCGGCCTCCTCGAACATGTCCTCGGTGAAAGTCCCTCGATAGAGCCCCGCCGCCGCGATGGAGCTCACGTGGTGGAAACAACCTGCGCCGACCGCCGCGGCGACCGCGAGGGCGCCTTCGGTGCCCACGACGTTGGCCCGGTGCATCTGGGCGGCGGTCGCCTCGAGGTCGTACACCGCACCCAGGTGGTAGAAGTGCCTGATCTTGCCCTTGAGCTTGGCGAGGTCGGCCTTGCCGAGCCCGAGTCGTGGCTGGCCGAGGTCGCCCTTCACGGCGACGACGCGCCGGACGCTCTGCTTGCCCCAGAAGGTCCTGAGTTCGTCGAGCTTGCCCGCCGATTTCGGGCGCACCAGCACGTAGATCGTGGCCGCGCCGCGCTCGATGAGCGACTGCACGAGGAAACGGCCGATGAAGCCGGTCGCCCCGGTCACGAAGTAGTTCATGGAGTCCCCCGGTGTTTGCGGCTACGTTAGGCATGGTGATGCAGCGCGTCAACGCGGGACTCCCGCAGTCGGACGCGATTGACACACTGCAGCAAGCGCCTAGCATGCACGCGCGACCGTTCGACCTGCCTCATGGCCCGGAGACTGCCATGTACCCTCGTGACTCGCGCCCCCAGGGCAGCGCCGTTTCCCCGGCTTGAAGCTGCTCGGTGTCGAAATCGGGGCCGCTCGTGGTGAGCGGGGCCGGCTCGGGCGACTGCTCGAATGCAATGCGGCATTGCGCAACGTCTTCGCCGGCGAACCGCTGCTCGAACGGCGCCTCGGTCGCGTGCAGCAGTGGCAGTCGCGCCGCCTGCTGCGGTCGCACGCCGACCTGCGCGCCAATCCCCGGTACCGCCTCGCGGTCCAGTTCTTCTTCAAGGAGTTGTACGGCACCGACGCCCGGCGTCGCGACGCCGATTTGATCAAGGTCCAGACCGCCATGGAAAGATTGCTGCCGCGCGAAGGTCTCGTCGCTCTGTGCCTCGCGATCGAGCTCGAAACGCTGTCGCAGGGCCTGGACGCCGACCTCACCCGCGCGCTCGGTCCCGGGGCGATCAGCGTCTCGCGCTACGCCGCCGCCTATCGTTCCGTCGGCCGGCGTGCCGACCGCGAGCGCCAGATATCACTCACCACCGACGTGGGCGCATATCTCGACGGCGTCGTGCGCAGGCCGATGGTCCGCACCCTGACGCGACTGGCGCGCAAGCCCGCCCACGCGGCAGGATTCGGCCTGCTGCAGGACTTCCTCGAACGCGGGCTCGACGCCTTCCAGGCGATGGGCGGTGCTGAGGAATTCCTGCAGACGATCCGGGCGCGCGAGACGCAGGCCATGGCACGATTGTTCGCCGGCGCGCCGGACCCGTTCGAATTCGAGGCCAGCGGCAGGAAGCGGGCAAGGACGGACGGGGCATGAACGAGCGCATCAAATCGGGCAGGCGCGGCAGGAAAGCGGTGCGCAAGCCGCCGCCGCGATGGCGAAAGCACCTGGTCCAGGCGGAGCTCGAACTCCCGTCGCCGTCGGCCGGTTCCACGGACGCGGCCTGCGACGACCCGGACGCGCTGCCGGATGACGACGCTGCTGCGTTGCCCTGGTGGCAGACGCGGCTGGCCGTGTACGGCCTCGGCATCCTCTGCCTGCTGCTCGCGGTGACGGCGGGATTCGCGTTGCGCCGGGCCGCAGTCGAGCACGAGGCAGCGCTCGCCGCGGAGCGTGCCGCCCAGACCCTCACGTTGCGCGCCGTCAACAGCGAACGCACGCTGCGGCTCGCGCCCAATCCGCGCAGCTGGTCGCGCGGGTTCGACGCGACGCTGGCCTGGCCCGAGCCGCCGGAGCTGCTGGAACTGTACGTTCCCGTCAGGCATGCGCCGGGCTTCCACACGTTCGCGCTCGTCGTCGACAAGGTCGACCACGGCCGGGTCATGGTCGTCGAGCGGCTGGTCGCCGACTCGAACCGGGACCTGCGGCTCGCGGTGAACAGCACTGCGTTCGGACCGGGCGAATACCGGATCCGCGTGCAGGGCTACACGTGGCGCGGACAGCGCGTCGACGTGGGCTGGATCCGCTGGATGGTGCGGGAGCGCGATTGAAATCCGCCGGCCGGTGCGCCGGCGCGACTCAGCTCAACCGTCCTCGCGCAGGGCACGCAGCGGTGGATGGGTCACGACCGAGCGTGCGGCCAGCAGGCCCGCCACCCCGACGAGGACGGCCCCACCCAGGACGCCGACCAGCCAGACGCGCGGATCCGGCGAATACGGCAGCTCGAACACCTGCCGCGCCAGCACGTAGCCGACGGCCGTGGCACCGGTCGCCCCCAGCAGTCCCGCGAGCGATCCAAGCACGACGAACTCGGCCGCGACTCCCTGGAAGACGACGCTGCGCGTCGCGCCCAGCGTGCGCAGCATCGCGCTCTCGTAGCGACGCTCGTCACGCGTCGCCTGCACCGCCGCGAGCAGCACCATGACCCCCGCTGCGAGCGTGAACAGGAACACGTACTGCACCGCCAGGCTCGCCTTGTCCATCACCTCGCGGACCTGCGCGAGCAGGGCCTCGATGTCGATGATCGTGACCTCCGGGTACGCGCGGACCAGCTCCGCGAGCTGCGGCCGCTGGTCCGGCAGCACGTGCACGCTGGTGATCAGGGTCCCGGTCGCATCCTCGAGCACGCCGGGCGAGAACACGACGAAGAAATTCGGCTTGAACGTATCCCAGCGCACCTCCCGCAGGCTCGTGATGCGCCCCGTCACCGCCTCTCCGGCGATGTCGTAGGTGAGCGTGTCGCCGAGGCGGAGACCGAGCGTCTCGGCGTACTCGATCTCGACGGACACCTGTGGCTCCGCGGGGGCGCGACCGGCCGGCCACCAGCGGCCGGCGACGATCCGGTTGCCCGGTCCGAGTCGCCCGGACCAGGTGAGATTCGATTCGCGCTCGACGAACTCGCTCGCACGGTCGGACAGCTGCCCGCGGCTCTCGACCGGACGGCCGTTAATTGAGGTCAGCCGCGCACGCAGCATCGGCACGAGTTCCGTGACCGGGAAGCCGGAGCGCTCGAAGAACGCGCGGATGCCGGCGCCTTCGTCGGGCCGGATATTGATGAGAAAGTAATTCGGCGCGTCGGCCGGCAGGCTCGCCCGCCAGTCGCGAAGCAGGTCGCCGCGCACGAGTGCGAGCAGCAGCAGCACCATGAAACCCAGGCCGAACGCGACGATCTGCACGATGCTGTCGCGGCCCCGACGCACGATGTTCGCGAGCCCATAGCGCCAGGCCACGCCGACACCGCGCCGCAGCGGCGCGAGCGAGCGCACGAGCAGCCATCCGGCCGCGGCGAGCAGCAGGAACGTCCCGGCGAGACCGCCGGCGACATAGGCCACCAGGCGCGCATCGCGCACGATCCAGAAGAGCAGCGCCAGTACTGCACCGATCGCCATGCCGTAGACGAGCGCGTGGCGCAACGGTGGTGGTTCGAGGTCGTGACGCAGCACGCGCGCCGGGGGTACACGCCGCAGGCGCAGCAGCGGCGGCAGCGCGAAGCCGACCAGCACGACGACGCACGTGACCAGCCCCAGCAGGAACGCGTCGGGGGCGGGCGGCGGCAGGTCGCCGCGCAGCAGGCCGCGCAGCAGCCAGGCGATGCCGGTCTGGGCGAGGTAGCCGAGTGCCGTCCCCACGAATGCGGTCGCGACGCCGAGCACGACGAGCTGCACCGCCGTCTGCGCCAGCACGAGGCGCTGCGAGGCGCCCAGGCACTTCAGCAGCGCGACGGTATCGAGGTGACGGCGTGCATGGCGCTGCGCGGCCATCGCGACTGCGATCGCCGCGAGCAGCACGCTCACGAGGCTCGCGAGCGAGAGAAAGCGCCCGGCGCGGTCGGCCGACGCGCGGATCTGCGGGCTCGCGTCCGCCACGGATTGCAGACGCTCGCCGCGCTGCTTCCGCTGCCGCAGCCAGGCGCCGAACGACTCCACCGCGGCGGGCGCGCCCGCGAACAGCACGGCGCGGCTCACGCGGCTTCCCGGTTGCACGAGTCCCGTCGCCGGCAGGTCTGCGCGGTTGATCATGAGCGTAGCGGAGAGATCCGCGAAGCCGCTGCCCTGGTCGGGCCGGTATTCGAGCACGCGCGTCACGCGTACGCGGTGCGACCCGACCGAGAGCTCGGCACCGACGCGCGCGCCGAGTTTCGCGAGCAGCCGCGAGTCCGCCCAGGCTTCACCAATCCCCGGGATCGCCTCCGTGACGACGCCCGGGCCGAATGGCTCGTCCGTGGTCTTGAGCCGGCCGCGCAGCGGGTAGCCCGGCCCGACGGCGCGCAGTGCGACGAGCGACGACTCCTCGCCGCGGAACACGACGCTGGGCATCGACTCGAGACGCGCGACCTGCAGGCCGCGGCGCGCCGCCTCGCGCTCATACCGCGGATCGATCTCGCGCGCCGACTGGAGCCGCAGGTCCGCGGCGAGCACCTCGCCGGCCTGCTGCTCCACGCCGCGGCCGATGCGGCTGGTGAAGAACCCGACCGCGGTCAGCGACGCGACCGCGACCAGCAGAGAAAGCACCAGTACCGCGATCTCGCCGGAGCGCAGGTCACGGCCGAGGTTGCGCAGGGCGAAGCGGATCCAGCCCATCGTCGCTCAGGCCGCGTCGGCGAGCAGGCGGCCGGCATCGAGCCGGATCGCGCGGCCGCAGCGCGCGGCCAGCGCGCGGTCGTGCGTGACCAGCACGAGTGTCGTGCGGGTCGCGGCGTTGAGGCCGAAAAGCAGGTCGACGATCCGCTCGCCGGTGGCCGCGTCGAGGTTGCCGGTCGGCTCGTCGGCAAAGAGCACGTCCGGCCGGGTCACGAAGGCGCGGGCGATCGCCACGCGCTGCTGCTCGCCGCCCGAGAGCTGGCGCGGGTAGTGGCCGAGCCGCGCCCCGAGTCCGACCCGGTCGAGGACTTCGCCCGCGGCTGCGCGCGCGTCGCGCCGTCGCGCGAGTTCGAGCGGCAGCATCACGTTCTCGAGCGCCGTCAGCGAGGGAACGAGGTGGAACGACTGGAACACGAAGCCGACGTGATTGGCACGCACCCGCGCCCGACCGTCCTC
>CAVQQX010000010.1:0-9366 GCA_963714645.1 uncultured Gammaproteobacteria bacterium
GAGGTGGTCGAGGGCGTGGTCGTCGAGCAGGGCGCGGTCCTGTCGATGGGGGTCTTCGTCGGCCAGAGCACCCGGATCTACGACCGCGAGCGCGACGAGGTGACCTACGGCCGGATTCCGGCGGGCGCCGTCGTCGTTGCGGGCTCCCTGCCGGCGTCGAACGGCAAGTATTCGCTTTACGCGGCGGTGATCGTCAAGCGCGTCGACGCCCGGACCCGGGCGAAAGTCGGCATCAACGCCTTGCTGCGCAACACCGAGTGACCGGTTTTCGTGATCGGTGAATGATGAATGTTGAATGGCGTCGGAATTGCAGCGGGGCTCGCAGGCACAGCCCTCCGCTTACCGTTCTCCGGTCGCTAGTCGCTGCCGAGCATGTACAGCACCTGCTCGGCCACGTTGGTCGCGTGGTCGCCGATGCGCTCGAGCCCCTTGAGCGCGAAGATCGTATCGATCGTCGGACGCAGGAAGCGATGGTCCTGCAGGACGTACGACATGATCCGGCGCAGCGAGTCGGCGAATTCGGCATCGAGTTCCGCGTCGCCCGCAAGCACGCTCCTCGCGAGGTTCTCGTCGAGCTCGTCCGCCGCCCGAACGGCGTTGCGCAGCATCGAGCCGGACTGCGCCGCCATGTGGCGCAGGTGCCGCGAGACCGCGAGCACCGGGTCGTTGTCGCTCGCCTGCTCGAGCGTGAGCGCGAAGCGCGCGATCTTTTTCGCCTCGTCGCCGACGCGCTCGAGTTCGCGGCCGATCCGCACGATGGCGCGCGCGAGGCGCAGGTCGTTCGCCACCGGCTTCTGCAGCGCGATGTAGGTCAGGCTGTCGCGGTCCAGCCGGCGGTCGTACTCATCGACGGTCGCCTCGCGCGCCAGCACGGATTGCGCGAGCACCGCGTCGCGCTCGAGCAGCGCACGCACCGCACCCGCCACCTGGTCGATCACGAGCGCACCCATTTCGAGCGCGTGCAGGCGCAGCCCGGCGATCGACTGGTCAGCCGCGCTCAGCGTGTGCGGCTCGGAGGGATCGGAGCGATCCAGCATGGCGGACATGGCCGGCCTCAGCCGTAGCGGCCGGTGATGTAGTCTTCGGTGGCCTTCTTGGACGGGTTGGTGAAGATCTTCGAGGTCGCGTCCACCTCCACCAGCTCGCCCAGGTACATGAACGCGGTGTAGTCGGACACCCGGGCCGCCTGCTGCATGTTGTGCGTGACGATCAGGATCGTCACCCGGCTGCGCAGCTCGGTGATCAGCTCCTCGATCTTTGCAGTGGCGATCGGGTCGAGCGCGGAGGTCGGCTCGTCGAACAGCAGGATTTCGGGCTCGGTGGCGAGTGCGCGCGCGATGCAGAGGCGCTGCATCTGTCCGCCCGACAGCGCCAGCGCGGAATCCGGCAGCCGGTCCTTGACCTCGTCCCAGATCGCCGCCTCGCGCAAGGCCTTTTCGACCCGCTCGGCGAGCTCGGTGCGATTGTTCACGCCCCGCAGGCGCAGGCCGTAGGCGACGTTCTCGAACACGGACTTGGGAAACGGGTTCGGCTTCTGGAACACCATGCCGATCCGCATGCGGACTTCGATCGGGTCTACGTCGCTGCCGATGAGGTTCATGCGCTCGGGGTGCAGCGTGATGCTGCCGCCGTAGCGCGTCTCGGGCTGCAGGTCGTGCATGCGGTTGAAGCAGCGCAGGAACGTGCTCTTGCCGCAGCCCGAGGGCCCGATGAGGGCCGTCACCTGGTTCTCGGCGATGGTCAGGTTGAGGTTCTTGAGCGCGTGGTTGGTGCCGTACCAGAAGTCGAGCTTCTCGGCGACTGCCTTCGCGGGCGTCGCGCGCAGGGCCTTGCGCTCCTCCATGACGATGGAGAGCGCCGGACCCTCCGCGCGCGTCGCCCCGGGCGCGGCCGCATGCGTCGCAGGAGACGTCGTCGGAGTCGTGTTCATGTCGCCTGCACTCACCAGTTGATCTTCTTGCGGAAACGGTAGCGGATCCAGATCGCGACGGCGTTCATCGCGAGCGTCATGCCGAGCAGGATGGCGGCGGCCGCGGCCGCGTTCGACTGGAACGCCTGGTCGGGACGCGAGACCCAGTTGAAGATCTGGATCGGCATCGCGGTGAACTCGCTGCCGAGCCACTCGAAGTTCAGGAAAGGAAATTCGCCACCCACCGGCGACGGCGGCAGGAACGCGATGAAGCTCAGCGCCCCGATCGTGATGATCGGCGCGGTCTCGCCGATCGCGCGCGACAGGCCGAGGATCAGGCCGGTCAGGATGCCGCCCGTCGAATACGGCAGAACGTGGTCGCGGGTGACCTCCCAGCGCGTGGCGCCGAGCCCGTAAGCCGCCTCGCGGATCGCCTTCGGTACCGCGCGCAGCGACTCGCGTGTCGCGACGATCACGATCGGCAGGATCAGCAGCGCCAGCGTCAACCCCGCCGAGAGCACGCTCTGCCCGAACCCGAACTTGTAGACGAACAGGCCGAGGGCGAGCAGCCCGTAGACGATGGAAGGCACGCCCGCGAGGTTGGTCACGTTGATCTCGATCACGTTCGTGATCCAGTTCTTGCGCGCGTATTCCTCGAGGTAGATCGCCGCCGCGACGCCGATCGGCAATGCCACCAGCATCGTGACCAGCATGATCAACGCCGTGCCGACGGAGGCGGACAGGATGCCGGCACGCTCCGCCTTGCGCGAGGGGAACTGAGTGAAGAAATCCCAGCCGAAGCGCGCGGAACCGTCGCGGACGAGGTCGAGGAACAGCAGTGCGAGGAGCCCCAGGCACACGAGCAGCACCACGAGGCCGACGACGACGAACACCTTGTCGAGGTTCTTGCGCCAGGTGAGCTCGCGACGCATCTCCTCGAGTGTCATGACGGCGGCCATCAGTAGGACTCCCGGAACCGGCGGGTCAGGAAGAACCCGATCAGGTTGAAGACGAGCGTCATCAGCATCAGCACCAGGCCGGCAGCGAAGATGCTCTGGTACCCGATGCTGTCGTGGGGCAGGTCACCGAGGCTCACCTGCACGATGTATGCAGTGATCGTCGCGGCCGGCTCGCGCGGGTCGAAGGTGAGCGTGGGCTGCATGCCCGCCGCGATCGCGACGACCATGGTTTCGCCGATCGCGCGGGAAATCCCGAGGATGTAGGCCGCGGCGATGCCCGAGAGCGCGCCGGGCACCACCACGCGCATGGCGGTCTGCAGCTTGGTGGCGCCCATCGCGAACGAGCCCTCGCGCATGTACCGCGGGACGGCGCGCATCGCGTCCTCGCTCACGGACGCCACGTACGGCACGATCATCAGGCCGATCACGAGGCCCGCGCTCAGCATGTTGAACCCCGGCAGGCCGGGAATCAGCTTCTGCAGCACGGGCGTCACCATCAGGAGCGCGAAGTAGCCGTAGACGACGGTCGGCACGGCTCCCAGCAGCTCGAGGACCGGCTTGACGGACTCACGCACGCGGTGGCCGGCGAACTCGGAGAGGTAGATCGCAATGATGGTCCCCAGGGGGATCGCCACGACCAGCGCCACCATCGTCACGGTCAAGGTGCCCGACACGAGCGGCAGGATGCCGTAGCGGGCATCGGCGAAGAGAGGCGTCCACATCGTATCCGTCAGGAAGTCGCTCAGCGGCACGTGCTCGAAGAACGCCGAGGATTCGGCGACCAGGATCACCACGATCGCGAGCGTGGTGAACACCGCCACCATCCCGCAGAGCAGCAGCACGAACTCGACGACCCGGTCGCGCAGCTTGCGGTACGCGAGCGACGCAAACGCACCGCCGGCAAGCGGGCGGGCGGACGCGGGCGTCGGCGTCACGTTGGCGGACATCAGGCCTCTTCCCTCGACGGCTTCGACGCGTGCCGGTGCGGAGACGAACGGGCCGGGACCCTGTCGGACCCGGCCCGTCCCGATGCTTCGATTGCGAAGCTTACAGCTTCGCTTCCATCGACAGCAGCTGGTCGATGGTGATGCCGATCTTCGGCACTCCGCCGAAGACCGAGCCGAGCTTGCGTCCGTCGAAATGGGCCTGTGCCGTGACATAGGCCTGCTTGGGCAGCGGCAGGTAGCCCGTCTCCGCGACGAGGTCGCCGCGGCTCAGCATGAACTTGACGAATTCCTTCACCTCCGGGCGCTGCGCGGAGGCCTCCTTCACGTAGATGAACATCGGTCGCGACAGCGGGTTGTACGACGCGTTGGTGACGTTGTCGAGGCTGGGCATCACCGGACCGTTGCCGCCGTCGATGCCGACCGCCGTGAGCTTGTCCTTGTGGGCGACGTAGTAGGCGAAGCCGAAATAGCCGATCGCGCCCTTGTTGTTCTCGACGCCCTGCACCAGCGTGTTGTCATCCTCGCTCGCCGTATAGTCGCCCCGGCTCGCCTTGGCCTTGCCGTTCACGGCCTCGGTGAAATAGTCGAAGGTGCCCGAGTCGGCCCCCGGCCCGAACAGCATGAGCTTCTCGTCCGGGAAGCTCGACCGGATCTGCTTCCAGTTGGTGATGCGGCCCTGTGCGGCCGGCTCCCACATCTTCTTGAGCTCGGCCACCGTCAAGGTCTTGGCCCACGAGTTCTGCGGGTTCACGACGACGGTCAGCGCGTCGAACGCGATCGGCAGCTCCATGTACTTGACGCCGGCCTTGCGGCACGCTTCCATCTCTTCCGCCGAGATCGGTCGCGAAGCATTCGACATGTCCGTCTCGCCGCGGCAGAACTTCTTGAAGCCGCCGCCGGTGCCCGAGACGCCGACGGTCACGTGCACCTTGCCGCGCTTCTGGATCTGGAATTCCTCGGCGAATGCCTCGGAGATCGGGAAGACCGTGCTCGAACCGTCGATCTTGATCGCGGCTTGGGCATGCGCGCGCTGCGGGGCGCCGACGGCCAGCAGGCCCAGCACGAGCGCCGGAAGGGTGAACGGCAGCAGGGAAGACTTCATGGACTGCATCCTCTCGGGTTGGGCGGACGACGACGAGGCCGCGTCGGGCCCCTGTGTATGCCGCTGTATGCCGCGCAGTCTGCCGAGCCACTGTGACAGCCGTGTGACAGGACGGCGCCGTCCTGCAAGTCCTTGTTGCAGTACGCAATTGTCGGTCTAATAGCGGCCACCGCCCGCCTGGGCGCCGCCCGACCCGCGCCGCCCTCACCGATGTCGCCCACGCTCGCTCTCACCGCCGACCTGCTGCGGCGCCCCTCCGTCAGCCCCGACGACCAGGGCTGCCTCGACGTGATCGGGCCCCGGCTCGCGGCGCTCGGTTTCCGCGTCGAACGGCTCGATTCGGGCCCCGTCGCGAACCTGTGGGCACGACGCGGCACGGACCAGCCGCTGCTGTGCTTCGCCGGCCATACCGACGTGGTGCCGACGGGACCGCGCGAGGACTGGCGTACCGACCCGTTCGAACCGGTGATCGTCGACGGCATGCTCTACGGTCGCGGTGCCGCGGACATGAAGAGCGGGCTCGCGGCGATGGTCACGGCACTGGAAAGGTTCGTCGCACGCCACGCGGACCACAGCGGTTCCATCGCCGTGCTGTTCACCAGCGACGAGGAAGGGCCGTCGGTCGAAGGTACGCGCAAGGTCGTGGACGTGCTCGAGGCGCGCGGCGAGAAGATCGACTGGTGCGTCGTCGGCGAGCCCACGAGCAGCGATCAGTTCGGCGATACGATCAAGGTGGGTCGACGCGGCTCCCTGTCCGGACGCCTCACGGTCCACGGCGTGCAGGGTCACATCGCCTATCCGCAGCTTGCCGACAACCCGGTCCATCGCTTCGCGCCGGCGCTCGCCGAGCTCGTCGCAACGCGCTGGGACGAGGGCAACGAGTTCTTCGAGCCGACTTCCTTCCAGGTGTCGAACCTCGCGGCGGGCACGGGCGCGCCCAACGTGATTCCCGGCGAACTCAAGGTTCGCGCCAACCTGCGCTTCTCGACCGAGAACACCGTGGAGCGACTGCAGCAGCGGGTGCTCGCGATCCTCGACCGCCACGGCCTCAACTACACGATGGAATGGTTCGTCTCGGGTCTGCCCTTTCTGACGCGACCCGGCACGCTCACCGCCGCCGTCGAGCGCGCGGTTCGCGACGTGACCGGGCGGATGCCGCGCCTTTCAACGACGGGCGGCACCTCGGACGGACGCTTCATCGCACCGACCGGCGCGCAGGTCGTCGAGCTGGGCGTGATCAATGCCACGATCCACAAGGTCAACGAGTGCGTGCGCGTCGCCGACCTCGAGCCGCTGAGTCTGGCCTATGAGCGGGTGATGGAGATATTGGTCGGAGGAAGCGAACGGTGAATAGCGGGAAGCGCGGCGCAACGGCCCGCCACCAATGCGTCTCTGCCTATTCACTACTCACAATTCGCTTCTTCCCGAGCACGACGTTCGCGACGAACCCCAGCACCATGAGCCCGGCCAGGTTCAGGAGGACCCACGCGGGCATGCTCAGTCCGAGGAAGCGCCAGCTCACCTTGGCGCACTCGCCCGAACCGCTCAGCACCTGCGCGAGCACCTCGTGCAACGGCAGCACGTCCATCATGTAGTCCAGGCTGGCACCGCATTCCGCGACTGCGCCGGGCGGCTGCGCGATGATCCAGATGTGGCGTACCGCGACGGCAATGCCCGCGAGCGCCGTGAGCGCGACGAGGGCTGCGTAGATCCTGCCCGCGATCCGGCCGGGATCGTGCACGACTGCCGCGAGGAACACGACGCCGGTCGCGATCACGGCGACACGCTGCAAGATGCAGAGCGGGCACGGCTCCTCGTGCAACCCGTGCTGCACGTAGAGCGCATAGGCCATGAGGCCGGCGCACCACAGGAAGCCGAGCAGGTTGCCGTTGCGCCGATGCAGCGAGCCGGCCGCGGGCTCGAGGGTCGGATTCAAATCAGCTGCCCTGCGCGCCGGCGCGACTCGCGCGTGCGGCCATGACGTGCCGCTCGACGTCTTCGATGGACAGGTGGCGGATGTCCTTTCCGAGCACCATGTAGACGACGTACTCGCAGATGTTTTTCGCATGGTCGCCGATGCGCTCCAGCGCCCGCGCGGTCGCCATGATGTCGAGCGCGCGGCGGATGGTGCGCGGGTCTTCCATCATGAACGTGATGCACTGGCGCTGGATCGCGTCGTACTCCTCATCGATGACGCGGTCGCGCCGCGCCACGACGAGCGCGGCCTCGGTGTCCAGACGCGCGAACGCGTCGAGGGCACCGTGCAACATGTCGGCGACCAGCTCCCCGATGTGCTTCAGCTCGCGGTACCGGTCGGACGGGCGCTCGCCCACGCCGAGCCGCGCGGCCGCATGGCCCAGCTTCTCTGCCTCGTCGCCGATGCGCTCGAGGTCTGTGATCGTCTTGATGACGGCCACGATCAGCCGCAGGTCGGACGCCGTCGGTCCGCGCGTGGCCAGGATGCGGCTGCAGTCGTCGTCGATCGCGACTTCCATCGCATTGATGCGATGGTCCAGTCGGGCGACCTCCTCGCCGAGGCGGCTGTCGCCGGCGACCACGGCGCGCACGCCGTTCTGCAGCTGCTGCTCGACCAGGCCGCCCATCTGCAGCACGCCCGAGCGCACACCCTCGAGGTCCGCGTTGTAGCGGCTCAGGATGTGGTGCGAAAGGTCGGAAGTGTCCATCACGGGCATGTCTCCTGCGCACGACGCTTTTACAGGACGGCCCGATTCGCGGCAAGCACGAACCGGGCCGTGGCGCAGCACGTCACGCCGCGGACATCACCGGCGGCGGTGAGAGAAAGGACCCTTGCCGGCGCCGGGGAATCGAGCGGGGGGAGCGGGAATCCCGGCGGGCCCACCGGGGCCGTCGGCAAGGGTCGAAAAACGTCGCGTCTCAGAACTTGTAGTTCATGTCGAGCTGGAGCCGGTCGTAGTCGAGCTCGGTGCCCACGTCCTCGTTCAAGGTGTTGACGAAGTACGTCGCGTTGAACGTGAAGTTGCGCACCGGCGCGTATCCTGCTTTCAGGACCCAGCCGTCTGCGTCCGTCTTGCCGTCGCCGAAGTCCGAATCGACGAACTGTCCGAACAATGCGTCCTTCTCGATCGACTGGTAGAAAAGGCCCGCTTCCCAGGTACCCGGGTTGCCGGCCTTGCCGAGCAGCACGCCGGCGGCGTAGGCGGTGTCGAACTCGACGTCGTCGGCCATGTTCTGCGCATAGTTGGCCCAGAGCGTGAGCGGCAGCCTGAAGGACGAGAAGCCGAGCTGGGCGCCGATCTCCAGGATGTCGTAGCCGAAGGTGAGCAGCGGCGTGGTGCTGCCCGTCGGCGTGTACGTCGTGTTGCCGTTGCTGCTCGCGTTGTAGAGCGGCGAGTTGTCCTGGCAGGCGCCGCAGGTGTAATAGTTCGCCGCGAGCACGGTCTCGCCGCCGAGCAGCGGGAACTTGAGGCCCGCCTGCAGCCCGAACACGTTGGCGTCCGTGTTCTCGCCGGCCGGGCTCGAGTTGAACTGCTCGGTCAGCCAGTAGCCGTAGGCGGTGCCGAACAGCAGGCCACGGTCGATCTTGAGTACCGCGCCCTCGGGGTTGTAGTCACCGTCGTAGAACAGGCTCTGGCCCGGCCGCCAGATCGGGTTCGGCTGCTTGCCGAGCAGCAGGTTGCCGCCCGGCATGAAGCGCCAGTCGGCGAATGCCTGGTCGAGGCCGATGGCCTTGCGCGTGCCGTTCGAGCCCAGGGACTGGTTCGACGACCGCGGGTCGTCGGCGCCGGTCGCGAACAGGATCGTCGTCTTGACGTTGTCGGTGACCTGGGCGTCGAAGCCCAGCCGCACGCGCAGGCGCTGGCGGTCGCGGTCGGCGGCGTCCTCCACCTCGGTGACGTTCAGGCGCTCCTGCCCGATCCTCTCGTGCCGGTAGCGCAAATCGCCGCGCGCCTTGATGCGGGCGGCCCAGTCGGAACCCTTGACCTTCGCGATCTCGCCCGAGGCGAGCGCGGATTCCTCGCGGAGGTCCTTCGCCTGCGCCTTGAGGTAGTCCATCTCCGCTTCGCGCCGGTCTGCGAGGGCCTTGAGATCGGCGTTGTCGGTCTGGAGCTGGGTGTTCGCGGCCTCGAGCCGGTTGAGGCGCTCGACCAGCGCCTGCATCTGGTCCTGGACGGCCTGTACGTCCGCCTTCGTGGCGGCGCCCCTGGTCTGGGCGGATGCCTCCGTTGCGCCGAGGGTCAGCGCGGCGGCCACGGCCGTCGCAAGCAAGGTGTTTCTCACGGTCGTCCCCTTCTGGGTCATATGCCCTTCTGGCTCATATGCCTGGCTGTCGGCGCGGACCCGTCGCAAGTGCGCCGAGCCACATCACCGTGGCGAACGTTTTACGCGGGCTTTGTGACAGCGAGGTTGCAGCGTCGCGGCATATTTATTTCGGCTCGTCAGCAGAACCTGTGGGTGAGCGGCGGCTCG
>CAVQQX010000011.1:0-17750 GCA_963714645.1 uncultured Gammaproteobacteria bacterium
CGTACCCGTAGGGTTCTACCCCGGTTCCGCGGACACTTTCACTAAGGCTCATACTGAGCCAAAGGAGTGTCCATGTCGAAGCGCAAGCGTTACAGCCCTGAGTACAAGCGGGAGCTCGTCGAGCTGGTCCGGCGATCGCAGTCGAGCTGCCGGCAGATCGCCCTGGAGGTCGGTGTCAACCCGAACATGCTGACGCGCTGGGTGCGTGAGGCCGATGCCGGCGGAGGCAAGGCCTTTCCCGGTGGCGGCACCCCACGCGACGAGGAGATGGCCCGCCTCAAGCGCGAGTTGTCGAAGGTGTCCCGGGAACGGGATTTTTTAAAAGACGCGGCAGCGTACTTCGCGAAGCAGTCACCGAGCGGTACGCGGTGATTGCACACTGCCGCAGCGAGTACCCCGTGGGGATGATGTGTCGCTGCCTCGACGTCTCGAGGAGCGGCTTCTATGCCTGGGCGGCTCGTACGCCAGGGCCGCGGGCACGCGCCAATGTTCGTTTGCTGGGGCGCATCCGGGAGATCCATGAGGACAGCCGAGGCGTCATCGGCGCGCCGCGAATGCAGGAAGACCTGGTCGACGAGGGCGAGATCGTCAGTCGCAACCGGGTGGCCCGCCTGATGGCCGGTGCCGGCCTGCAGGGCTGGCCGCGCCGGCGCAAGCGCCGCTTCGGCGGCAAGCCAGGGGCTCGACCCGTCGGCGTCTCGAACCTGCTTGAGCGCGACTTCAACGCCAACGAACCGGAGACCAAGTGGGTGACCGACATCACCGAGGTCGTGACGCAGGAAGGAAAGCTGTTCCTGTGCGTCGTGGTCGATCTTTACAGCAAGCTGGTGGCGGGCTGGTCGATGCATCACCGCCAGGATCGCCACATGGTCGTGCGCGCGGTGCAGATGGCGGTTTGGCAACGGACGGGTAGCTCGGAGATCATCCTGCACTCCGATCGCGGCGGCCAGTTCATCAGCGGCACCTACCAGACGTTCCTCGGTGGCAACGCGCTCATCTGCAGCATGAGCGCGGTCGGCCACTGCGCCGACAACGCGGCCTGCGAGGGGTTCTTTGGAATGCTCAAACGGGAACGCGTGCACCATCGCCAATATCGGACGCGCGACGAGGCACGGGCGGACCTGTTCGACTACCTCGAGCGGTTCCACAACCCGCGAATGCGTCGTAGAGTGGCGCGGCGGGATCGAGAGTTTTCAGCCTTAACTCAACCGTCCGTGGAAATGGGGTAGAACCCCGGGTAGTTTGCCAAGTACATGATAGAGCGCGAGTTCGGTGGCTCGGAAGGTTCGAAAGCCGTAGGCTTTTCTCATAGTGACTTTGGCTTTGTTGTTCAGGCCCTCGATGACGCCGCTGGAGAACTGCTTTCCGGGCGCGGAAATAGTTGAGCAGGAGTTCGCGGTGGGTGCGCAAAGTGCGGGCGAATTTCTTCATCGGTTCGATGCGCGAGCGCATGACTTGGGGGCACCACTGGTCGAGGAACTTGCCGGCCCAAGTCGGGGACTCGTAATTCCAGAGTTGCTGGAAGTCTTCCTTGAGCAGGTAGGCGCGAACGCTCTGGAGGTTGTAGCGCACCAGATCGCGCAGCTTGCACTCGCTGGTTGTCGGTGAGGTTCTCGCGGCGCTTGAGAAGGCACCAGCGGGACTTCTTCAGGACCGGTTCGTAGCCGTCCTCTCCATGCGTCGGGCCTCGGCGGCGCGGACGTCGTCGAGCGCCATGTTCATCTTGGCCACGACATGGAAGCGGTCGAGGATGTTGAGGGCGTTGGTGCAGTGCTTTGCGATCAGGTTCAGATAGGGCTTCCACATGTCCGAGCAGACGAACTCGATCTTCCTGGCCAACTCCGTGCCGATCAGGGTGAAGAACTTCTGGAAGCTCTCACTGGTGCGCTCCTTGCCGATCCACAGCAGCCGGGTGCAGCCGGCCTCGATCTGGTAGACCAGCGTCAGATATTGATGGCCGCGACCGTACTGGATCTCATCGACGCCGATGGCGCGGACCGCCTCGAGTGGAGCGATGCTCCAGCCCCCATTCGCACGACGTACTCGACGGCCTGATAGACCTTCTCCCAGCTGGTGTGGAAAGCTCCGGGCGGTCTCCTTCCAGGAGAGCTTGCGCGCCCATTGCGCCAGAAACAGCATGTAGGCCTTGGTGAGGGTGTGCTTGCCGATCCCCCACGGCACCTGCTCGACCTTGACCCCGCAACCGTGGCGGCAGTCGACGCGCCGCATGGCGTAGAGTAGGACGACCGCGAAACCCCAGACCGGGATGAACTCGAAGCGGCGCACCGGCAAGCTGGTCGTAGCCGCTGCCGCGCCGGCCGCAACCTGAGCAGCACGGACGCGATCCGCGGCGTGGACGCACTTCGATCTCGATGGTCTGGCTGGCTTGGCGCAGGTGCGCGGCTTCGTAGACGAAGCCGGGAAAGTGATGGCAGGCATTCAACAGGCGAGTCAGCAGCATGGGCAGGGCACGTCCTGAGGCCAAGGCGGATCGTCGCGACGACGACTAAGGCAGACGCCCTATCCGACGCTGCAAGCTTACTGTCCCGGATCTGCCCGAGTGGCCGCAGCGCTGGCGCATCGAGGAGCGCGACCTCATCCCTGGACAGGCCCTGCTCGAGCTGTTTGTGCCCTTCCTCGAGCACCTGCGCGTGCACAGTGGCCTGGCCCGCAAAACGCTGTGCCGTCAGCGTGACAATCTCTGGATGCTCGGCGGCGACATCATTCGTCGCCTCCACGAAGAGCCGGCGCTGCGCCAGCGGCCCGTCCGTGACACCCTCCTCGAACTGCTCGACGACGATGAAGGTGCTCCGCTCATCTACCCGCCATTGTCCGAGGAAGATCAGCGCAGCGTCGACAGCACCGGACGCAGGCTCAACGCCTTCCTGCGATCCGCAGCCACCAAGAACGACTGAAAATCACCCACAGATTTCGCCGACCAACCTTTATTTCAGGCCCGCGCGTTGGTCGACGAAACCGGCGACCGTCAGGACTTGCAATTCAGTCGGGCAGAGACTGTGCCGCCCGTTGCGCGGCCTCGCGGGCGAGCACCCTCCCCGGAGGAAAGCTCGCAGTGAACGTACTGCCCCGGCCTTCCTCGCTTGCGATCGCGAGCTGGCCGCCGTGGCGCTGCAATGCGTGCTTGACGATCGCCAACCCGAGCCCGGACCCGCCCAGCTTGCGCGACCGCCCGGCATCGACCCGGTAGAACCGTTCGGTGAGCCGGGGGATCTGGCTCGCGGGAATCCCGATCCCGGTGTCGCGTACTGCCACGTGGGCGCCCGCGTCGTCGATCCAGTACCGGATGTCGAGATTCCCTCCAGCCGGCGTGTACTTGACGGCGTTGGAGACGAGGTTGTGGAAGATCGAGTGCAGCTCCGTCTCGGCGCCGAGCAGCAGCGCGTCCGATTCGAGGTGCAGCCCGAACTCGGCCGGGGCGTCGGGCCGAGCCATCACCTCCTTGCGGATCAACGCGAGCATGCCCGCCACCTCGACCGGCACGAGTTCGGCCTGGCCGTCGCCCGCTTCGAGGCGCGATAGCTCGAGCAGGTCCTGCACGATCGACCGCATGCGTTCCGACTGGCGCTGCATCTCGCGCACCGGTTCGCGCCAGGCGGGGTCGAGAGCGGGATCCTCGGCCAGGTTGTCGAGGTACCCGCTCACGACGGTCAGCGGCGACCGCAGTTCGTGCGAGGCGTTCGCGACGAAATCGCGACGCATGCTCTCGAGCCGCGCCTCGGTCGTGACGTCGCGGACGATCATCAGCTGCAGGCCCCATTCGTTCGTCGTCACGAGGTTGAACGCGAGCCATCGATCGACCGCCTTCGGCATGTGGATGCGCGGTCCGGGCCCATGACCGCCGGCACGGACGTAATCGACGAACTCCGGCTGGCGGATCAGGTTGTCGAGCCGCAGCCCGTTGTCGATCTTGCGCCGCAGGCCGAGCCAGTCGCCGGCGGTGCGGTTGAACCAGAGGATCTCGCGCGACGGTCCCAGCAGGATCGCGCCGTCCGGCATCGCCGAGGTCATGCGCCGCAGCTCGCGCAGCAGCGTCAGGACCCGACGCTTGTGAAAGCGCTTGCGCTGGTACAGCCGGTAGGCGATGTCCACTGCCTCGCCCCACAGGCCTCGCATGCTGGGCGGCTTGAGCTGGCTGCGCAGGCGCAGCCAGCGCTCGAAGCGCACGAGGTTGTGGAGCTGAATCGCCAGCATCAGGCCGAGGTACAGGGCAGCGAACGTTGCGGCATGACCGGCGATCCAGCCGATCGCGAGGGCGGCGAGCAGGCCCGCCAGCACGAGCGCCAGATGCTGCCACGCCGGGCGATGCTGCAGGATGGACTGCCGGACCGCCACGGGTTCGCGCTACTCCGGTCGTGTCGAGAACCGGTACCCCGACCCACGCACCGTCTGCACGAGCGCATCGCAGCGATGGGGTTCGAGCGCCCGGCGGAGCCGCCGGATGTGCACGTCCACGGTCCGTTCCTCGACGTACACGTTGCCGCCCCAGACGCGGTCGAGCAGCTGGCTGCGCGTGTAGACGCGCTCGGGGTGCTCCATGAAGAACTGCAGCAGGCGGTATTCGGTCGGGCCGAGCGGCACTGTCTTCTCCGCCGCCGTCACGCGGTGACTGGTCGGATCGAGCTTGAGCGCGCCCGCCTCCATCGGCGCGCCCTGCGAGGCCGGCGAGGTTCGTCGCAGCACGGCCTGCACGCGCGCGAGCAGCTCGCGCGGGCTGAAGGGCTTGGTCACGTAATCGTCGGCGCCGCTCTCGAGCCCCGCGACCTTGTCGTGCTCCTCGGCCCGCGCCGTGAGCATGATCACCGGCAGGTCCTCGGTCTCCTTGTTGCGCTTGAGGAAACGCGTGAGTTCGAGCCCGCTCTGGTCGGGCAGCATCCAGTCGACGAGCAACAGGTCCGGGCGCGAGTCCGCGATGCGCGAGCGCGCCTCGCTGCAATCCTCGGCCTCGCTCACGGTGTAACCGGCGCGACGCAGGCCGAACGCGATCATGTCGCGGATGGGCTTCTCGTCCTCGACGATCAGGATCTGCTTGGCCGTCATGCTTCAGTCCGGAGCCGGCGTGAGCCCATTGCAGGTGCATTACAGTCGTCGATTATGACATTCCCGTGACGCCCGGCCCGCCGGCGGGACGCGCAACGTCGTCGCGAACGTAGGTCGGCAGGGCCGCGGAGGCTGCCACGCCCTCGCCACGAGCCAGCATGTCGGCGCCGATCCGCACGACCGCGTCGGCGCGCGGATGGATCCCTGCACGGAACCGCAATCCGGTGTCCTCGAGCCGGCGACGCAGCTCGGGGTGTCGCTCGAGGCCGTTGCCGGCGAAGTGCGTTACGCCCGGCGTCGGCAGCACGTCCGCCGGCCGACTCACACGCTCGGGCCCGAGTGCGCTCACGGCACCGTCCTCGACTCGGAAAGCGCCCCAGTACAGCTCGCCCATCCGCGCGTCGTTGCAGACGAGGATGCCCCCGCCCGCGCTGCGCGCGACCTCTTCCGACGAATTCCCGAACTCGCACAGCCATGCGACCGCCGCGAGACTCGAGACCGGTGCCACCTGCAAACCGGTGGCGTATGCCAGGCCCTGGATCACGCCGGCGGCGATCCGCAGCCCCGTGAATCCGCCCGGACCACGGCCGAAGGCCAGCCCGGCGAGATCGGCCAGGGCGAGGCCGGATTCGTGCAGCACCTCGTCGACCATGGGCAGGATGAGCTCGGCGTGGCTGCGCTCGGTGAGCGTGCAGCGCAGGCAGACGCGGCCGTCCGGCGCCAGCACTGCGGCCGAGCAGGCCTCGGTCGCGGTCTCGATTGCGAGCACGGCGTGCCCGCGCTGCGCTCGGCGGTTCATCCGAGGCGCTCGTGCAGGAACGCGCGCACGTCCTCGAGCGCCCGCGTGCGCTTCATCGGCGGCAGGCTCGCGAGGAACGATCGACCGTATCCCCGGGTCACGAGGCGAGTATCGCAGAGCATCACGACCCCGAAGTCCGTCTCGTCGCGGATCAACCGGCCAACCCCCTGCTTGAGCGCGATCACCGCCTGCGGGACCTGTTCCTCGAAGAACGGATTGCCGCCCAGCTCGCGGATCGCGGCCAGCCTCGCCTTGAGCAGCGGGTCGTCCGGCGACGCGAACGGGAGCTTGTCGATCACGACGACCGAGAGCGCTTCGCCCTTGACGTCGATTCCTTCCCAGAAGCTGCCAGTGCCGAGCAGCACCGCGTTACCGGCTTCGCGAAAGGCGCGCAGCAATTGATCGCGCGGCGCGGCGCCCTGGATCAGGACCGGGAACGGCGGACTCTCGCCCCACTGGCGATAGAGTTCCTCGGCGCCTTCACGCAGCCCGCGATGACTCGTGAACAGCAGGAAGGCCCGCCCGCCGCTTGCCTGGACGACCGGCAGCGCGGCGCGGATCACGGCCTGCGAATGGCCGGGCGCGCCGGGATCGCCGAGGCCCTGGGGCAGGTAGAGCAGCGCCTGCCGCTGGAAATCGAACGGGCTCTCGAACCGGACTGTCGCGGCGCGCGCGAGTCCGCTGCGGCGCTTGAAGTGCGAGAAGTCGTCGCCCACCGCGAGCGTCGCGGACGTGAACACCCACGCGCAGCCTTGCGCCTCGAGCAACGCCGAGAGCTGACGGGCCACGTCGACCGGGGCGTAGTGCGCGCTCACGTTGCGTGCCGTCGTCTCGGCCCAGCGCACCCCGCCCGGCGCCTCGTCGGCCGTCAGCTGGTGCAACCGCTCGGCACTGTCGTGCAGGCGCTCGTGCAGGCGCGTGAACGCCGGCTGTCCTTCCGGGCCCGCGAGTGGCGCGATCGCCTCGGCCAGCTCGGTGGTGCGGGCGCCCAGGCCGTGCAGCGCCTCCAGCAGGCGCTCGGGCCACTGCGCATGCTCGAGGCGCACCTCCTGTCCGCCGGTGGCAGCGAGGACCGCCGCGATCTGCGCGTCGAGGCCCGTGAGCGCGCCGTCGATCGTGCCCGCCATCTGCTGTGCGAGCAGCAGCTCGCCCGCGACGTCCTTCGACAGGTTGGCGAGCTGGCGCGTGCTGACGCTGTAGCCCAGGAACTGTGCGGCGACGTCCGGCAGCTGGTGCGCCTCGTCGATGACGATCGCGTCGGCGCCCGGCAACAGGTCGCCGAATCCCTCCTCCTTGAGCACCAGGTCGGCCAGCAGCAGGTAGTGATTGACGACGACGATGTCGGCAGCCTGCGCCTCGCGTCGCGCCGCGAGCACGAAGCACTGCTCGAAGCTCGGGCAATCGGCCCCGAGGCAGTTTTCGCGGGTGGACGTCACCCATGGCCACACGGGATCCTGCTCGCCGACACCGGGCAACTCCGCGACGTCGCCCCGACGCGTCGCGTACGACCAGGCCCGGACGTGCGGCAGCGCGGTGGCCACCTCGCGCCGGAGGCCGCGTGCATAGGCCTGCTGCTCGGCGATGTCCAGCCGATGTCGGCACAGGTAATTGGCACGGCCTTTCAGGAGCGCGACGCGCACCGGGCGCCCGATCGCCCCGGCGATGGTCGGCAGGTCGCGGTGGAACAACTGGTCCTGCAGCGCACGCGTGCCCGTCGACACGATGATCCGTCGCCCCGACAACAATGCTGGCACGAGGTAGGCGAACGTCTTGCCGGTGCCCGTGCCGGCTTCGACGACGAGCTGCGACCGCTGCTCGAACGCCTCCGCGACGTGCGCGGCCATCGCGAGCTGCTGCGGCCGGGGCGTGAACCCGGGCAACGTTCGGGCGAGCGGCCCGGCCGGACCGAAGATCTCGACGAGCGGCGAGGGCATGGCGTCAGGAGAACGTCGCGCGAAACCGCAGCAGCGCCGTCGCGCCCGGCGCGAGTGGCTTGTGCAGGATCCAGCGCACGTGCGAATAGTCGGACGGCGTGCCGGTGCGCGCGACGGTCTTGCGGCTCGTGTCGTTCGAGCGGGCGGGTGGCTCTGGCCGGTGGAACGTACGCCCGCCGTCGTGCGAGAACTGGATATCGCAGGCCGGCCCGGCAGCCGACCCGGTCTGGTACCTGACGCCGAACGGCAGCCGCTTGGTCACCACGATGTCGGTCACGGGCCGGTCGCCGGGATTGCGGACACGGACGGTGTAATGCACCTCGTCGCCGGCGCTGAGCCGCGAGGCGGGCGAGAAGATGCGCAGTTCCTGGTCGCCGGGCCGGGACAGCACGTGGAGCGTCTCGGCCGTGATGGTCGTCTCGAGCGGCCCGCTGCCGGTGACCGTGGCAACGGCTGGGTTCTCGGGCTCGGCATGGGCCGGCACCGCCACGGCGAGTCCGAGGCAGGCCCCGGCAGCCGCGAACCCGGCACGGCGCCGCCGCGCGTCGGGCGGGTACGAGGGAGCGAGGGACGGGGGCGAATGGGAGGGGTTCAGTCCGTGCATGGGCGGGAGGGACTCTGCGCGAGGGCTGGCGGGCAGGCAAGCCGCCATATTTGCGGTTAGGTCCGATATCCGCATTACCCGCATTTGACAGCGATGGCGACCCGGACTATTGTTGCGCTGCAACAAATGCTGCAATGCAGCAGTCCCAGGAGACCGTCATGATCGTCCAGATGCAGGAATACATGCTCGAGCGCGGCGAGATGTTGCGTGGACAGGTCCGCAAGATCCGTGCAACGTCCGTCGAGTCCGTGCGCGAGGCCGCTGTCGGCTCCGCCGGGACGCTCAGGGCACTGAAGAGCCCCGTCCGCGTGATCGCCCGCTCGGGCGTCAAGCTGACTGCCGTCTCCCAGCAAGCCGTCCAGAACCTCATCGAATTGCAGTCCGCGGCGGTCACGGCCGCGCTCGGCGAGCTGGCGCTGCGCATCGAGCGCGCCACGCGGGCCGAGAACATCGTCGAGTTCGTGCGCGGGCAGGTCGAGCTTGCCCCGACGACCCGCGACCGCATGGTCGAGGACGCGAATCGCGCGGCGAACATCCTCAAGGTCGCCGGCCGCGATTTCCGCGCCGTCGCGAAGCATGCGTTCGCGAGCATCGCCGACAAGGGCGACAAGGAAACCGTCGCCGCGAAGCCGGCCCGCCGCAAGACCGCGAAACGTGCGACGCGCAAGGCCCCGGCCCGCGCCCGCAAGACCGCATAAGTAAAATCGCGACGCCACGCGCGTCGCGAGGCCGAGGGCCCTGCGCGACTTCGATCCGCGGGGCACCTCGCCCGACAGGTCTCCCCCAGATTGCGCCCTCTTGCGGGGGCGCTTTTTTTTGCGGCTTTATCCGACGCAACGGGGGCCTGGCCCTCGCTGCGACCCCGGCCGGGCCGGGCGGTTATAATCCCGCGATTGCACAGGGGATCCCGAGCTGATGACGAAGACGACGACAAATGCCGCCCTGCGGGACTGGATCGACGCGACCGCCCGCCTGACACAGCCTGACCGGATTCACTGGTGCACGGGCTCCGACATCGAGCGCGACGAGCTCGTTCAGCGGATGCTGCAGACCGGCGACCTGATCGAGCTCAACCAGGCGACGTTCCCGAACTGCTACCTCCACCGCTCGCATCCGTCCGACGTCGCGCGCGTGGAGCACGTGACGTTCATCTGCTCCGAGCGCGAGGAAGACGCGGGCCCCAACAACCACTGGATGAGTCCGCAGGAGGCCCATCGGAAGGTCGACGCACTGTTCGCGGGCAGCATGCGGGGCCGCACGATGTACGTCGTGCCGTACTGCATGGGCCCGATCGCCTCGCCCTACTCACGCTGCGGCGTCGAGATCACCGACAGTCCCTACGTCGTGCTCAGCATGCGCATCATGACGCGCATGGGCAGGGCGGCGCTGGAGCGGATCGAGCGCGAGGATAGCTTCGTGCGCGGGCTGCACTCGGTGGGCGATCTCGATCCCGAGAAGCGCTTCATCATGCATTTCCCGGAGACGCTCTCGATCAAGAGCATCGGCTCGGGCTACGGCGGCAACGCGCTGCTCGGCAAGAAGTGCCATGCGCTCAGGATCGCGAGCTTCCAGGCGCGGCAGGAAGGCTGGCTCGCCGAGCACATGCTCGTCGTGGGGCTCGAGAATCCGCGTGGCGAGCTGCACTACGTCGCGGCGGCGTTTCCCTCGGCCTGCGGCAAGACCAACCTCGGCATGCTGATTCCGCCGGACACCATGCCGGGCTGGAAGGTGTCGACCATCGGCGAGGACATCGCCTGGCTGCACGTCGGCACCGACGGGCGCCTGCGCGCGATCAATCCGGAGGCAGGTTTCTTCGGGGTCGTGCCTGGCACGAGCCCGAAGTCCAACCGTAACGCCTACGAGATGATCCACCACGACACGATCTTCACCAACGTGGCGCTCACGGCCGACAACGAGCCGTGGTGGGAAGGCCGCATCTCCGGCACACCGGTCGTGGACTGGCAGGGCAAGCCGTACGACAAGGCCACTGCCACCGGCCCGGCCGCGCATCCCAACTCGCGCTTCACGGTCTCGGCGAAGCAGAACCCCGCCTATTCGCATTTGATGGAACACCCGGAAGGCGTGCCGATCTCGGCGATCCTGTTCGGCGGCCGGCGGCGCGAAGTCGCCCCGCTCGTCTACGAGGCCCGTGACTGGGCGCACGGCGTGATGATCGGCGCGGGCATGGCTTCGGAGACGACGGCCGCCGCCGTGGGCCAGGTGGGCGTGGTGCGACGCGACTCGATGGCGATGAAGCCCTTCTGCGGCTACAACTTCGCCGACTACTGGGCGCACTGGCTGAGCTTCGAGCGCCGCGTGAAGCAGCTGCCGCGGGTGTTCCACGTCAACTGGTTCCGGCAGGACAAGAACGGCAAGTTCCTGTGGCCGGGCTTCGGCGACAACCTGCGCGTCCTGTCGTGGATCGTCGAGCGCTGCGAAGGTCGTGCCGGCGCGAAGGAAACCCCGATCGGCTTCCTGCCGCGCCCCGAGGACATCAACCTCAAGGGCCTCGCGCTCAGCAACGAGGCCCTGCAGCAGCTGATGGAGATCGATCCCGCGGCCTGGCACACGGAGATCGACGACATCGGCAGGTATCTGGAAGGTTTCGGCTCCCGCACTCCCGAATCGCTGCGGGACCGCTACCAGCAGGTCAAGCGCGCGCTGGGATAGCAGTGAATAGTGAACGGTGAACAGTACGAAGACGGCCACCGCGCCCCTCGGGCTGTTCGCTATTCACTGATCCTCCAGCCGGTACCGGATCGCATCCGGTGCCGTCGAGTCGGGCGCCTTGCCCAGGCCGATGCAACCGGCGCCCAGCAGCACGACCGAGTCGCGACGTACGAACGATTCCTTGCCGTCCTGGCTCGTGACGAAGGTGCCGTTGGTGCTCTGGTCGATCAGCAGGAAGCGGTCGCGCAGCACCTCGATGCGGGCGTGCAGCCGCGAGATCAGCGTTCCCTTGACGACGACGTCGTTCTCCTCGGCGCGGCCCATCGTCGCTTCCTTCTTCCGCTCGTCGAGCAGAATGTCGCGACCGAGGTGCGTGAGGCGCACCCGCGCCGCGCGACCGCGGCTGCCGCCCATCTCGATCGACGGCAGCATGCTGGTCACGTCTTCCTGTTGCCAGAGCACCTCGTAGAGCTCGATCTCGTCCGCGAGTCCCCTGAGCGGCGTCACGTCGACCTTGCGCGAGACGGCGCGCCACTCGGGCGAGCAGCGCCTGATGGCTTCGGCCGAAAGAATCACCTGCCCCGCCTTCGCCTGGCTGGTCACCCGGTTGGCCGTGTGTACCGTCGTCCCGAAGATGTCGCGGTTTTCGAACACGACCGGACCGAAGTGGCAGCCGATCCGGATCGCGACGTGCTGGCCCTGCACGAGCAGCTCCGGCCGCGCCTTGATGTCCTGGTGCATCTCGCTCGCCGCGTTCACGGCGTCGTCCGGCGTCGGGAAGATCGAAAGGATCTCGTCGCCGATCGTCTTGATCACCGTTCCACGATTGCGCTCGGTGGACTCGCGCATCACTTCGATGCAGACGAGGATGAGTTCGCGCGCCCGATTGTCGCCGAGCAGCTCGTACAGACGCGTGCTGCCCACGACGTCCGAAAAAAGCACGGCCACTTCGGTCTCGGTACTGCTCACTCGCTACCCCGACGGTTGCCCGCACGCGACACGCGGCATGCCCGCTGCGCGGGGCCGCTGGTCCTCATTATAGCGGGCAGCCCCACGGGCCGTTCGGCCGGCCTCAAGCAGCCATGCCTCAAGCAGCCATCCGGAACATGGCCAGCGATTGCCGCAGCACTGCGCCGGTCGCACCCGGCTCCCGTGCGCGCTCCGTGAGGAACCGGCGCCACGTGCGCGCGTTCGGCTGTCCCGCGTACAGGCCCTGGACATGCCGCAACAGCGATGGCAGCCGATGTCCTCTGGCGAGCATCGCGTCGACGTAGTCGGCATAGGCGAGCGCAACGTCCTCCCGACCCGGCATCGAGCCAGACTCTCCAGCGAGGAGCGAGCGGTCGAGTTCCGCGAGCAGGTACGGTTCCTGGTAGGCCTGGCGCCCGAGCATGACGCCGTCGAAGCGTGGCGCCCACTCCCGCACCTGCGCGACCGACTTGAGGCCTCCGTTCAGGATCACCACGAGTTCGTCGTGTTCCGCCTTCAATCGCGCGGGCACGTCGTAGCGTAGCGGCGGAATCTCGCGGTTCTCCCTCGGGCTCAGGCCCTGCAGGTGCGCCTTGCGCGCGTGCACGATGAAGACGTCGACACCGGCGTCGCGCACCGTGAGCACGAAATTCTCGAAAAAGCCGTAGTCGTCGCGGTCGTCGATGCCGATGCGGCACTTGACCGTCACCGGAATCGACACGGCATCCTGCATCGCACGCACGCAGTCGCCGACGAGCTCAGGGTCGGCCATGAGGCACGCGCCGAAGCGCCCGCTCTGGACGCGGTCGCTCGGGCAGCCGACGTTCAGGTTGACCTCGTCGTAGCCGTGCCGCTCGCCGAGCCGCGCGGCCGCCGCGAGCAACACCGGATCGGAGCCGCCGAGCTGCAACCCCACGGGATGCTCGGACGCATCGAAGCCCAGCAGTCGCTCGACGTCGCCGTGCACGAGCGCCTGCGCCGTGACCATCTCGGTGTACAGCAGCGCGCGCGGGCTCAGCAGGCGCAGCAGGTAGCGGCAGTGCCGGTCGGTGTAATCCATCATCGGGGCCACGGAAAGGCGGCGATCGATCGAATCGCCATTTTTCTCGACGGAAATGCCTATTTTTCCGGTGTTTTCCACTTGTGTCGTTGCTGCTGGATTCCTGCGTAGTCCGGGTAGTTTATCGTTTGCCGGGGAGACATGATGCTTTCCAGGCTCCATGTCTCCCCGGATTGTCGGCAATGTCGACGATCAAAGTTCGCAAACAGGGCAACGGCGCCACGTGCTACACGGCCATCGTCAGGCTGCGTCCAGGTAAAGGTCCTGCACCGGGAAAGCCGCACTTTCACCCACCGCTCCGCCGCATCGAGCTGGGGATTCTCTGATTTGTTGCCCAACATCGTACACTTCGGCAACGACGGTGCAGGCAAGGTAAAGCGATGCGAACGAAGCAGCAGGCACTGGCGGCGAGCGGGTTTGAGCGCTACCGCAAGCGCACGCAGCGCGAGCAGTTTCTGGCCGACATGAACCAAGCGGTGCCGTGGGGCCCGCTGGTTGGGCTGATCGCGCCGGTGTATCCGAAGGGCGAAGGCGCCGGCCGCCCGCCGGTGGGACTGGAGCGGATGCTGCGCATCCACTGCCTGCAGCAGTGGTTCAACCTCTCCGACCCGGCGGTCGGGGAAGCGTTGTACGACTCGCGGGCCATGCGCGAGTTCGTCGGCATCGACCTGGGTCGCGAGCCGGTGCCGGACGAGACGACGATCTGCAAGTTCCGCCACCTGCTCGAGACCCATGAGCTGGGCCCGCAGATCCTCGCCGCGGTCAATGCCCACCTGGCCGAGCAGGGCTTCAAGGTCAGCACCGGCACGATCGTCGATGCGACGATCATCAGCGCGCCGAGTTCGACCAAGAACCGCGACGGCGAGCGCGACCCGGAGATGCACCAGACCAAGAAGGGCAACGAGTGGCACTTCGGCATGAAGGCGCACATCGGTGTCGACAGTCGGCACAAGCTGATCCACTCGGTGGCGGCCACCGCCGCCAACGTGCACGACTCCCATCTGTTGCCCGAGCTGCTGCGCGGACACGAGACCAAGGTCTGGGGCGATTCGGCGTATCAAGGCAAGCGCGAGGTGATTCACGCGCTCGCGCCGCGGGCGCGGGACATGACCCACCGCCGCTATCGTCGCGGTGGCTGGCTCGATCCGGTCGAGCGACGCAAGAACCGGAGCAAGTCGCGGGTGCGGGCCAAGGTCGAGCATCCGTTCCTGGTGCTGAAGGTGATCTTCGGCTTCCGCAAGGTGCGTTACCGCGGCATCGCCAAGAACGCGCAACGGCTCAACGTGGCCTGCGCGCTGGTCAACCTGTTCATGCTGCGGCGACCGTTGTTGCGCTTGGCATAGGGGACGTGTCGATGAAATCTGGGAAAGCCGGCCATCGCAGCCTCCAATCGATCGAAAACCACCGACTTTCGTGATGCCAGAGTCTGCAATGAACGTAGATCGCCTCATGAACCCTGTTAGATCAGAGCTTCCCTAGTTGGAATGGCACTTACTTAAGCCCGATAGCGCCACAGGTGTCCATATTTTCGCACACGCTCGCGGGCTTCAGCGCGAGGGATTTTCAACCACGGATAGGGCTTGGGCCTGCGTTTTCGCGCCCGCGGTTCGATGCGTCCGGGTCGGTTGCCGACCACCGGTTGCGCAAGCAGCCTGAAGAACGTGTCCGGATCGGCGTGCAGATCAATGCGATGCGCAATCCACTCGACCCATAGCTGCACCGCATGCTTGAAGCTCAGCTGCCGCGGGTGAACATCGGAGTCGAGTGCCGCTTGTGCCATCAGCAGGCGGATCAGGTTGTAGGCCAGCAGATGTACCCACAGCTCTTTCTCAACCATCGGCGGCGTCAGGCAGCGCAGCACTTCCACGCCGAGCGTGGTCTTGATGTGGCGCAGATCCAGTTCCGCGTTCCAGCGCCGCGCGTACAGCTGATCGAGCTCGCCTTTGCTGATCTTGTGGTTGATGAGCGTGGTGACCAGGACCTGGCCATCGACCTGCACTTCCCGCACGGCAAGCTCATCGGGAAAATCCGCGTACTGCTGCGCCGTCATCCACTCGGGCCTGGTCTGCGACTTCTTCCAGCGCACCAGGTGATCGCGGGCCCCGAGCGAGATACCACGTCGAAAATCCGTATGCCGCGCGCCGTTTTGCTCAAACAGCCCCGGCGGCCCCCCAAAATCCCCCACCTGTGGCCACCCCAAACTCCTCCACCTGATTTGTAGTTGATGCCGGCGCCGGTGCGCCGGCGCGATGCGACGGGACGTTACGCTGCTCCATTTTTGCAGGAGCGGCAGGAGTTGAACGTCTTGAAGCCACATCTTCGGATTACGGTACAAACGCTGCTGGGAAGCGGCGCGAGCCAGCGTGAAATCGAGCGCGTGACGGGGGTCGATCGCAAGACCATCCGCCGCTACGCGGCCAAAGCAAAGTCCCCCGGGGTGGCCACCGGTTTCGAGGCGGGGGAAGTTCAAACTCCCCCACCCCGGCCACCGGCTTTGGCGCTTTCGGCGTGTGAGGCGCACCGGGCGTGGATCGAGGCGCAGGTGCAGCTCGGGCGTAACGCCGTGAGCATCTACCAGGATCTGGTGGAGCAGCACGGGTTTGAGCACCGCTACAACTCGGTCAAGCGTTTTGTGCACACGTTGCGGGCCCGCGAGCCGGAGCGCTTCGACGTGCTCGAGTTCCTGCCGGGGGAGGAGGCGCAGGTCGACTACGGCCAAGGGGCCCTGACCCGCGGTGCGAACGGCAAGTATCGTCGTCCGTATCTGTTCGTGATGACGCTCAAGTACTCGGGCAAGAGCTTTCGCAAGGTCACCTGGAAGACCAGCCAGCAGATCTGGGCACAGCTGCACGAGCAGGCCTGGCGGTCGTTCGGTGGAACCACCTGTTATGTCGTGCTCGACAATTTGCGCGAGGGCGTGATCACGCCGGACCTGTACGAGCCGGCGCTGAACCCCGTGTACGGCGCGATGCTCGAGCACTACGGCGTTGTCGCCGATGTCTGCCGCGTTGGCGACCCGAATCGCAAGGGGACCGTTGAGCGGGCGATCCAATACACCCAGGACACCGCGCTCAAGGGCCGCCGCTTCGAGTCGCTCGAGGAGCAGAACAGCTGGCTCGCGCACTGGGAAGAGCGCTGGGCGGCGCCGCGCATCCACGGCCGCAAGAAACGCCAGATCCTGGAGATGTTCCTCGAGGAGCGGCCGCATCTGCGGCCGCTGCCGCTCGAAGGCATGCGCTACTTCCGCCAGGAGAGGCGCACCGTCGATGACGCCGGCACCGTGCAGGTGGACGGCTCGTTCTACTCCGCGGGCCGGGCGCCGCTCTACAGCGAGGTGATCGTGCGCGTGTATGAGGCGGAGATCGAAGTACGCGACCTCGACGGCATACCGCTGCGCCGCCACCCGAAATCGCTGCGCAAAGGCCACTACGAGATCCCGGCGGCGGATCGGATCTTCAATCCCTCGCGCGAGAGCGCGCGGTTGCTCGGCAAGGCCCGCCAGATCGGCCCCCACAGTGGCGAGTTCGCGCAGCAACTGTTCGCACGCTTGGGCCGCCCCGGACAGAAGGCGCTCTACGGGCTCACCAACCTGCCACGCCACTATGGCAGCGCCGCCATCGAGGCGGCCTGCGCGCACGTGCTGCGGTCGCAGAGCGTCTCGTATCAGGCCGTCAAACGCATCCTCGAACATCAAGCACAGAACACCGCGCCGGCGGCGACCGCGTTGCAACAGGCGGATCCGGCGATCCGCCCGATCGATGACTATCAACGCTTCTGGGACGAGCACTCCCAGAGCCAACTACAGGACCACCACCATGCCCATGTCGATGAACGAACTTGAACGAGCTCTGCGCGGCTTGCGACTCTCAGGGATGACCGCCACGCTGCAGGCGCGCGCGCTGCAGGTCGCGAGCCACGAGATGGACTTTGTCGAGGCCTTCTCCTGGATGATCCAGGATGAACTCGACCGGCGCCGCTCGCGCCTGCTGGATCGGCGCTTCACGAACTCCGGGCTCCCGGAACGAAAGACGCTGCAGGACATCGACTGGAGTTACAACCCGAAGCTGCCGAAGAGAGCGCTGCTCGAACTCGCGACCCTCGCCTTCATCGACGCCAAAGAGAACGTGCTGCTCATCGGGCGGCCCGGCACCGGCAAGAGCCACGCCGCCAAGGCGCTCGCCCTCTCGGCCGTGCAGCGGGGCTACAAAGTCCTCTACCGCGAAGCGCACACACTGATCGAGGAAATCCATCAGGCCCGTGAGCTCGGCGAGATCAAAAAATACCGCTCACAACTGCAAGCCGCCGAGGTGCTCGTCATCGACGATCTGTTCCTCAGGCGCCTACCGCCAAGCGCCGCTGAAGAACTCGCCGATGTGCTCATGAGCCGCTATGAAAAACTCTCCACCGTCGTCACCTCCAATCGACCCATCGAAGACTGGGCGACGCTGCTCGGCGATGTCGTCGTCGTTACCCCGTTACTCGATCGGCTGATGCACCACGGGCACCTGCTCAAGTTCGAAGGTAAAAGCTGGCGACTCAAAGAATCCGCCGCACGTCTTGCCAGACATCACGCCGACGCGTAATCATCCATCACCCCGTCGCATCGGTGGGGGAGTTTGACCCGGACACGGGTGGAGGAGTTTGACCCGGCCGCCG
>CAVQQX010000012.1:0-30197 GCA_963714645.1 uncultured Gammaproteobacteria bacterium
CAGGGTATGAGTACTGCTTGGCAAATGTCACCTACATGTCGGGAGGACGGGCCAAGACAACGTCGCTTGTACTTCACAACGGACGGTTCATGACATTTGAGCGGAATGTTCCGCAGCATCTCTCCGAAATTGAGGCAGTAACTTCAGTTGTGCTTCACCCAAAGGGGTTCAAGAGTGTGGCTCCAGAGATTGATGCGCAAGAGCACAGAGAGCCTTCCGCATGATCGTGCGGGGGCCTAACAATTCATTCAAGCCGAAGCCGCTTCGCGGCTCGGCTCAATTCAGGCCTTAGGCCTCACAAGGACCGACCGTGCTGCATCCGAGCCAATTTCAGGTCAACGAAGCGTGGATTGCGTTTCAGTTGAACCATGCACCAATTCGTACGGAGCGGGACGGATCGTTCAATAGCGTCGCGCTCATGGACGCGGCGAGCTGCTTCCTTTTCGGCATGGTCATGGTCCCGATGCATGAAACGGAACCCTCCACGTTGGAAGTGAAGCGTCTCCTCAAGATGGGCTGGGAGCACAAGAAGCAGTACCCCAATAAGCTCTTTGTGCCAACTGGTCAATTTCCCACGATCTTGCCTGCCGAAGCGAAGCGCAAGCACATTTCTGTCGTACCTTTGCTCGAAAGTCAGCTACTTGTCTTTATCGGCGAAGCGCAGCAAGGCTTCAGGGACCGGTTTGAAAGCGAGTGACCTGCTGGTCGGGACCCGGCACGCGACTCAGCAGCGCACGGCGACACTTCTGCACTCGCTGTGGCAGCGCGCTCTGGGCCTGGGATCCGACCTGGCCGTACCTGGTGCATCCGCATGCCAGCGCGATCGATACACCGCTCCCCGTGCCGCCCGACAACGTGCACTGCTTGGTCGGTTCCAAGGCGCGGTGGGTCAAAATCGAGGGTGAACCGGGGGATCCACGCTGCAAGAACTATCCCGACATGTCGCTGGCACAGTGGCACGAGGACAGGGCCTCGACTTTCGCGCGAAGGCTGGCCGAGCCAAGCCGGCAACGCATGTTCGCGCGACGGATCGCCAGCGACAGTGAGTAGTCTCGACAGTGGGCAGTGAACTCGAGGCACAACCGCACACAAAGTCGCGACACGGGCCGAGGTGGACGGCGTGATGAATCGAGCGCAGGCCGCCGGCACGGCCATCGTCAAGCCGGCGCAGGAAAGCCTTTACGGAGGGTACGCCGGCTATTTCGAGGCTCCGGACGGACACATCTGCGACGGACACATCTGGGAGGTCGCGTGGAACCCGCAGTGGTCCCCGCCTGCAGGCGTGCGACCTGCGTTCGCACCCGGGGTCAGTTCGAGGCCGCGACGACCGCCACGATCACGACCAGCCAGAAGGGCACCGAGAAGGCGAGGCCGAAAAAAAGTCCGCGGGCCGATTCCCACTGATGGCGATCCGTGGACGCGTGCACGTCGTCGTGCGTCCAGTCGGACGCGAGGCCGTCGTAGGTGTCGTCGTCGCCGTAGGTTGCGTCCATGTGCTCCAAGCCCTCGCTGCCGTCGAAACCGATGTCCATGGGGCGCATTCTGGCTGCCGGGGGTGACGCCATCAGTCGAGACGTGGTTGAATTTTGGTGACGAATGACCCTGGCTCTTGCTGGCTTCGCCGCTTTGCGGCGACCTTCACGAGGCACGATGCCGATGCGCGTGGATTCCGGGGCAAATGGCCAAGGCGCCGGCGGGCCGCGCATCGATGGCACGAGCGACATCCCGGAGATCCGCGTTCCCGGAGGGCCCCTGAAGCCGATCGGAGCATGACGGAGAAGGAGAAACGACCATGGCGGACGTACACGAGGGCAGTTGCCACTGCGGTCGCATCGCGTTCGAGGTGGTAGGCAGGAAGCGAACGCGAGCACGTACACGTTCAACAAGCACGTCATCAAGCACCGGTTCTGCCCGACGTGCGGCATCCATCCCTACGGCGAGGGCGTCGATCCAAAGGGCAATGCGATGGCGGCGATCAACCTGCGCTGCGTGGATGGGCTCGACCTGTCGAAGGTGGCGACGCACGATTTCGACGGACGCGCGCTCTGAGCGGCAACGTCGGCCCGCCGAGACGCGCCCTGCGGCATTTGGGTAGACTCCGGCCGGTCGGCCACCGGCCCGAGGCTCGCCCCATGCATCCCAGCGGCACGACCCCATGAAACCGGCGGTCATTTCGGCAATCGTCGCTGCCGGCATCACGGCAGCCGCGTTCCTGCTCAACCCTTCCGCTGCCCAGCACCGCGACCGCATCAAGGAAGCCACTGCCGAGCGCAGTCCGCTCGCGGGCGCGCTCGGCCTCGGGGCCCTGACGGCCTTCGTCTCGACATACCACTCGCTGGGGGTCGCGTCGTACACGACGGTCGACGATCGCCCCATCTCGTACGGGGCGTTCGGGGTGGTGATCGTCCGGGACGTCGAGGAAGTCCGCAAGGACGCGACCTAGCGCCGCGGCCGCGCCGGCCGCAGGATCGACGACGCGTCGCCGCACCGAGTCAGGCATGAAGACGCAGCACTACACCGCCACGAGCCTCGACGGTTATATCGCCACCGGAGATGACTCGCTCGAGTGGCTGTTTCCACGGGGCGACATCAACACCGCGCTGGCCGGGTATCGCGTGACTCGGCGCGCCGCCGACGTGGCGGCTGGCGCTCGCGTCGATGGCGATCCTGGGCGGCATTGCGCTGTTCCTGGTTTCTCCGCCCCGCGCCTTGGAGGTAGGCTTGCCGGCAGACGTCCGAGGGAGGACCGCTCGATGATGCTGTTCATGGACCTGGCCACGTTCACGCTCGTCCACGTCGTGATCAGCGTGTTCGGGATCCTCGCCGGGCTCGTCGTCGTCGGCGGCCTCATATCGAACTCCCGGATGGACGGCTGGACGGGCCTGTTTTTGTCGACCACGCTCTACACGACGCTGTCCGGGTTCCTGTTCCCGTTCACCAAGGTCACGCCCGCGCACGTCGTCGGCGTGGTCTCGTTGCCGGTGTTGGTGCTCTGCCTGGTCGCGCGCTACGGGCAGAATCTCCGGGGCAGCTGGCGGGCCATCTACGTGCTGACGGCCGTCGCCGCGCTCTATCTGAACGTGTTCGTGCTGCTCGTGCAGCTCTTCGCCAAGACGCCGCCGCTCGCGCAACTCGCACCGACGCCAGGGGATCCGCCGTTCGCGGTCACGCAGGCGATCTTCCTGGTGCTGTTCGCGATCCTCGGCCGGGCGGCGCTGCGCGGCTTCCGCGGGACCTCGCCGCGCTTCTAGGCAGCCCGCCGATGTGAGCCAGGTCCACGGCAGTTGCCACTGCGACAACGTGACGTTCCGCCTCGACTGGCCGGCGGGGACGACACGCATCCCGGCGCGTGCCTGCGGCTGCACGTTCAGCCGCAGGCACGGCGGCGCGTGGACCTCGCACCCGGCGGCGTCGCTCGCCGTACGCGTGGCGTATTCCGGGCTCGTGAACCGGTACGTCTTCGGAACGGGGATGGCCGGGATTCACGTCTGCACGCGTTGCGGCGCCATTGCGGTCGTGACCAGCGAGATCGACCGGCGGGTCTACGCCGTGGAGAGCGTCAATGCCTTCGACGGGCTGCCGAGATGATGCCGGCCGAGGGCCCGCTACCTCGGCTGGCAGCAGTCCCTGCAGCGGCTTGCTCAGCTGGTCGAACCGGACGTCCCCGACGGCGCGTGAGCCGCGGCCGGACGCGACGGACCTGGTGACGACGCACACTTCGGTCACGGCGACGAGGAGCAGCCGATGACGCAGATCAACTTCCTGGCCGTCCTGGTCGCGGCGCTCTCGAGCTTCATGCTCGGCGGTCTCTGGTACTCCAACGCGCTGTTCGGCATGGCCTGGCGCGAGGAAGCCGGCGTGCCCGGCGAGGGTGGTCCCGGTGCGGCCGGGCCCGCCGGACATCCTGCCCGGGTGTTCGCGTCCAGCCGTGGCGGATCGCGGTCATGATCCGCCGTGCGGGCCTCGACGACGTGCACGCGGTCGGTCGCCTGTTCGATGCGTACCGCCAGTTCTACGACAAGCCGTCCGATCCGGCGCTGGCGCAGCGATTCATCCACGACCGGCTCGAGCGCGACGAATCCGTGATCTTCATTGCGCCGGCCGCGGGCGATGCGCGGCGCCTGGTCGGTTTCTGCCAGTGCTATCCGACGTTCTGCTCGGTTGCGGCCGCGCGGCTGCTGGTGCTGTACGACCTGTTCGTCGACCCGGCGGCGCGACGCACGGGGGCCGGTGCCGCGCTGATGGCGGCGGCGGAGAACCATGCGACCGCGCACGGCTTCGCGCGCATGGAGCTGCAGACGGCGCGCACCAACACCGCGGCCCAGGCGCTTTACGAAGCGCGAGGGTGGAAGCGTGACGATGCGTTCTACGTCTACGCCTTCACGCCCTGACGCCGCGCAGCGAGGCTCCTGCGTCGTCGTGGCCCGTCTCGTCCCGCGCCCGTCGAACGCGTCGCGCACGCCCGATGGCCGGCACATCGCCTCGGACCACGACTTCGAACGGCTGATCACCCTGCGCGAGGCCGGCGACGGCCGGACGGCCGTACGCTGGCGACAGCGGATTGCCACGGCCGAGCACTGCCGGGAGGTCGCGGAATTCCTGCGCGGGGCCAACGAGCAGAACCTGGAGCACTGGGCGGCGGTGGTGGCCGAGTCGGCCTGACGGCGGTCGGGCCCGCAGGCGGGCGATCCACCCGATCGACTCACGATCGCCGCTGGCGATCCTGCGTCGCGAGTCGCTCGTCCACGATCTCGATCCAGTGCCGTACCGGTATGGGGCTCACCTGGCGCAGGTGCTCGAGACAACCGACGTTGGCCGTCGCGATCACGTCGGGCGCGTGGGCGAGCAGCGTCTCGATCTTGCGGGCACGCAGCTCGCGCGACAGCTCCGGCTGGAGCAACGAGTACGTCCCCGCCGAGCCGCAGCAGAGCGTGGGCTGGAGCACGGGCACGAGTTCACACCCGACCGCGCGCAGGATCGACTCGACCTTGCCGGACGTGCGCGTGCGCTGGCCGTGCTGCAGCGAGCAGGGCGATTGCCAGGCGACACGCAGCGTCCGTGGCGAGCCCGCGCCCCCGCCTTCTCCCGCGTGAGCGGGAGCATCAGTAGAGCCATCACCCTGATCGTCCCCCGGGTGAACGGGGGCCGGGGCGGTGAGCAGCGCGCCGACCACCTCGCTCAGGTCGCGCGTCGCGGCGCCCACTCGGGCCGCAAGTGCCTGCAGCTCCGGCGACGCATGGCGCAGCGCGTGTGCATAGTCGCGTGCGAAAACACCGCACCCGCTCGCCGTGCTGACGATCGCCTCGGTCCCGGCGTCGAGCAATCGCACCGAAGCGAGGACGTTGTGGCGGACGCGAGCGAGCGCGGCCTCCGTCCGTCCGAGATGGTGTTCCATCGCGCCGCAGCAACCGACCTCGCGCGCCGGTACGAGCGACACCCCGAGCCGGTCGAGCACGCGCGCGGCGGCGACGTTGACCTGCGGTGCGAGGCCCGGCTGCACGCAGCCTTCGAGCACCGCCATGCGGCGCGCGTGGCGGGTGGCCGGCCAGTGCGCCGTGACGGGTCGGGGCGGGACCTGGTCACGCAGGACCTTTGGGAGCACGCGCCGCATGGCCTGGGCGGTCCGCACGAGCGGCGTGAACCACCGGCGTCGGGTGGCGACGACGAGCAGGGCGGCCCTGAGCGCGCGTTCGCCGGTGCCGCGCGGCAGTGGGGGATCGCCCTCGACCAGCTCGCGGCCGAGGTCCGCGAGACGACCGTACTCGACCCCCGACGGACACGCGGTCTCGCAGGCACGGCAGGTGAGGCACCGGTCGAGGTGCCGGCGGGTGGCTTCGTGCGCCACGCCGCTCTCGATCAGTTCCTTCACCAGGTAGATGCGCCCACGCGGGCTGTCGAGCTCGTTGCCGGTCAAGCGATAGGTCGGGCACGCGGGCAGGCACAACCCGCAATGGACGCAGCGGCTGATCAGGTCGCGCGCCTCGGACGCGACGGTCGAATCGGCGAGCGAATCGGCGGGGCGGGAATACATCGGTGCGTTTCAGAGCGACGCGTACAGGCGGCCGCGATTGAGGATACCGGCCGGATCGAACACGCGCTTCACCCTGCGATGCAGTTCGAGCAGCGGTCCGGCCAGCGGTGCGAACACCTCGGCGTCGCGATCGACGCGCGGTCCGGCCCGGAAGCGCGTTGCGTGACCCCCCGCGCTCAGGGCGACCGAGCGCGCCGTCTGCTCATCGACGCCGCTGAACCAGCGTTGCCCGCCGTGCCATTCGAACGCGAAACCATGTCCCGGCGGCAACGAGGGCAGGGGCGCGAGCGCCGGTGCCGTGATCCGCCACAGGCAATCGCGGCCGCCTGCGTAAAACCCAAGCCGTTGCTCACGGACGTCGCGCCAGAAATCGCGAGCCTCGGCGGCCCCGAGCACGTCGCCTCCGAGCAGCGACTGCGCCGCATCGAGCGAGCCCGGGGCACCCTCGAGCCGGCAGAGCAACTCACCCGCGTGCCAGAAACTCGCCGTGAGCGGCAAGCCGCGCTGCGAGCCACTGGCGAGGCGCTCGAGCGCATCCTGCGCACCGAGGGCGCGACGCAGCGTGCGCGTCGCCACGGGAGCCGGGAGCACCTTGAGCGAGATTTCGAGGATCACGCCCAGCACGCCGAGCGATCCGGCGAGCAGGCGGGAGACGTCGTATCCCGCGACGTTCTTCATCACTTCGCCGCCGAATCGCAGCACGCGTCCGTCGCCGGTGAGCAGGCGCGCACCCAGCACGTAGTCGCGCACCGGACCGCGCGCGACGCGCGCCGGTCCGGCGAGTCCGGCCGCGATCACGCCGCCGATCGTCGCATGCGGCCCGAACGCCGGCGGGTCGAAGGCGAGGTGCTGGCCGTGGCGCTCGAGCAACGTCTCGATGACGTCGAGGCGGGTTCCGCAGCGTGCCGTGAGCACGAGTTCCGCCGGGTCGTAATGCACGACCCCTGCGTGGCCGGCCACGCGCAGTGGGTCGCCCGCGACCGGACGACCGTAGAACGCCTTGGTATCGCCGCCGACGATCCGGAGCGCGGTGCCGCGGGCACTGGCCTCGCGCACGAGGTCCGCCAGTTCGCGGGTCAGGTCGCCGTCGGGCGCGTCGGTCACCATCGCTCGCGGTCGCCGTCAGAATCGCGGCAGGTGCGCGAACGGCAGCTTGCCGCCGTGGACGCGCAGGGCGCCGTAGTCGGCGCAGCGATTGAGCGTCGGCACTGCCTTGCCGGGATTCAGCAGGCCCGCGGGATCGAATGCCCGCTTGAGCGCATGGAATGCCTCGAGCTCCTCGGGCCCGAACTGCGAACACATCGGTCCGAGTTTCTCGACGCCGACGCCATGCTCGCCGGTCACGGTGCCGCCCACCGCGACGCAGGCTTCGAGGATCGCGGCGCCGAAGCGCTCGGCGCGCTGCAGCTCGTCGTCGCGCCCGGCGTCGAACAGGATCAGCGGGTGCAGGTTGCCGTCGCCCGCGTGGAAGACGTTCACGACCTGCAGGCCGAATTCGCGCGAGAGCCCGGCGATGCGGCCGAGCACCTGCGCCAGGTGGCGCCGCGGGATCGTGCCGTCCATGCAATAGAAGTCGGCGGCGAGGCGACCGACTGCCGGGAATGCCGCCTTGCGACCGGACCAGAGCCGCTGCCGGTCCCGCGCGTCCGCGGCGACGCGGACCGAGGTCGCCCCGGCGCCCTCGAGCACGCGGCGCGCCCGCGCGAGGTCGTGGGCGACGTCGGCGTCGAGCCCGTCGACCTCGCAGAGCAGCAGCGCCTGGGCGTCGAGCGGGTAGCCGCAACCGGCGAATGCGTCCGAGGCGCGGATCGCCGGCGCATCCATCATCTCGAGGCCTGACGGCACGATGCCCGAGGCGATCAGGCGACCGACCGCCTCGGCGCAGCGGCCCACGTCGTCGAACGCGGCGACCAGCAGCTCGACCCGGTGCGGGATGGGTCGCAGCCGGACGGTGACCTCGACGACGATGCCGAGCATCCCCTCCGATCCGACGACCGCGGCGAGCAGGTTGAGGCCCGCAGCCTCGCCGCTCGCCGCGCCGACCTCGAACAGCTCTCCGTCGGCCATGAGCACCTTCACGGCAAGTACGTTGTGCACCGTGAGCCCGTACTTGAGGCAGTGCACGCCGCCGGAATTCTCCGCCACGTTGCCCCCGACCGAGCAGGCGACCTGCGACGAGGGGTCGGGCGCGTAGTACAGGCCGAACGGCGCCGCCGCCTCGGACACCGCGAGGTTGGTGACCCCCGGCTCGACGCGCGCGATGCCGTTGCGCGGATCGACCTCGAGGATGCGATCGAGGCGCGAGAGCACGAGCAACACGGCGCCAGGCACCGGCAACGCGCCGCCCGACAGCCCGGTACCCGAGCCGCGCGCGACGACCGGAACGCCACGGCGATGGCAGGCGCGCACGACGGCCTGCACCTGTGCGACGTCGGCCGGCAGTGCGACGAGGTCGGGAACGTGGCGGTGGGCGGTGAGCGCGTCGCACTCGAAGGCGACGCAGGCCTCAGGCGCGGTGAGCAGGGAGGGCCCGAGGACCGCGCGAAGCTCGGCGACGAGGCCCGGGTCAGCGCCCATGCGGGTCGAGCGTTTCGACGCCGGCGTCGTGGCCCACGACCAGCACGTCGGCGCCGCGCCGCGCGAACAGCCCCACGCTCACGACGCCCGCCAGCTGGTTGATCTCTGATTCGAGGGTCACCGGGTCGGCAATCGAGAGCCCGTGGACGTCGAGGATGTGGCCGCCGTTGTCCGTGACCGTGCCTTCCCGCCATGCCGGCCGCCCTCCCAGGCGGGCGAGTTCGCGGGCCACGTAGGCTCGAGCCATCGGGATGACCTCGACCGGCAGCGGGAACCGGCCGAGCCGATCGACGATCTTCGCGTCGTCGACGATGCAGACGAAGCGGCGCGAGGCGGCCGCGACGATCTTCTCGCGCGTGAGCGCTGCGCCGCCGCCCTTGATCAGGTGCAGGTCGCGCGTCGCCTCGTCCGCCCCGTCGACGTAGACCTCGAGTCCGTCGACTTCGTTGAGGTCGAACACCCGCACGCCATGGCCGCGCAGGCGCTGCGTGCTCGCCTCGGAGCTCGAGACCGCGCCGGCGATGCCCGGCAGGCGGTGCGCGAGCAGGTCGATGAAGAAGTTGACGGTGGAGCCGGTACCGACACCGACGATCGCACCCTCGGCGACGTACGGGAGCGCGGCTTCCGCCGCGCGGCGCTTCTTCGAATCCTGGCTCATCGCTGCGATTTCCGTGGCCCTGAAACAACTGTGCCCGCTTTCGCGGGCACAGTCGTCGTTTCGGATTCGGCGGCGAGCTTCGTGAGAAGTCGCCGCCTCATCTTCAGCGACCTTACTTCTTCTTCGCCGCCTTCTTCTTGGTGGCCTTCTTCTTGGTCGCCTTCTTTGCCTTAGCTGCCATGATCAAATCTCCATGTCGGGTTAGTCCCGGGCGCAGTATTTACAGAATTCAAAAATGAAATGCAATACCGCCGTCACGATTTTTTTGATAGGGAGTCGCGCCCCGGCACGTCGACCGACGCACGCGGCGACGACGCTCACGCACGCATCGCGACGATGCAGCGCCACTCCGCGTCGCTCACCGGCGTCACCGAGAGACGGTTGCCGCGCTTCAGCACGATCATGTCGCGCAACGCGTCGCGCTCGTGCGTGCGCAGCTCCGGCAGCGTAATTACAGGGTCGAAACGCTCCACGAGCTGGACGTCGACCGCGAACCAGCGCGGCTCCTCGCGCGTGCTCTTTGCGTCGTAGTACTCGCTGCGACGATCGAACTGCGTCGGGTCCGCGTACGCCGCACGCACGACCTGCACGACTCCGGCGACGCCCGGAACCGCGCAACTCGAGTGATAGAAAAAAGCGAGGTCGCCCTTGCCGAAATCGTCCCGGAGCATGTTCCGGGCCTGGTAGTTGCGCACGCCTTCCCACCCCGTCGTGCGCTTCGGGGCGCGTGCGAGGTGGTCGATCCCGAAGACGTCGGGCTCCGACTTGAGCAGCCAGTGCTTCATGGTGCGAGTGCTTCCTTCAGGTGCCGGCGGTGCCGCGACGGACGCCGTGTTCGGTCACGACGAGGTCGAGCGCGACGTCCCACGGCGCGGGTGCGATGGAATCGACGCGCTGCACTTCATAGGCGACACCGACGAGGTGCGGACGGCGGAACGGATGCGAGCGGTCGCGCCGGCGGCGCAATGCTCGATCGTAGAACCCGGCTCCCATGCCGAGGCGATGACCCGCCGCATCGAACCCGAGCAGCGGTACCAGCACGGTGTCGAGTCGCAGGGCCGGCACGCGTCGCGGCAGTGCGCCCACCGGTTCGTCGATGCCGAACCAGTTCGGGCGCAGGGGTACGCCGGGCCCGTAGGGCACGAACGTCATCGCACCCGCACGCAGGTTGAGGATCAGCGGCACGTAGAGGTGCACTCCGCGTCGCCACGCCTGCTCGAAGCAGGGGCGCAGGTCGACTTCGTCTTCCATGCCGAGGAAGACGGCGACGTGACGGCCGGGGCGCCAGACACCGAGGCGGCGCAACTCGAGGTGGATCCTGGCGTGCGCCGCCGCACGGTCTGCGGGAGCGAGGTCGCGCCGCCGCGCGCGAAGGCGCCGGCGCGCCTCGCGCGGCGCGAGCGCGGAGGGAAGGGGAGAGGCGCCACCCGCCTGTGCCGTCACGGACCATTGCTCTCGACACAGAGCAATATTCGGGGAAGGCCGCGGCACTTAAGGCTTCCCGCTCGAGGCGGACTTGCACAATGCTGCCGGCTGGCCAGGCTCCCCAGGGTATTTAACATACGGTCGAGAGGTAACCCGGGCCGTGTCGAACACCGCAGGTGGCGCCAAATCGTCGAGGGTTCGGACTGCTGCGATCCCTCAGAGTTCCAGTTGTCGTCCTTTCTCCAGCGCGGACTCGACGCGCTCGCGCAGCGACTTCAACCGCGCGCCCACGTCGCCGTCGACCGTGGAGCCCTGCTTGCGCTGCTTGATCAGCTCGTTCGCCAGGTTGAGCGCCGCCATCACCGCGATGCGCTCGAGGCCGACCACGCCGCCGGAGTCGCGGATCTCGCGCATCTTGCCGTCGAGGTACTCGGCGGAGTCGAGCAGGTCGGAGCGCTCTTCCACGGGACACGCGACCTGGTATTCCCGGTCGAGCAGCCGCACGCTGACGCGCGAGATGCGTTCTTCGCTCATGCTCAACCCTGCTCCATGGACTTCAGTCTCCCGATCATTGCCTCGACGCGCGCGCGCACCTGCTCGTTCTTCTGCAGGAGATTGGCGCGCTCGCTGATCAGGGTGTCCTGACGCTGGCGCAGTGCGCGGTTCTCTTCCTTGAGCTGGGCGAGCGTCGCGACCAGCTCCTCGATGCGACGTTCTATGCGTCGCAGCTCGGCATCGACAGCGGATCGGGCGGCGGGCTCGCTCATGGTGAGATTCACTATAGAGCCCGCCCCGCGGGGAATCAATTTGCAGTCTCCCTGCGCGGCGCCGGGCGCGGGGTCCGGTGGTACGATAGGCGTGATGTCGGGCAGCAGCAGCATCGCATACGACACGGTGGTGCAGGCGCTCACGGCGGGCGGCTCCAGCGTCAACGCCGCCGAGGCGCACGGGTGCCTCGTCGGCGCGCTCTGCGCGCGCCGCGTCTACCTGCCCGCCGAGTGGCTCGAGGAACTTCTGCCGGAAGCGCCGCAGAAGGCGGCCGAGCCGGCCGCCGAGGCTGGACCGCTGCACGAACTCTTCACGCACAGCCGCGCAGTCCTCGAGTCGGGCGACATGGAATTCGAGCCGCTGCTGCCGCCGGACGAGGCGGGTCTCGCCGAGCGCGTCGAGGCGCTCGGCGCCTGGGCGCAGGGCTTCCTCTACGGGTTCGGTGCGGCCGGCCCGTTCCCGCGCGGCACGCTGCCGGCGGAAGTCGCCGAGGTACTGTCGGATTTCGCCGAGGTGTCGCGCGCCGGCGCGGTCGGCTCCGAGACCGAGGAGGCCGAGGAGTCCGCGCTCGCCGAGCTCGTCGAGTACCTGCGGGTCGGCGTGCAGCTCATCTACGACGAACTCGCCGACCTGCGGGCCACGCAGACGGCATCGACCGCCCGTCATTGACGAGCCGCGAACCACGGTTGACCGACAGACCAGAGCATCTACACCGCACATGATCCTGCGCAAAGACGAGTACGCACGCCGCCGGCGCCAGCTGATGAAGACGATGGGCAGGGGCGCCATCGCGATCCTGCCGGCCGCTCCCGAGCGGCAGCGCAACAGCGACGTCCACTACCATTACCGGCCGGACAGCGATTTCCATTACCTCACCGGCTTCCACGAGCCGGAGGCGGTGGCCGTGCTCGTGCCGGGGCGCGACCAGGCGGAATACATCCTGTTCGTCCGCGACCGCGACCCCGCGCGCGAGACCTGGGACGGCCGCCGGGCAGGGCCCGAGGGCGCAGTGCGGGACCACGGCGCCGACGACTCCTTCCCGATCGGCGACATCGACGACATCCTCCCGGGCCTGATCGAGCGTTGCTCACGGGTCTATTACTCCATGGGTGGCCACCCCGAGTTCGACCACCGCGTGATCGGCTGGGTGAATTCGCTCAAGGGCCAGACCAGGAACGGCATCCACAGCCCGCAGGAATTCGTGGCGCTCGACCACCCGCTGCACGACATGCGGCTCTACAAGAGCCGCGCGGAGGCAGGCGTGATGCGACGCTCGGCACAGATCGCCGTGGGCGCCCACGTCCGCGCGATGCGCACCACACGGCCGGGGCTCACCGAGTACCAGGTCATGGCGGAACTGCTGCACGAGTTCCATCGCCACCAGGCGGACATCTCCTACCACCCGATCGTGGGAGGAGGTGCCAACGGCTGCATCCTGCATTACCACGAGAACGCGGACGTGCTCCGCGACGGCGAGCTGCTGCTGATCGACGCGGGCTGCGAGTACGGCATGTACGCGTCCGACATCACGCGGACGTTCCCGGTCAACGGCCGCTTCACGCCCGAACAGCGCGCGATCTACGAGGTCGTGCTCGAGGCCCAGGAGGCCGCCTTCGCGGTCGTCAAGCCGGGCCACCACTGGAACGAGCCGCACGACGCGGCGGTGCGCGCGATCACGCTGGGGCTGGTGCGCCTGGGCCTGCTCAAGGGCCGCGTCCCGACGCTGATCAAGGATGGCGCCTATCGCAAGTTCTACATGCACCGCACCGGGCACTGGCTCGGCATGGACGTGCACGACGTCGGCGAATACAAGGTCGGCAGTGAATGGCGCGTGCTCGAACCGGGCATGGTGCTCACCGTCGAACCGGGCATCTACATCCCGGCCGGCACCAGGGGCGTGCCGCGGCGCTGGTGGAACATCGGCATCCGCATCGAGGACGACGTGCTGGTGACGGCGGGCGGTCACGAACTGCTCACGGCGGGGCTGCCGCGCACACCCGCGGAGATCGAGCGGCTGATGTCCAGGCGCGCGCTCGCGGCCTGACGGAACCCGATTGGCCACGTCACCGCCCGCGTATGACCTGGCCATCGTCGGCGGCGGGCTCGTGGGCGCGTCGCTGGCGCTCGCACTCGCCCCGCTCGGACTGCGCATCGCGCTGCTCGAAGCCGCACCACCAGGCGCCGGCGAGCAGAACCCGAGCTTCGACGAGCGCACGACGGCACTCGCCAACGGCACGGTCCGTGCATTCCGCACGCTCGGCGCCTGGAACGACATGTCGCGAGAGGCGGCTCCAATAAGGCGCATCCACGTCTCCGACCAAGGGCGCTTCGGGACCACGCGCATCGATGCAGCGGAACAAGGCCTCGAGGCACTCGGCTACGTCGTGCCGAACCGTGCCATCGGCGGCGCACTCTGGGCCGCCCTGCAGCGTGCCGGCGCCGTCGACGTGATCGCTCCCGCGTGCGTGCTCGGCAGCGAGGCTGCGCAGGAGGTGCGCACGGTCCAGTACGAGCAGGCGGGAGAGACCCGTGCGCTCGGTGCACGGCTCGTGGTCGCTGCCGACGGCGTGCGCTCGCTGGTCCGGGAGCAGGCGGGCATCGGCGCGGAACACCACGAGTACGGACAGACCGCACTGACGGCCGTCGTCGTCACCCAGCGATTCCACGACCACGTCGCCTACGAGCGCTTCACCGACACCGGGCCGATCGCCCTGCTGCCGCTCACCGACGGGCGCTGCGGCCTGGTCTGGACCGTGGCCCCGCACGCAGGGGAGCGACTGCTCGCGCTCGCCGACGACGAGTTCCTCGCCGAGTTCCAGCGGGCATTCGGGTTCCGGCTCGGGCGTTTCCTGCGCGTCGGGCGGCGTGCATCGTACGGACTCGCGCTCTCGCGCGCCGACAGCCTCGTCGTCGAGCGGCTCGCCGTGGTCGGCAATGCGGCGCAGGGACTCCATCCGATCGCCGGGCAGGGTTTCAACCTCGGACTGCGCGACGCGATGAGCCTTGCCGAGGTGATCGCCGACCATCGCGCCGAGGGGCGTCTCGACGCCGGCGCAGCTGCCGTGCTGCAGGAGTACGCCGAATGGCGTGCAAGCGACCGGCGTCGAATCGTCGCGTTCACGGATGGCCTCGTCCGGCTGTTCTCCACGCCGCTCGGCGTGCTGCGTGGGTTGCGCAGCGTCGGCCTGCTCGCGTTCGACGTGTTCCCGCCCGCGAAATCGGCGCTCGCCCGCCTGAGCGTCGGGGCGGCGCAACGCGTCCCGCGGCTCGCCCGCGGCGTGCCGCTCGCCGGAGTGCGTTGAGTGGCCCGCCGCCACGACTTCGACGTGGTCATCGTCGGCAGTGGCATGGTGGGCACCTGCCTCGCGGGCCTGCTCGCCGCGGAGGAAGCATTCGCGCAGTGGCGCATCGCGCTGGTCGACCCGGTGCCACCGCGACGCCCGGACGAGCAGCGACTCGACCTGCGCGTCTCGGCCCTGTCGCGTGCGTCCGAGCGCATCCTGGGCGCTGCCGGTGCATGGGAGGCGATCGCGCCGCATGCCGCGCCCTACGAACGGATGGTCGTCTGGGACGCGGCGAGTTCGGCCGACCACGCCGACGCGCTGCGCTTCTCGGCGGCCGAGACCGCAGAACCCAACCTGGGATACATCGTCGAGAACCTGCGCGTGCAGTGGTCGCTGCACCAGTCGCCAGCGCTACGGGGCGTGACCGAGGTCCGCAGTCGCCTGCAATCCCTCGAGTTCGAGGCAGACGGCGCGAGGGTGACGCTCGAGGATGGGCGACGGCTCAGCTGCGGACTGGTCGTCGGCGCCGACGGCGCCCAGTCGCTGGTACGCGAGCTCGCGGGCATCGGCCGTGCAGGGGGCGCGTACGAACAGAGCGCCGTGGTCGCGCACCTGCAGGTCGAGCAGCCGCATCGCGCCACGGCGTGGCAGCGCTTCCTGCCGGGCGGACCGCTCGCCTTGCTGCCGCTCGCGGATGGCCGCGTGTCGCTGGTCTGGAGTACTTCGCCGGCCGAGGCCGACGCGGTGCTCGCCGCGCCGGAGCAGGAATTCAACGGGCGCGTGACTGCCGCGGGCGACCGCGTGCTCGGCAAGATGACGCTCGCGAGCGAGCGCGCGGCGTTCCCGCTGTCGCTCTGGCATGCGCGCGAGTACGTGCGGCCGCGACTGGTGCTGGTGGGCGACGCGGCGCACACTATCCATCCGCTGGCAGGGCAGGGGGTCAACCTGGGGTTCCTCGACTGCGCGAGCCTGGTCCAGGTCCTCGCCGAGGCTGCCGCGCGAGGCGAGGAACTGTACGGCCCGCGGGTGCTGCGTCGCTACGAACGCTGGCGACGCAGCGAGAACGCCCTCGTCATGACGCTCTGCGACGCACTCAACCGGCTCTTCCGCGATCGCAACCCCACCGTGGCGGCCGCGCGCCGTTTCGGCATGTCCGTGGTCACGCGCCAGCCGTTGTTGCGTCGCACGCTGATCGAGCGCGCCCTCGGCCTGGGGGGCGACGTCCCGGAGATCGCACGACGCGGCGCGACGCTCGCGAGGGCGAGTCGATGAGCGACCTGCCCGGCGGCCACGACCCCGACGACTGGGAGGATCGCCTGTTCCGGCAGGCGCCGCCCTCGCTCGGCAACACGTTCGACGACGACTCTCTGCTCGGCTGCTGGTTCGAGCGCTACCTCCCGCAAGAGCTGGCGCGCTCGCTCGCACCGGAGCTGCGCGAGCTCGGCGGGCTCGCGGGGGGCGAACTTTATGCGCTGCAGCTCGCCGACCGGCTCAACGAGCCCGTGCTGACGCAATGGGATGCGTGGGGTCGTAGGATCGACCGCGTCGAAGTCACGCGCCTGTGGTGCGAGGCGGAGAAGGTGGCGGTGCGCCATGGGCTGGTCGCGACCGGCTACGACGTCGCACTCGGTCGCCACGCCCGGCTCGCGCAGTTCCTCAAGGTCTACCTGTTCCATCCGTCGTCGGACGTCTACACGTGCCCGCTCGCGATGACGGATGGCGCCGTGCGATGCCTGCTCGATTCCGCGAGCCCGGAGCTGCGTGCGCACGCAGTGCCGCACCTGACCTCGCGCGACCTCGCGACGTCGTGGACCAGCGGCCAGTGGATGACCGAGGCGACGGGCGGGTCCGACGTCGGTCGCTCCGAGACGCGCGCCGTGCCGGACGGCGCGGGCTGGCGGCTGTACGGTCGCAAGTGGTTCACGTCCGCCGTGACCTCGCAGATGGCGCTCACGCTGGCCCGCCCCGCAGGCAATCCGGCCGGCGGCAAGGGCCTCGCGATGTTCTACGTCGAAGTCCGCGACGCCGCCGGCCAGTTGAACGGGATACGCATCGACCGGCTCAAGGACAAGCTCGGCACGCGCAAGGTGCCGACGGCCGAACTGCTGCTCGACGGCACGCGCGCGACACTGGTGGGGCCGCCCGCCAACGGCACGCGCACGATCGAACCGATGCTGGCCGTGACGCGGATGTGGAACAGCGTCTGCGCGGTCGCATTCATGCGACGCGCCGTGGCGCTGGCGCGTTCCTACGCGCGCCGCCGCGAGGCGTTCGGCCAGCCGCTCGAGCGGTTGCCGCTGCACGCCGACACGCTCGCGGGGCTCGAGGCGGAGACCTGGGGCGCGTTCCTCATGACGTTCCTGCTGGTCGACCTGAACGGGCGCCAGGAAACCGGGGAGATCGACGACGGGCAGCGTGCACTGCTCAGGCTGCTCACGCCACTCACCAAGCTCGTGACCGGCCGGCAGGCAGTGGCAGTGGTGACGGAGGCGATCGAGAGCTTCGGCGGCGCAGGGTACGTGGAGGACACCGGCTTGCCGCAACTGCTGCGGGACACGCATGTGCTCCCGATCTGGGAAGGCACCACGAACGTGCTGTCGCTCGATGCCCTGTTGCGCAGCGACCTGCAGGCGGGACTCGCCGCGTTGATGGGTCGCGCCTCTGCGTGCGTGCGCAGTGTGTCCGAGCCGCGCCTGCGTGCCGCCGCGCAACAGGCCCTGGGGGCACTCGAACGCGCCGTGCTCGTGCTCGAGAGCGGCCAGGACCCGGAAGTCCTGCAGGCCGGTGCGAGGCGCCTCGCCCTCACGCTGGCGCGTGCGCTGCAATTGACGTTGCTCTGCGAACACGCGCAGTGGATGATCGACCGCCGGGCCGGGGACCGGCGCGGTTACGCAGCCGCGCTCAGGTTTGCGCGGCTGCCCGTCGACCTCATGACGGAAGTCGATCCGGAGGGCGACCGCCTGCTGCTCGATTGAGAGACCGGCCCTGGTGCCGGGCTCGGGGGGCGGGACCGCCGGGTCCTGCACGCTGCATTCGGGGGGATCCAGCCCGTGGTGTCCGAAGCGTCATCGCCGACCGCACCGTCGTCCGTTGCCTCTCCGAAGGCGCCGCCGGCTGCGTCCACGGGCGCTCCTGCGACGCTGCCGTTCGCAGCGCCTTGTCGCAACCTCCACGTGGCGGCGCCGCTCGGCTGGGTGTGGCAGGGATGGTCGGACCTCCGGCGTGCCCCGCGCCAGAGCCTCACCTACGGCGCGGCCGTCGTGGCCTCGAGCGCGGTGCTCGCCGACGTCACGCTGCGCCTCGGCGGCTACTGGGAACTGCTCGCACTGGTGACCGGCTTCATCCTCGTGGCGCCGCTGCTCGCCGTCGGGACGTACTCGATCAGCGAACAGCTCGAGCGCGGCGTGCGGCCGTCGCTGCGGCGCTGCTTCATCGAGGAGCGGCGCGCGTGCGGCAACCTGATGGTGTTCGCCCTGATGCTGCTGGTGGTGTTCCTGGTCTGGTGGCGTGCGGCCTCGGCCGTGCACATCTTCTTCCCGCTGGACATGTCGACCTCCGGCTGGCGCGAGTACCTGCCGTTCCTCGCGCTCGGCAGCGCGGTCGGCGCGATCTTCGCGCTGGTCGTGTTCGCCGCCGCCGCCTTCTCGCTGCCGATGCTCGTGGACCGCGACACCGATTCGATCACCGCGGTCGTGACGAGCGTCCACGCGGTGCTGCGCAACAAGCCGGCGATGGCCGTCTGGGCCGTGATGATCGTGCTGGCGGTGGCTCCAGGGTTCGCGCTGCTGCTGGCACGCCGCGCCGGCTCGCACGGCTACCTGGCACTGCTCGCACTGCTGGGAGCGACCCTGCCGCTGATCGGTCACGCGACCTGGCACGGCTACCGGGCGACGATCGACGCCAGCGCCTGGCCCCGCCAACAGCACCACGACGGCGCGGATTCGTGACACGGGTTCGGGACAGCGGCAGTTCCCGGGCGCAACATGGTTTTTGCGTATGGCGGGCAGCGGTCCGCCCGGTGTCAACTCACGTCCAAACCGGATTAGACCCGCTCTTCGACGCCGCGCAGCCGGCACCCTGATACTGCTTCGACACGGGGGACACACTGAATGGATCACCAGATCGACGACGAACGCACCGCGCTCGCTCGCGGAATCTTCTATGCCACGCTGCTCGTCACCCCGTTCTGGATCGCGGTCATCGCGGCGATCCGCGCGCTCTGAACTGCGCCTCCGCGGACGGGCGCCGCCCGCTGCGCTCAACTGTCATCCGACGCTGTCGGCGCCTCGCCTGAGCGCGCGATTGCGCTGAACTCCTCCTGCGGACGCAGTCCAACCGGAAGCGGTCGCGGTGCCGATCGGCCCGCCGCCGCTCCTTTCCGCAGGTCAAGGAGGACCCATCATGGTGGACGAAGATCGCATCGAAGGCGCCGCGAAGAACGTTGGCGGCAAGATCAAGGAAGGCCTCGGCAAGGCCCTCGGCGACGAGAAAATGCGTCGTGACGGCCAGGTCGACCAGGTGAAGGGTCGTGCCGAGAATGCCATCGGCGGCATCAAGGACAAGGCGCGCGAGGAGCTGCGCGACAAGAGGCAGTAGGACCGGCCGAGCCGGGGGATGCGCAACGCAGCCGCCCGCTGCGCATCTGGACTGAACCTGTCCGGCCGGTGCCCAGCGTGCCGGCCGGACAGCCGTCGCGATCCGCGACGGTCGCTCGACGAGCCGACGCTACAGCGCATCGATCTTCGCGGCGCAGATGAAATCGTTCTCCGACAACCCGCCGATCGAGTGGGTCGCAAACGCCATCCGGCAGTAGTTGTAGCCCACCTCGAAATCGGGGTGATGGTCTTCCGCGTTCGCGATCCACGCCACCGCGTTCAGGAACGCCATCGTCCGGTAGAAATCCTTGAACTTGAACGCCCGCTTCAGGGTCTTGCCGTCCTCGCTGATGCGCCACGCGGCGTCGAGTTCGCCGAGCAGCGTCACGGCCTGCTCGGGTGCGAGCGCCGGCGTGCCGGGCGGCAGCGGGCGGCAGCGGCGATCACGCAATGGCGTCGTCATGGGTGCTCCTCGGCGCGCGTGCCGCGCCCGTCGGTGACGTCGCTGCGTACGTCCGGGCGACGTACTCCTCGACGAGCTGCTGGAATTCCTCGGCGATGCGCTCGCCCTTGAGCGTCGGGCCCTTCTCGCCGTCGATGTACACGGGCGCCACCGGCCGCTCGCCGGTCCCGGGCAGGCTGATGCCGATGTTCGCGTGCTTGCTCTCGCCGGGCCCGTTGACGACGCAGCCCATGACCGCGACCGTCATCTGCTCGACCCCGGCATGCTGCCGGCGCCAGTCGGGCATGCGCAGGCGCAGGTGCGACTGGATCTTCTGCGCCAGCTCCTGGAAATAGGTCGAAGTCGTGCGGCCACAACCCGGGCAGGCGATCACCATCGGCGTGAACGAGCGCAGCCCCATGGTCTGCAGGATCTCCTGCGCCACGATCACCTCGTTGGTGCGGTCGCCGCCCGGCTCGGGCGTCAGCGAGACGCGGATCGTGTCGCCGATGCCTTCCTGCAGCAGCACCGAGATGCCCGCGGTCGAGGCGACGATGCCCTTCGAGCCCATGCCCGCCTCGGTGAGCCCGAGGTGCAGCGCGTAGTCGCAGCGACGCGCGATGTTGCGGTAGACCGCGACGAGGTCCTGCACGCCGCTCACCTTGCAGGAGATCACGATGCGGTCGTGGCCGAGACCGATCTCCTCCGCGCGCTGCGCGCTCTCGAGCGCGGAGACGACGATGGCCTCGCGCATCACGTCGGTCGCGTCGAGCGGCTGCGGCAGGCGCGAGTTCTCGTCCATGAGGCGCGTGAGCAGGTCCTGGTCGAGGCTGCCCCAGTTCACGCCGATGCGGACCGGCTTGTCGTAACGGCACGCCGTCGCGACCATCTGCGCGAACTGCGGGTCGCGCTTGCTGCCGCGACCGACGTTGCCCGGATTGATGCGGTACTTGGCGAGCGCCTCCGCGCAACCCGGATGCTCGCGCAGCAGCTTGTGTCCGTTGAAGTGGAAGTCGCCCACGATCGGCACGCTGGTGCCGAGCTGTGCGAGGCGCTCGACGATCCGCGGCACCGCCGCCGCCGCCGCGTCGGTGTTCACCGTGACGCGCACGAGTTCCGAGCCCGCGAGTGCGAGCGCGCGCACCTGCAATGCGGTGCCCTCGACGTCGGCCGTGTCGGTGTTGGTCATCGACTGCACGACGATCGGCGCGTGGCCGCCGACCGCGACCGGGCCGATGCGGACCGCGGTGCTCGCGCGGCGGACGACGGGGAAATGAGTGCTCATCGTGCTCCCGCTCGGCAGGGTCCGCGGCGTCAGCGCGCGGCGGCCGCAGGCGCCCGGCGGGTCGCTTCGATCCAGCGCTGCACGTTGGACGCGAGCACGTCCAGCGGGATCGCACCGCTGCCGAGCACGACGTCGTGGAACGCGCGCAGGTCGAAGCGCGGGCCGAGTGCGGCGGCCGCTTCGCGTCGCAGCTGCTTGATGCGCAGCTCGCCGATCTTGTAGGCGAGCGCCTGCCCGGGGTTGCCGATGTAGCGGTCGATCTCGTTGACGATGTCGAGTTCCGACTTGGCCGCGTTCGCCCTGAAGTAATCGATCGCCTGCTGCCGCGACCAGCGCTTGTGATGCAGGCCGGTGTCGACGACGAGCCGCACCGCGCGCCACATCTCGTAGGTGAGCTGGCCGAACTTGTCGTACGGGTCGTCGTAGAGGCCCATCTCCTGCCCCAGGCTCTCGCTGTAGAGTCCCCAGCCCTCGACGAATGCCGTCGCCTCGAAGTCGCGGCGGAACTCCGGCAGGTCGCCGAGTTCCTGCGCGAGCGCGATCTGCAGGTGATGGCCCGGCACGGCTTCGTGGATGGTCAGCACCGGGATCTCGTACTTCGGCCGCTGTTCCGGTTGGTACAGGTTCACGTAATAGTACCCGGCGCGGCTGCCGTCGATCGCCGGACCCTGGTAGTAGGCAGTGGTGGTATCCGGGGCGACCTGCTCGGCGATCGGTCGGACGCCGTACGGCATGCGCGGCAGCTTGCCGAAGTATTGCGGCAGCAGCGGGTCGATCCGCTTCGCCATCGCCCGGTAGGCCGTGAGCAGCTGCCGGGGGTCGGTGTAGTGGAATCTCGGGTCGCTGCGCAGGTAGGCGAGGAATTCCTCGAAGCCGCCCTTGAACCCGGTGCGGGCCATCACCTCGTGCATCTCGGCGCGGATCCGCGCGACCTCCTCCAGCCCGATCGCGTGGATCTGGTCCGGCGTCAGGTCGGTCGTCGTGTAGAAGCGCGCGAGCTCGGCATACCGCGCCGTGCCCTTCGGCGTGTCCCAGAGGCCGACCGACTCGCGACAGCGCGGCAGGTATTCACGCTCCACGAACTCCTGCAACCGGCGATACGCCGGCACGACCTTCGTCCGGATCGAGGCGTGCGCGGCCTCGCGCAGCCGCGCCTGGTCCGCGGCCGGGATCGAATCGGGCATGTCGGCGAACACGCCCCAGAACGGGCTGCGTTGCGGATCGTCGACGAGCTGCTGCGCGATCTGTTTCGGCAGGCGCTGCATCAGCACCTTGGGCGGCACCTGTCCGCGGCCGAGACCCGCGCGGGCCAGGGCGATCGACTGGTCGACCAGCGGACCGATCGAGTTCATGCGCGCGAGCCACTGCTCGTAGTCGCGCACGGTGCGAAACTCGACGAGTTCGGCAAGCTGGTGCGCGGCGGCGAGGCCGCTGCGGTGCGTGAGCGGTGTATAGCGCGAGCCGTAGGCGTAGGTGTCCAGGCTGGCCTGCAGCTGGCGCCGGAAGAGGTCGCGGTTGAGCCGATCCCGCTCGTCGAGCCGGGCGGGATCGATGGCCTCGAGTCGCGTCAGCGCGGCGAGGTCGGCGGCGTTCGACGCGGCCAGGGCGGCCTCGGACTGGTCGGGCCAGCGGTCGTCGTAGCGGTGATCGCCGATGTAGGTCGCGTCGTCCGGGTTCTCGACGAGCTGGCGCTCCCACTCCGCATCGAACAGGGCGTGCAGCTCGCGTGCGGCAGCCGACTCGGGCGTGGCCGCCTGGCCGGGTTGCGACCACGGGAGGCCCGCGCTGCCGGCCAGCAGGACCAGGAGGGGGAGACGGGACGTCGGAACCATGGACAGCACCTGAACAGGCGACGCCGGGCCGGGAACGGCGCGCTGCGCCAGCGGCCCGGGAGCGTCATATATATATGAAGAGGTGCGGATGTTCGGGTGCGAGCCCTGCGTTGGCAAGCGCCGACCGGGCGGGGGGGGGTGGCCGGCCCGGTCCGGCCCGGGGCGGGGGCGCAACCGCCTGGCCCGGAGGGGTGTTACCCCGGACGGGCTGGAGTAACATGCGGCTACCCATCGCAAGGTCCGTCCCGAGAGTGGTCGCTCGTCGGCCCGCCGAAGGCGCAACCCGCCCGGAAACGCTCAGGCAAACGTACGGCCGCGGCCTGATGGGCTCTGGAGAGCGGTCCGCCTCGCGGCGGACCCACCGAAGGGGTGCGGCGTCGGCGTCGGGCCGGGCTTGATCTCTCAGGTCCAAGGACAGAGGGGCGGCAGGTCGTCGAGGCGGCCTGCCGCCTTTTTTTTGCCGGACAGGCGCGACGCGAGGACGAACCGGACCCATGGGCATGCGTACCCCCCTGTACGAGGCACACCTCGCCGCCGGCGCCCGCATCGTGGACTTTTGCGGCTGGGACATGCCCGTCAACTACGGTTCCCAGATCGAGGAGCATCATGCCGTCCGTCGCGACTCCGGCATGTTCGACGTCTCGCACATGTGCTCGGTCGACCTGCGCGGCGAACGCGTGCGCGACTGCCTGCGGCGACTGCTCGCGAACGACGTCGCCAAGCTCACGGCGCCCGGCAAGGCGCTCTACTCGTGCATGCTGCGTGAAGACGGCGGCGTGCTCGACGACCTCATCGTCTACCACCTGAACGAACAGTGGTTCCGGGTGGTCGTGAACGCCGGCACCCGCGAGAAGGACCTCGCGTGGCTGCGACAGCACGCCGGCGCGTTCGGGGTCGCCGTCGAGCCGCGCACGGACCTCGCGATGATCGCCGTCCAGGGCCCGAACGCGCGACAGAAAGCCGCGACCGTCATCGCTGCGGACGTCGCCGCCCGCGCACTCGCGCTGGCACCGTTCAACGGCCTCGACGCCGGCAGCGTGTTCGTCGCGCGCACCGGATACACCGGCGAGGACGGCTGGGAGGTCACCGTGCACGCAGACGAAGCCCCGGCCCTGTGGCAGAAGCTGCGCGATGCAGGCGTGCGACCCTGCGGGCTCGGCGCCCGCAACACGCTGCGGCTCGAAGCCGGCATGAACCTCTACGGCAACGACATGGACGAGTCGGTGTCGCCGCTCGAGTGCGGGCTCGGCTGGACCGTCGCCTGGGAGCCCCAGGATCGCGATTTCATCGGCCGTCGGGCGCTCGCGCAGCAGCAGGCGAGCGGCGAGACGCGCAAGTTCGTGGGCCTGCTGGTGGAGGAGCGCGCGGTGCTGCGATCGCACCAGAAAGTGATCGTGGCGAACGTCGGCGAGGGTGAAGTCACGAGCGGTACCTGGTCGCCCACGCTCGAGCGCTCGATCGGCCTCGCACGCGTCCCGGCGCAGACCGGCGACCGCTGCGAGGTCGAGATCCGGGGCAAGCTCGTGGCCGCGCGCATCGTGCGGCCGCCGTTCGTGCGTCTCGGCAAGGCCGCGATCGCGCTGTGACGCCACGCGCACCCCCACGACCGGACACTGCGACCGCTGGCTTTCATCTTTCCGGGGAGTAGACCATGAGCAACGTTCCGGCCGACCTGCGCTACCTCAAGTCCCACGAATGGGCCCGCCTCGAGAACGACGGCACGATCACGATCGGCATTTCCGACCACGCGCAACAGTCGCTCGGGGACCTCGTGTTCGTCGAGGCGCCGGAGCCGGGTCGTCGCGTGAACGCGGGCGAAGCCTGCGCCGTCGTCGAGTCGGTCAAGGCGGCGTCGGACGTCTACAGTCCGGTCACCGGCGAGGTCGTCGCGGGCAACGCGGACCTGGGTGGCCAACCGGAATTGATCAACACCGACCCGTACGGCGCCGGCTGGATCATGCGCGTGCGCCCGGACGACAAAGCCCAGTTCGCGGCCATGCTGGACGCGAAGGCCTACTCGGCTGCGCTCGCGGCCGAGACGCACTGAGCGTCCGTCCGATGCCGTTCATCCCGCACACCGACGCGGACGTCCGCGCGATGCTCGAGGCGATCGGCGCGCCGGACATCGACGCGCTGTTCGAGGAGATTCCCGCCGAACTGCGGACGACCGGCCTGCCGGGCGTGCCGCCGGCACTCGGAGAGATGGAAGTTGGCCGGCGCATGGCCGAGCTCGCGTCCCTGGACGGGCGCCGGCTCAACTTCATCGGTGCCGGCGCGTACGAACACCACGTGCCCGCGGCCGTGTGGGCGATCGTCGCGCGCGGCGAGTTCTACAGCGCTTACACGCCCTACCAGGCCGAGGCGAGCCAGGGCACGCTGCAGCTGCTGTACGAATACCAGACGATGATGGCGAGCTTGACCGGGCTCGACGTCTCCAACGCGTCGCTCTACGACGGCGCTTCCGCGCTGGCCGAGGCCTGCCTGATGGCGGTGCGCGCCAACCGGCGGTCGAAATCGCAGCGGATCCTCGTGCCGACGGCGGTGAACCCGACGTACCGCGACGTCGCGCACGCGATTGCCGGCAACCAGAACCTTGCCTTCGAGCCGTTGCCGTACGACGCACAGTCCGGCTGCACGCCGGCTTCGGCGCTCGAACCGTACCAGGGCCAGGACATCACGGCCGTCGTCGTGCAGCAGCCGAATTTCTTCGGCACGCTCGAGGACGTCGATGCATTGACCGACTGGGCGCACGCCCAGGGCGCGCTCGTGATCGGCGTCGTCAACCCGACCTCGCTTGCGCTGCTGAAGCCGCCCGGCGAATGGGGCGCGAAGGGCGCCGACATCGCCTGCGGCGACGGCCAGCCGTTCGGCGTGCCGCTCTGCTCGGGCGGCCCGTACTTCGGGTTCATGGCCACGCGGACCGAGCACGTACGGCAGATGCCGGGCCGCATCATCGGCCGCACGCTCGACCTCGACGGCCGCCCTGGCTTCACGCTGACCCTGCAGGCGCGCGAGCAGCACATCCGCCGCAGCAAGGCCACCTCGAACATCTGCACCAACCAGGGGTTGCTGGTCACGGCCGCCACGATCTACCTGTCGCTGGTCGGGCCGCACGGTCTCGCCCAGGTCGCGGCGACCTCGATGGAGCGCACGCAGCAGCTCGTCGACGCCTTGACGCGCGTGCCGGGCGTGCGCCTCGCATTCGATGCTCCGCGCTTCCACGAGGCGGTGCTGCTGCTCGACCGTCCGGTCCGCGGCGTGCTCGCGTCGCTCGCCGGACGGGGCATCGTCGGCGGGCTCGACATCTCGGGCCGCTACCCGGCGCTCGGCCACGCGCTGCTCGTGTGCGCGACGGAGACCCGGACGCCCGACGACATCGCGACCTACGCACGCGTGCTCGCGGAGACGCTCGGCGACACGTCCGCCGCGGCCGCCTGAACGGCCCCTGCTGCAGGATGAGACCATGCACGAACCCCTGATCTTCGAACTCTCCGCGTCGGGCCGCAGCGCCGCGGCGCAATACCCGCAGGCCCCTGCCACGGCGAACGTTCCTGCCGCTTTGCGCCGGGTCCGGCCGCCGCTGCTGCCCGAGGTCTCGGAACTGCAGGCGGTGCGGCACTTCACGCGGCTGTCCCAGCTCAATTTCTCGGTCGACACGCACTTCTACCCGCTCGGGTCGTGCACGATGAAATACAACCCGAAGGCGTGCCAGCAGTACGCGATGCTGCCGGAGTTCCTCGGGCGCCATCCGCTCGCGCCCGAATCGACGGGGCAGGGCATCCTGCAGGTGCTGTTCGAGCTGCAGGAAATGCTGCGCGAAGTCACCGGCATGCGCGCGGTTTCGCTGACGCCGATGGCGGGGGCGCAGGGCGAGTTCGCGGGCGTGGCGATGATCCGCGCCTATCATCGTGCGCGCCGCGACCTCGCGCGCACCGAGATCATCGTGCCCGACGCCGCGCACGGCACGAACCCGGCGACGGCGACGATGTGCGGCTGCACCGTGCGCGAGGTGCCGACGCAGGCCAACGGCGACATCGACCTCGCAGCGCTGCGTCTCGCCGCAGGGCCGCAGACGGCCGGCATCATGCTCACCAACCCGTCGACGATCGGCGTGTTCGAGCGACACATCCGCGAGGTCGCGGAGATCGTGCACGAGGCGGGCGGTCTGCTCTATTACGACGGCGCGAACCTGAACGCGATCCTCGGCAAGGTGCGGCCGGGCGACATGGGGTTCGACGTCATCCACATGAACCTGCACAAGACCTTCTCGACGCCGCACGGCGGCGGCGGGCCCGGGTCGGGCGCCGTCGGCGTCAGCGAGCGCCTGCTGCCGTTCCTGCCGGTGCCGGTGGTCGGCCGCGAGGCCGACGGTCGTTACCGCTGGCTCGACGAGCGCGACCTGCCGCAGACGATCGGCCGGCTGTCGGGCTTCATGGGCAACACCGGCGTGCTGCTGCGCGCCTACGTGTACATGCGCATGCTCGGGCGTGACGGCATGCGGCGCGTCGCCGAGTACGCCACCTTGAACGCGAACTACCTGATGGCGCGCCTTGGCGCCGCCGGCTTCGAGCTGGCCTATCCGGGGCGTCGTGCGAGCCACGAGTTCATCGTCACGCTGCGGCGCGAGGCGCGCGAGTGGGAAACCAACGCGATGGATTTTGCCAAGCGACTGCTGGATCATGGCTTTCATGCGCCCACGACGTACTTCCCGCTGCTCGTGCCGGAGTGCCTGTTGATCGAGCCGACGGAAACCGAGTCGAAGGAAGCGCTCGACGCGTTCGTCGACGCCATGGCCGCGATCCGGCGCGAGGCAGAGACCGAGCCCGCGCAGCTCAAGGGCGCGCCCTGGACGCTGCCCGTGCGCCGGCTCGACGACGTGCGCGCGGCGAAGCAGCTCGATCTCGCCTGGAAGAAGACCGCGTGAGCGTGCGCGAGGGCGTGCGCTCGACCGGCCTCGCCCGGCTGCTCGACGCGACGCGCAACTCGGTGCGCGGCTTCCTGCTCTGCTATCGCAGCGAGGAAGCGTTCCGGATTGAGGTATGGCTCGCGCTCGTACTGGTGCCCGCTGCACTGTGGCTCGGGCAGACCGGCGTCGAGCGTGCACTGATGCTCGGCAGCCTGGTGCTCGTGGTCATCGTCGAGGTGCTCAACACCGCGGTCGAGGTCGTCGTCGACCGCATCGGGCTCGAGCGCCATCCGCTTTCCGGGTTCGCCAAGGACCTCGGCTCCTGCGCGGTGCTGTTCTCGCTGCTGCTCGTCCCGGCGACCTGGGGACTGGTGCTGCTGGGGAAGTGAATAGTGAATGGCAGACACGAAGGCTACGACTTCCCGGATTCACCGGGCCGCCGACTATTCACTGGTCCCTGAGCACTATTCCCTTCTCATGACAGCGCTCATCTGCGGTTCGCTCGCGTACGATTCGGTCATGGTGTTCCAGGGCCGGTTCCGCGACCACATCCTGGCGGACCGGATCCACATGCTGAACGTGTCGTTCCTCGTGCCGACCCTGCGCCGCAACTTCGGCGGCTGCGCCGGCAACATCGCGTACAACCTCGCGCTGCTCGGCGGGAACGGCGCGCCGATGGCGACGGTCGGCCTCGACTTCGAGCCTTACCGCGGCTGGTTGCGGCAATGCGGCGTGCGGCTCGACTTCGTGCGCGAGGTCGACGACACGTACACCGCCCAGGCCTTCATCACGACCGACCTCGACGACAACCAGATCACCGCGTTCCATCCGGGCGCGATGGCGCTGTCGCACCTCAACGTCGTGCCGGCCGACGCCGGCATCACGCTCGGCATCGTCGCGCCCGACGGGCGCGAGGGCATGCTGGACCACGCCAAGCAGTTCTCCGCCGCGGGCATCCCCTGGCTGTTCGACCCGGGACAGGGGCTGCCGCTGTTCGACGGTGCCGAGCTGCTGGCCTTTCTCGACCGCGCGACGTGGGTCGCGGTAAACGACTACGAGGGACAGCTGCTGCAGGAGCGCACGGGACTCGACACGCGGCAGATCGCCGCCCGGGTCGAGGCCTACGTCATCACGCGGGGTGCGGCGGGCAGCGTGATCCATGCCGACGGTCGCGAATGGTCGATCCCGGCGGCGGCGCCGGAAGCCGTCCGCGACCCGACAGGCTGCGGGGACGCTTACCGTGCAGGGCTCATCTTCGGGCTCATGAATGAACTCGACTGGGAGACGACCGGTCGGATAGCTTCACTGATGGGCGCGATCAAGGTCGCCCACGCCGGCACCCAGAGTCACCGCTTCGACATGAACGAATTCAAGACCCGCTTCCGCGCGACATTCGGTCGCGACCTGTGACCGTATCACGTCACGGAGGCAGCGCCAGGAAGGCGCCCTGCGGGCGGGCGGCCGCGTTCGTGCTGTTCGTCGCGTTCGCCGTCAGGGCCTTCGCGCAACCGGAGCCGCCGCCGACCGTCCAGCCCGCGCCTGCGACCGGGATCGCGCGGCCGATCGAGGAGAACCCGGCCTGGGACCGCACGCTCGAGCGCATCGCGCCCTCGGTGGTCTCGATCGAGATCGACCAGACCCGCGCGTTCGACACGGAGTGGAATCAGTCGAGCCAGGCCACCGGCTTCGTCGTCGACGCCGAGCGCGGCCTGATCCTGACCAACCGTCACGTCGTGACACCGGGACCGGTCGTCGCCACGGCGATCTTCCAGAATCGCGAGGAGGTCGAGCTGCACGCGATCTATCGCGACCCGGTGCACGATTTCGGGCTCTATCGCTACGACCCTGCGAAGCTGCGCTACGTGAAGCCCGCGGCGCTGCCGCTCCATCCAGAGGGTGCGCGGATCGGCACCGAGATCCGCGTCGTCGGCAACGACGCGGGCGAGCAGCTCTCGATCCTCGCCGGCACGCTCGCCCGCCTGGACCGCGAGGCGCCCGAATACGGTGTCGGCAAGTACAACGACTTCAACACGTTCTACATCCAGGCCGCGTCCGGCACCTCGGGCGGGTCCTCGGGCTCACCGGTCATCGACATCCGCGGTCGCGTCGTCGCGCTGAACGCGGGCGGCAGCAACGGCGCCCAGTCGAGCTTCTACCTGCCGCTCGGCCGCGTGCAGCGCGCACTGCAGCTGATCCAGAAAGGCCAGGCCGTGCCACGAGGCACGCTGCAGACCGTCTTCGCATACACGCCGTACGACGAACTGGTGCGCCTCGGCCTGCAATCCGCCACCCAGGAAACCGCGCGCCGCACGCGGCCCGACCTGACCGGCATGCTGGTCGTCGACGAAGTGCTGCCGGGCTCGACCACCGAAGGCAAGCTGCAGCAATACGTGG
>CAVQQX010000013.1:0-13984 GCA_963714645.1 uncultured Gammaproteobacteria bacterium
CTATGCTGACCGCTTCGACTACGTATTGCTAGCGCCGGTCGGCCCCGAGCGCACTCACGACGGAGAAGTGGGTCGCACCCTGCCGCAACGCCACCTGCGCGAGCCGGCGCGGATACTCGAAGTCGACCTCCCGAAACGCCGACTGCGATCCCGCCTTGCGGATCGTCGTGCCGAGCGTGCAGAACACGTGGTCGGCCGCAAGCTCCCGCGCCACGTCGTCGAGCCGGGCGAAGTCGCACACGAGCTGCCGGACCCGCGGATCCCGCACGAGTTCCGGCGGCAGCGCACGCCTGGTCAGCACCAGCACGCTCGCGTACGTCGGCGTCGCCACGATCCTGGCGAGGCACTCCCCGCCGACGAGACCGGTCGCGCCCGCAACGAGCGCCGTGGGCGCCTTCGCGGTCATCGTCGAGGCGTCGCGGCCGGCACGAACTGCGGATCGGTGATCTTCATCTCCGTGACAGCGCCGTATTTCGCGGCGACGGCGCGCGTGCGGGCGGCATCGCCGATCAGCACGACGGCGAGATCACCGGCCCGGGGGAAGCTGCGCTCGACCGTGCTGCGGACCGCCGTCGCATCGGTCGCAGTCACGCGCTGCGCGAACTGGTCGACGTCCTCGGGGCCGAGTCCGTAGAACACCAGCTCCGCGAGGCGACTTGCCAGTTGACCGTTGGTCTCGAGCGTCGGGGCGAACTGGCCGAGCATGTAGTTGCGCGAGGACTCGAGCGTCGCGGCATCGAGCGCCTGGGCGTGGAGCCGCTCCAGCGTCGCGAGCGCGAGGTCGAGGGCCGTGGCCGTCGAATCGGTCTGCGTATACGAGGAAATGGCGTACGACCCCGGCTGCAGGTTGCGGTCGAAACCGGCACTCGCGCCGTAGGTGAGGCCGCTGTCGATGCGCAGCGCCGTGTTGAGCATCGACGTGTAGCGCCCGCCGAACGCCGTGTTCACCACCGATTGCGCCGTGCGGGCCGGATCGGTGCGCGACGCTCCGACGTTGCCCAGCCAGAAATACGTCTGGGTGGCGCCGGGCTTGTCGACGAGCAGCACCCGGCGCCCCCGTACCCGTGCGGGCGGCGGCGCCGCCGGCAATATCGCCCCGGCTTTGCGCCAGCTGCCGAACGTGCGTTCGAGCCTGGAACGCAGGGTCGCCGCGTCGAAGTCGCCCACGACGGCGACGACCAGGCGGTCGCCGCCCACCTGCGCGTGGTAGAAGCGCTCGACGTCGTCGAGCCGTATCGCGGCGAGCGTCGCCTCGCTGCCGCCGACCGGGCGGCCGTACGGATGGCCCCTGAACAGCCACGCATTGCCGTAGCTGTCGATCAGCGCGCGGGGATCGGCGTCCTTCGCGGCCGCGATCGCCTGGACCGCCAGCGTTCGGGCCTTGTCGAACTCGGCGGCGTCGAGACGTGGCCGCTCGAGCGCGTCGGCGACGAGTTCGAGCATGAGGTCGACGTCCCGGGCCATGAAGCTCGCGTTGAGGTTCAGGCTCTCGTTGCCCGCCGCGGCGGCGAGCGTGCCACCGACGCCCTCGATGGCCTCGGCGAACTGCGCGCCGTCGCGGGGGCCGGCGCCTTTCTGGATCAGCTCGGCAAGCAGCGAGGCGGTGCCGTCCTTGCCCGCGGGATCGCCCAGCGCGCCGCCCCGCACGAGCGCGACGAGCGAGACCAGCGGCGTGTCGCGCTTCTCGAGCAGCACGATCTCGGCACCGTTGCCGAGCGTGGCGCGTTCGAACGCGGGCAACCGGACCCCCGCGGCCCGAGCCGTCGGCGCACTGGCCCAGGCCAGTGCAATGATGCAGAGGATCCGCGCGACGCGGCGGACGGGCTCGCGGTTCATCGCGCACCTCCCGCAGCCGCCCGCGCGCCGGAGGCATCCACCACCGGCGGCACCAGCGTCCCGACCGTCCGGTTCTCGCGGCGCAGCACCGTGGCCGCAGCCTGCTTCACGTCGTCGGCCGTGATGCGTTCGTACGCTGCGGGCGCGTCGAAGAGCTTGCGGAAATCGCCGTGGAAGACTTCGTACTTGCCGAGGACCTCGGCCTTGCCGCTGATCGTCTCGAGGCCGTGCCAGAACGCCGCGAGCGCCTGGTTGCGGGCCTTCGCGAGTTCGGCCGCCGACGGCCCGTCCCGGGCGAGACGCGCGATTTCCTGGTCGATCAGCGTCTCGGTACGGCGGACGTCCCCGCCCGGCGGCACGATGGCATAGACCCACGCGAGGCCCGGGTCGAATCCCTGGTCGAGCGCGGTGCCGATGTCGACGGCAGCCTGCTCCTTCTCGACGAGCCGCTGGTACAGGCGCGAGGAGTTGCCGCCACCGAGGATGGCCAGCGCGACTTCCATCACGCGCGTCTTCGGGTCGGGCGCGGCGGCCGCATGCCAGGCCATCGCGAGCAGCGGCGTCTGCGCGTCACGCACGATCTCGAGCCGTCGTTCTCCCGCCTGCGGGGGCTCGACCGTCGTCACGGCCGGCGGGGCCGGCTGCGCGGGGATCGTCGCGAGCGACTTGTCGGCCAGCGCGAGAATCGCCGCGGGGTCGACGTCGCCCACGACGAACATCACGGCATTGTTGGGCGCGTAGTACTGCCGGTAGTAGGCCTGCAGGTCCGCCACCTTCCAGCCCTCGATGTCGGAGGGCCAGCCGATGGTCGGGATCTGGTACGGATGCGCGACGAACGCCGTCGCCTGCGTCTGTTCGACCAGCGTGCCGAAGTTGTCGTTGTCGACCGAGGAACGCCGTTCCGAGTACACGACGCCGCGCTCGCTCTCGACCTTCTTCGGGTCGAAGTCGAGGTTGCGCATGCGGTCGGACTCGAGGTCGAAGATCAGCGGCGTCGCAGAACTGGGAAACCAGTCCTGGTACACGGTCACGTCGGAACTCGTGTACGCGTTGTTGCGCCCGCCGTGTGCCTCCATGACCTCGTCGAATTCACCGGGCGGCCGCGTCTTCGTGCCGTTGAACATCATGTGCTCGAAGAAATGCGAGATCCCGGTGATGCCCGGGCGCTCGTTGCGGCTGCCGACGCGATACCACGTGAAGAGCGCGACGCTCGGGATGTCGCGGTCCGGCCAGACCACGAGCTTCATGCCGTTCGGCAGCGTCCGCGTCACGATCCCGTCGGCCCCGGGGACCGCCGGGGTCGCGGCCGCCGCGGACAGCGTCGCGCACGCGCAGCCAGCGATGCCGGCGGCCAGGGCCCGCACGACGGCGCGCGCCACGGGGAGCTTCACCGGGGACGCGTGCATGGCCGGGATCCTCACCGCTGCGACTCGATCCAGCGATCGATCCTGGCCGCGAGGACGTCGAGCGGCAGCGCCCCGTCGGCCAGCACCGCGGTGTGGAACTTGCGCAAGTCGAACTTCGGTCCCAGTGCCTGCTGCGCCCGGGCCCGGAGTTCGCTCAACTCGATTTGTCCGATCTTGTACGCGAGCGCCTGGCCCGGGATGGCCATGTAGCGCTCGGTTTCCGAGACCCGGCGCGCCGCGGCCGCAGAGCTGTTCTCGGCCATGTAGGCCAGCACCTGTTCACGCGTCCAGCCGCGCGAGTGCAGGCCCGTGTCGACGACGAGGCGGATCGCACGCCACAGCTCGGCTTCGAGCCGGCCGAAGGCCTGGTAGGGATCCTGGTACAGGCCGAGTTCGGGGCCCAGCGTCTCGGCGTAGAGCCCCCAGCCCTCGATGTACGCGGTATAGCCGCCGAAACGCCGGAACTGCGGCAGGTCCTTCTGCTCACGCTGGATCGTGATCTGGAAATGGTGGCCGGGATTGCCCTCGTGCAGCGAGAGCGCTTCCATCGCCCACTTCGGCCGCGCGCGCAGATCGTAGGCGTTGGCATAGAAGATGCCGGGGCGCGAGCCGTCCTCGCTCGCGGCCTGGTACTGCCCGCCCGACGCGCTCTTCTCGCGGAACGGCTCGACCGCGCGCACCTCGTAGTCGGCGCGCGGCAGGATCTCGAACAGCTTCGGCAGCTGCGGGTTCACGCGGTCCTTGATCGCGACGTAGCCGTTCACGAGGTCGTCGCGGTTCGTCCAGAAGAACTTCGGGTCGGAGTTGACGAACTCGAAGAACTCGGTGCGCGTGCCCTTGAATCCGACCTGCCGCATCACCGCGGCCATCTCGTCGTGGATGCGCTTGACCTCGTCGAGGCCGAGCTGGTGGATCCGCTCGGGCGTGTAGTCGGTCGTCGTGACGTAGCGCACGTTGTACGCGTACCATTCCTTGCCGTCAGGCAGCGCGTCCATGCCGTGCGAGGTCCGTGCCCTGGGCATGTACTCGTCGCGCAGGAAGTCGTGCAGCTTGCGGTACGTCGGCACGACCTTGGCCTCGATCGCCGCGCGATATGCGGCCGTGAGCCGCTCACGGTCCCCGGCCGCGAAGGTCGCCGGCAGGTGCTTGATCGGCCCCCAGTACAGCGAGTCCTCCGGCCTGGCGACCACGTGCACCTGCAGCTGCGGCAACGTGCGCTCGACGAGCACGCGCGGCAGCGTGTACCCGCGCTCGATGCCGAGACGCATGTTGACGATGGCCTGGTCCGTCCACGCCACCAGGCCGTCGAGGCGCTTCAGGAAGTTGTCGTAGTCCTGCACCGTCGCGAACGGCTGCATGCCGTTGCCCGAACCGAGCTGCACGAACGTGCTGGGCGTCGAGTAGAACTGGTTGAGCGGGATCAGCTCGCCGGGAAAGCGGAAGCCCTCGATCTCGCGCTCGCGGCCCGACCTGAAGACGTCGTAGGAGAGCTGCTCCGCCGGCGTCAGCTTGCCGCGATCGACCTGCCGCAGGCGGGCGAGGCAGTTGCGTTCGAGCTGCTGCTCGCGCGCGATCGCCTCGGGCGCGATCGAAACGACGAAGCGGTCGTTGTAGCGCGGGTCGCCGATCGAGGTGGCGAGCAGCGGGTTCAGTTCGAGCACTGCCTCGAAGTACTCGTCGAAGACGGCGGCGAGCTTCTGCGATTCAGTGCGTTCGACGGCCGCGGCCGGCAGCGGCTCTGGAGTGGTCTGGTCACTCGCTGCGGGGGGCGCCGGCGGCGGGCTCGCGCACCCGGCGAGGAGCAGCGCTGCGAGCAGCGACGGACGACACAATCGACGGACGATCTCGAGCATGCGACCCCTCTGAACCACCGCTACGATCGGCTGCAGCCGACGTTCATCGCCTCGGCACGCCCTCTGGCACGCCCTCTTCCGTCGCGACGGCAGAGGCGCGCAGCGGGTTACTTCACGAATTTGAGGGTCATGCGATCCGACTCGCCGATCGCGAGGTACTTGCTGTGGTCGAATTTCGGATCCACCGCGTCGTCCGCGCCTTCGGGCGACGTGCGCAGCGACGGCGGGAGCGTCCAGACGCCGAACGGGTGGTCCTTCGTGTCCTTCGGGTTGGCGTTGACCTCGGAGGATCCCGCGAGGCGGAACCCTGCTTTGTTCGCCTGCTCGATCACGTACGCCTCGGACACGTAGCCTGTCTCGGGCTTCTCGGCCGCGCCGCCCGTGGGATTGGCGCGATGCTGTTCCACGGCCAGGATGCCGCCCGGCTTGAGCGCCTTGTAGAACTCCGCGAACGTCTGGGACACCGTCTCGGGGCCCTGCTGCATCCAGCCATGGATCGAGCGGGCGGTCAGGATGAAATCGAAGGTATTCGCCGGCAGGGTCTTTGACACGGCGCCCCAGTCGACGAGCTCGACCTTGCCGTACCGGTCGGGGTGCGCGGCGAATCTCGCCGCGAAGTCGGCCCGGGCCTTGCGCGATCCGTCCGAAAGTTTCGGGTTGGCGAGATCGGCTGCCGTCGAGTAGTAACGGCCGCCGGTCGCCTTCGCATACGGCACGAGGATCTCGCTCCACCAGCCGGCGCCGGGCTGGACCTCGAGGATGGTCATGCCGGGCTCGAGGCCCCAGAACGTCAGCGACTCCACCGGGTGCCGGTAGCGGTCGCGCGCCCTGTCCTCGACCGAGCGCCAGTCGCCGCCGACCGCGGCGGCGAGGGCGGCGTCCTGGGTGGCCGTGGCTTCGGCGGCCTTCTTCGCCGCGGCATCGTCGGCGAACGACGCCATGGGCATGCCGGTGCAGAGCCCGAGCAATGGCAGAGCGTAGGCAAGCTTCATGGGGTGGACTCCTGTCGTGGCGTGCGGAGCGCGCGCCCCGGTGCGGCGCGCGAAAGAGCGGATTCTAGCCCAGAAAAAACGAAAGCCCCGGCGCTTGCGCGTCGGGGCCTCGTCACCGACCGCCGTGAGGGGGGCTTCAGTTGCTCACGTGCCGGAATCCGTGCGGATCAGCATCACGCGGCGATTCTCCTGCCGACCTTCCGCCGTGTCATTGTCCGCGATCGGGGCGGATTCGCCCTTGCCGACGGACTTCATGCGCGCCGGATCCACGCCGCGGCTCGACAGGTAGTCGAACACGGCCTTCGCGCGACGATCGGACAACGCCGAGTTGTAGGCATCGGCGCCGACGCTGTCGGTGTGCCCTTCGACCAGCGTGGTCGCGAACGGCACGTCGCCCATGAACTTCACGACGCGTTCGAGCTCCGTGATCGACTCGGGGCGCAGCTCGGCGCTGTCGAAGTCGAACAGGACCTTGAGCGTCTGCTCGAGCGGGCAACCGACCTTGTCGACCTTGGTGCCGGCCGGAGTGCCGGGGCACTTGTCCATGTCGTCGGTGACGCCGTCGCCGTCCGCATCGGCCGGAGCAGGCGGGGCGACCGGCGCCGGAGCCGGTGCAGGAGCGGCGGCGACCGGCTCGACCGCGCGAGTTTCGGCGACCGGGGCGGGCGCGCCGAACTTGTAGCCGACGTGAACGCCGTAGACCCAGGGATTGATGTCGACGGTGCCGACGTCGCCGCCGTTCACCTCGGCATCCGACTCGATCTGGATGTAACGCACGTTGGCGTTGAAGAACCAGTTGCCGGCGCCGATGTCGAGGCCGACCTGGCCGGCTGCACCGAACGAGTCGTCGAGCTTCAGGTTGTTGCCGGCCAGGGGGCCGCGCAGCTCTTCACTGGAGAACATCGTGTAGTTGATGCCCGCGCCGACGTACGGCCTCACGGTGCCGTCGACGTTGAAATGCCAGTTGAGGCTCAGGGTCGGCGGCAGGTGGTCGGTCGAGCCGGCGCGCGTCTTGTCGTCGCCCGGAGCACTCGTCGCCAGGTCGATGCCGTGGCCGAAAGGCCACGCGGCCAGCAGCTCGGTGCTGATATGGTCCGTGAGGAAGTAGCTGACGTTGAACGTCGGCGAGATGTCACTGTCGATGACGAGGTCGCCGGCCGCGCCGAGCTTGAGGTTGGTCTCTTCCGGGTTGACCACACTGAGGCCGACGCGGACGAGCCAGTCGCCCTGTTCGGCGTGTGCCGCCAGGGGCGTTGCGAGGGCCGCCGCAACGGCCAGCGGAATAAAGTAACGGGATGACATCGAGGCGTACTCCTTGTGGCTTTTATGCCATGCATTATAAAGTTTCGGCGACTTCACTCACCGCCTGTCCGCCGGTTCCATCCGGACGGACTCCTCCCGGGGTGCGGGCAGGATTACCGACGGATTGTGCGCCGAAGACCGCGGCCGGCAATCCGGTGTTACCGCAATCCGGCACCGGGCCGTGATGCGCCGAAACTTCGTGACCGGATTCTAACAGGAGTGATGATGCGTTGGCGCAACAGCCGGGCATGGTGGAAGTCTGGCCGCGTTGTCGGCGTAAGCCTACGCACCTGGCTCCTCGTCTGCGTGACCGGGGCTGCAAGCTCGGAGGCGGCGGCGGCCGCAACGCCCGAGTCCCTGACGCCGGCGTCGGCCCAGCAGGCGGGACCCGCATCTGACGACCTGATCCCTTTCGAGCAGTTCGAGCTCGACAACGGTTTGCGCGTGATCGTGCACACCGACCGCAAGGCACCGATCGTCGCGGTCAACGTCTGGTACCACGTCGGGTCGAAGGACGAACCGCCGGGTCGCACCGGCTTCGCGCACCTGTTCGAGCACCTGATGTTCCAGGGCTCGGAGCATTACGACGACGAGTTCTTCCGGCCGCTCGAACGGGTGGGCGCGACCGGCATGAACGGCACCACCAGCTTCGACCGGACCAACTATTTCCAGAACGTGCCAACGTCCGCGCTCGACCTCGCGCTGTGGTTGGAGTCCGACCGCATGGGACACCTGCTCGGCGCCATCACGCAGTCGCGGCTCGACGAGCAGCGGGGCGTCGTGCAGAACGAGAAGCGCCAGCACGAGAACCGGCCGTACGGTCGCGTGCCCGAGACCGTGTTCCGCGCCTCGTTCCCGGTCGGTCACCCGTACCGCACGCTGCCGATCGGCTCGATGGAAGACCTCGACGCCGCGTCCCTCGACGACGTGAAGAACTGGTTCGCGTCTTGGTACGGCGCCGCGAACGCGGTGCTCGTGCTCGCCGGCGACATCGACGTCGCGACCGCGCGCGAAAAGGCCCGGCGCTATTTCGGGCACATCGGGTCCGGCCCGCCGCTCGCACGACCCGGCGAGTGGATCGCCGCCCGCACCGAGAGCCGGCGCGAGACGCTGTACGACCAGGTCGCGCAACCGCGCTGGCAGCGTTACTGGAACACGCCTCCCGACGGCACCGTCGATGCGGAGTACCTGGGCCTGGTGGCGGAGATCCTGGGCGGCGGCAAGACCTCGCGTCTCTACGAGCGGCTGGTCTATCGCGAGCGGCTGGCGGACACGGTGGGTGCCGGCCAGTCATCGCTCGAGATCGCCGGGCTGTTCAGCCTGTCGGCAGACGTGAAGCGCGACGTCCCGCCGGCGCGCGTCGAGGCGGCGATCGCCGAGGAGCTGCGGCGCTTCGCCGAGCACGGACCTGACGCAGAGGAACTCGCGCGCGCGAAGATCGTCGTCGAGTCGGGCTTCGTGAAGGGGCTGGAACGCATCGGCGGCTTCGGCGGCAAGGCGGACGTCCTCGCGTCGTGCGCGGTGTTCGACGGCGATCCGGGGTGCTACCGCCGGTCGCTGCGCTGGATCGCGGAGGCGAAGCCCGCGGACCTGCAGCGCGTCGCCCGGCGCTGGCTCGCGCAAGGCGATTACACGCTCGAGATCCTCCCGCAACCGGCCTACCAGGCCGGCGGCGCGTCGACGGTCGACCGCGCGACGGGCCCGCCGTTCCCGAGCGAGTTCCCGGACGTCGCGTTCCCGCCGCTCGAACGAGCACGCCTCTCGAACGGCATACCGGTCATCGTCGCGAGCCGGCCCGGCGTGCCGGTCGCCCGGGTTTCGCTGCTGTTCGACGCAGGGTACGTCGCGGACCTCGGTCGCAAGGCCGGCACCTCGAGCTTCACGATGAGCATGCTCGACGAGGGAGCGGGCAAGCTCGACGCGCTGCAGATTGCGGACCGGGCGGAACGACTCGGCGCGGACCTCCTGCTGGGGTCCTCGCTCGATACGTCGTTCGCCGCGGTGTCGGCGATGACGGATCGCCTCGAACCCTCGCTCTCGCTGCTGGCCGACGTCGTGCGCCGGCCGACGTTCCCGGCCGGCGAACTCGAGCGGCTGCGCAAGGAATGGATCGCAGGCATCGCGCGCGAGAAGACCAGCCCCGACGCGCTGGCATTGCGCGTGTTGCCGCCGGTGCTCTACGGGGCCGGGCATCCTTATGCGATCCCTTTCTCCGGCTCGGGGACCGAGGAGTCGATCGGCGCGCTCAGCCGCGCGGACCTGCTCGAATTCCAGCGCCAGGTGCTGCGCCCCGACAACGTCACGGTGATCGTCGTGGGCGCGATCACGCGCGACGAGGTCCTCCCGCTGCTGGAGCGGCAGTTCGGCGACTGGCAGCCGACGCCAGGGGTCGCCCTCGTCAAACCGGCGATTCCCGCTGCCGCGCCGGCACCCGCGTCGCGGGTCTTCCTGCTCGACCGTCCGGGCGCGATCCAGACCACGCTGCTCGTGGGGCAGCTCATGGAATCGAGCCGTGCCGTGGACCGCATCGAGCTCAATACCGCCAATGCGGTGCTCGGCGGGACGTTCACCTCGCGGATCAACCTCAACCTGCGCGAGGACAAACACTGGTCCTATGGCGCGCGCGCGGCCCTGCCGGAGGCGCTCGGGCAACGGCCGTGGCTGCTGTCGGCGCCGGTACAGTCCGACAAGACGCTCGAGGCGATCGCCGAGATCCGCCGTGAGGTGGCGGAGTTCGTCGCTGCGAGGCCGGCGACGAGCGACGAGATCGAGCAGGTGAAACAGCGCGACGTGCGTGCCCTGTCGGGCCAGTTCGAGACGCACGCGTCCGTGGCGGGAGCAATCGCCGACATCGTGCGGTTCGGCCGGCCGGACGACTGGATACGCACGCTCAAGCAGCGGCTCGAGGCACAGGACGACGAGGACATCCGTGCCGCGGCGCGCCGCGCGTTCAGGCCGCAGGCCCTCACGTGGGTGATCGTCGGCGACCTCGCGCGGATCGAAGCGCCGGTCCGTGCCCTCGGGCTCGGCACGGTGCAGGTCGTCGACGCGAACGGCCGGGTCCTGCGCTGACGGCCGGGTGCGACCGGCGAGGTCGGCAGCCGCCTCGGCGGAGCGGTTATGATCCCGCGGGCATCGCCTCACCCGGGAGTGGCCATGGCTCGGCAGCTCGCGATCCTCTGTTCGGTGATCGGGCTCGCCTCGGTGGCGGCGTGCCGCACCGCGACATCGCCACCGCCCGCTGCCAGGACGGCCGCGCCCTCCGCGTCCGTGCCGGTCGATCCGCGCGCCGCCACCGCCGCAAGCCCGTGGTGGAACGATCGTGTGTTCTACGAGGTCTTCGTGCGCTCGTTCGCCGACTCCGCGACCGGTCCGCTCGCCGGCGACGGGATCGGCGATTTCCAGGGATTGATCGAGAAGCTCGACTACCTGAACGACGGCAACCCTGCGACGGCGACCGACCTCGGCGTCACCGGGATCTGGCTCATGCCGATCCACCCGTCCCCGAGCTACCACGGTTACGACGTCACGGACTACTACGGCATCAATCCGCAGTACGGAACGCGCGCGGATTTCGAGCGGTTCCTCGCCGAGTGCCGCCGGCGCGGCATTCGAGTCATCGTCGACCTCGTCCTGAACCACAGCTCGTCCGAGCATCCGCACTTCGTCGCCGCGCTCGGTGGCGATGCCCGCTACCGGGACTGGTACCTGTTCGTCGAACCCGACGACGTGCCGCAGGTGCGCGGACCGTGGAACCAGCAGGTCTGGCAGAAGATGCATGACCAGTTCTACTACGGCATCTTCTGGTCCGGCATGCCGGACCTCAACTACAGGAACCCCGAAGTGACCGCCGAGGCACGGCGCATCGCCGAATTCTGGCTGCGCGACCTGCGTGTCGACGGTTTCAGGCTCGATGCGGTCCGTCACCTGGTCGAGGACGGCATCGAGATGAGCGACACGCCCGAGACGCTCGCGTGGCTGCGGGAGTTTCGCGCTCACCTGAAGAAGGTGCGGGTGGATGCGCTGATGGTGGGAGAGGTCTGGACGGGGACGGAGGTCGTGAGCGAATACGTGTCGACGGGTGCGCTCGACCTCGCGTTCGAGTTCGATCTCGCGGAAGCGATCCTGGCCGCGATCGAATCGGGGCGGCGCGACGAACTCGCGTACACGCTCGCGAACGTGACGCAGGCCTACCCGGGCAGGCAGTTCGCGTCCTTCGTGACCAACCACGACCAAGACCGCATCGCGAGCCGGCTCGGCGAGCTGCCCGGCCGGCTCAAGCTGGCGGCCAGCCTGCTGCTGGCGGGCCCGGGCGTGCCGTTCCTATATTACGGGGAGGAGATCGGGCAGGTCGGCGCCAAGCCGGACGAGATGATCCGCAATCCGATGCCATGGTCCGGCGGCGCTCACGCGGGATTCACGTCGGGCGCGAAGCCGTGGGAACGACTGCAGCCGGGATTCGAGCGTCGCAACGTCGCGACGCAGGCGGCGGACCCGGCGTCGCTGCTCGACCACTACCGGCGCTGGATCCGGCTGCGGCAGGCGGAGCCCGCATTGCGGCGCGGAGACCTGCAGGTGATCGACGTGGGCCGCGACGACGTCATCGCGTTCCAGCGCACGCTCGACGGCCGCACGCTCACCTTCGTCGCGAACCTCTCCGGACGCGCGATCGAGGGCCTGTCGCTGCCCGAAGCCGCCCAAGCCGTCGTGAAGGCCGATCGACTGACCGGCGCTGTCGTCGCGGCCTCCGCGCCGCTGGCCCTGGACCCCTACGGCGTGCGCCTCTTCACGTCGTCGGTCGCGGCGAAATGACGCGCGCATGACGCTGACCTCGCAGGTCGCCGTGTTCCTCGCGGCGGCGGCGCGCGGACTCGGCCAGTCGGGGCCGGCCGCATCGATGACCCAGGGCCAACGCCGGCTCGCGGTGACCGCCGTCGCCACCGTCGGGTGCTGGCTCGGTGTCCTCGCCACGGCGGATGCAGCAGGCCGCCCGCCGCTCGACCCGGCCGCCGCCCGCCGGTTCGCGCAGCTGGCGCTCGATTGCGTCCACAAGGAATACCCCAACAAGCTCTCGCACACGCTTGCCGGCGATGCCGACGTGCGACCCCCGCGCGCCCTGACGCCGGCATTCTTCGGCTGCTACGACTGGCACTCCTCGGTGCACGCGCATTGGCTGCTCGCGCGACTGGCGCGGCAGTTTCCGTCGGCCGCGTTCGCCGTCGAGGCCCGGCGCGCACTCGACCGCAGCCTCACGCCGCTCCACGTCGCCGCCGAAGTCACGTACCTGCGTACGCCCGGTCGTGCCTCCTTCGAGCGTCCCTACGGCCTCGCGTGGCTGCTCGCGCTCGCGGGCGAGCTGCGCTCGTGGAACGACGCGGACGCGCGGCGGTGGGCGGCGACCCTCGCCCCGCTGGAACAGGCGGCGGCGGAACGGCTCGAGCAGTGGTTGCCGAAGCTGCAGTACCCGATTCGCGTCGGCGAGCACAGCCAGACGGCGTTCGCGTTCGGCCTGGTGCACGACTGGTCGCGGACGGCCAACGCCGTCGCGTTCAGGACGTTGCTGGAACAACGCGCGCGGGCCTTCTACCTGGGCGACGTGAACTGCCCGCTCGCGTACGAGCCCTCGGGCGAGGATTTCCTGTCGCCGTGCCTCGCCGAGGCGGACCTGATGCGACGGATCCTGGCGTCGGCGGACTTTGCGCGCTGGCTCACGGGGTTCCTGCCACAGGTTCCCGGCAAGCGCGTGGACCAGCCATGGCTCGCACCCGGCATCGTCACCGACCGCGGCGATCCCAAGCTCGCGCACATCGACGGCCTCAATCTGAGCCGGGCCTGGATGCTCGAAGGACCGCCTCGAAGATGGCGCGCGCCTGCATCCGGGTGATCTCCGGGTAGTAGATCCCGAGCCGGCAGCCGCGAAGGCCGAGCATCGGGTTGAACTCGTGAAGCTCCTCGACCCTCTCCAGAAGGCGCTTCTTCTCCTCGATGATGGAGCGGTCCGCGTGGATCAACTCGAGCTTGGTCACCTCCACCATCAACTCCTCGCGCTTGGGGAGGAACTCGTGGAGGGGAGGATCCAGCAGCCGGATGGTCACGGGATACCCTTTCATCTCCCGGTACAGCCCCTTGAAATCGTCCTGCTGCATCGGCAGCAGCTTCGACAGGGCCGCCTCGCGGTCCTCCCGGGGTGCCGGCGAGGATGATCTCCCGCATGATCGGTATGCGGTTCTCGGCGAAGAACATGTGCTCCGTGCGGCACAGCCCGATCCCCTCGGCCCCGAAGTCGCGCGCGACCCGCGCGTCCCGCGGCGTGTCGGCGTTGGCGCGCACCTTGAGTCGCCGCACGGCGTCCGCCCAGGACATGAAGATCCCGAACGCGCCGGTCATCGCGGGCGCGATCAGCGGCGCCTTCCCCAGGATCACCTCGCCGGTGGTGCCGTTCAGCGACATGAAGTCTCCCTCGCGGATCACCTTCCCGCCCACCATGAACCGGTTCGTGGTCTCGATCGACGTCGATCGCGTCGCATCCCGCCACGCACGTCTTCCCCATCTGGCGGGCGACGACCGCGGCATGCGCCGGCATCCCCCCCTTGGC
>CAVQQX010000014.1:0-12269 GCA_963714645.1 uncultured Gammaproteobacteria bacterium
CGCCGCGCCCGATCGGTCCGAGAACGCTGATCGTGGCGCCGACGGGTTGCTGCGAGAGCGCCTCGAGGCCAGGGCCGACCACCTTGTAGAGCAGGTCGATCCACCCTTCGGCCGCGCTCACCCGCATGAGCGACAGGGGCCGGCGCATCGGTCGAGCGCCATCACAGGTGAGGTGGACGAACGCGCCCGGGCGGGCGCTGGCTGCGCAGCGCGGCGCCCGCAACCGGATCAAGTATTGGCGTCCGGGGTACTCCTGCCCTGCGAGGAGGGTGCCGTCCTCGGCGAAGATGGTATCGCGGTGCGTCCGTTCCTCGAGCGGCCGTCCCCGTCCGCGACCGGGCGCATCGATGGTGCAGGCGCCGGTCGCCGCGCTCGTGACCGACTTCGACTGCGAACCCGGCTCAGCCGGCACGCCGGCCGGCCTCGACGTTGCGGATCTGGACGTTGCGGACGATCGTGGCGAGCACGGCCATCCGGACGGCGACGCCGTTGCCGACCTGCTGCTGCACGGCGGAACGAGGTCCGTCGGCAATGCCGTCGCTGATCTCCACGCCACGGTTCATCGGACCCGGATGCAGCACGATCGCGTCGCGCGCCGCGTGTGCGATCGTCTGCTCGTTGATGCCCCACTCGCGACAGAAGGCGTCGACGTCGGGAGTCTTCGCGGTGTCCATGCGTTCCTTCTGGATGCGCAGCGCCATGATCACGTCCGCGCCGCGCAAGCCATCCTCCAGCACCGTGTGGCGCGCGGCGCCCGGGAACTCGTCGCTGCCGGGCATCAGGCTCTCGGGCGCGACCAGCCGCAGGCTGCCGACGCCGAGGGTCTGCAGCGCGGTGCCCGCCGAGCGCGCCACGCGCGAGTGGCGGACGTCGCCCACGATCGCGACGTTGAGCGAGCCGAAGTCCTTGCCCTTGCGCTGGCGGATGGTGAGCACGTCGAGCAGGCCCTGGGTGGGGTGCGAGACGTGCGCCTCGCCCGCGTTCAGCACGCTCACGTGGGGTTGCACGTGCGCGGCCACGTGCGCCGGGATGCCCGGCTCCGAATCGCGCATCACGAGCACGTCGACGTGCATCGCCTGCAGCGTGTAGATCGTGTCGAGCACCGTCTCGCCCTTGACCCGCGACGAGGAGTGCAGGTCGAGGTTGACTACGTCGGCGCCGAGCCGCTTGGCCGCGAGCTCGAACGAGACACGAGTGCGCGTGCTGGGCTCGAAGAAGAGATTGGCGACGGTGCGGCCGGCCAGGCTGCCGTCGCGGGCCGCCATGTCGCCGGGATGGCGCACGTAGAACTGGGCGAAATCCAGCAGCCCGAGCAGCTCGTCGGCGGCGAGGCCCTCGAGCGTGAGGAGGTGGCGCAGCCGACCCGCGTGGTCGCGTTGCAGGTCCCGGCCGGTGTCGATCGTCAATTCACGCTCCCTTCCTGTCCCGCAGCCAGGACTCGAGGACCAGCCGCGCGGCATTCGCATCGACGTCCCCCCGCCTGATCCGTCGCGCGCGCGTGCCCGAGCGACGTTCGCTGCGCAGCTCGTCGTAGGCGGCCGCAGACGTCAGGCGCTCGTCGACGTAGTCGACCGGCAGGCGGCTGCGGCGGCCGAGCTCACTGCCGAAGGCGCGGCACGCCCGCGTCGTAGTCGTCTCCGTGCCGTCCATATTATAAGGGAGGCCGACCAGCAGCCGGGTCGGCGCCCAGCGCGCGATGGCTGCGGTCACGGCCGCCCAGTCGGGCTCCCCGGCGCGACAGGCCACCACGCCCACGGCTGTGGCAGAGCCGGTGAGGGTCTGGCCTACCGCGACTCCTATCCGGCGCAGCCCGAAATCGAAGGCGAGCAGCACCTCGCATGCGGCGGTCTGCGTCCTTTGCGGCGACGCCGCCTCCGCCCCGGTCGGGTCTTCTTCGCGGTTCAGGCGTGTCCCGCGTCGCTGCTGAGCGAGAGGAGGTCGACGCCCAGCAGGCGCGCGGCCGCGTGCCAGCGCTGCTCGACGGGTGTCTCGAAGAGGACCCGCTCGTCGGCCGAGACGGTGAGCCACGCATTGCGCCCGAGTTCGTCCTCGAGCTGGCCGGCGTCCCAGCCGGCATAGCCGAGTGCGACCACGGCGCTCGCCGGGCCCTCGCCGGCGGCCAGCGCATCGAGGATGTCGCGGGACGTCGTCAGGTGCAGCGTCGGCGAGAACGGCAGCGAGGACTCCCACGAGCCGGCCGGTGTGTGCAGCACGAAGCCGCGCTCGATCTGCACGGGCCCGCCGCGCAGCACCGGCTGGCCGTTGACGCGCGAGCGGGTGGCGTCGAGCCCGAGCTGGTCGAACACTTCGCCGAGCGTCATCGCCAGGCTGCGGTTGATCACGATGCCGAGCGCACCGCGTTCGCTGTGCTCGCAGACGAGCGTCACCGTCTGCGCAAAGTTCGGGTCGTCCATCGCCGGCATGGCGATCAGAAACTGGTTGGTCAGGTAGTCCGCCACGGCGCGACACTATCGCGCTAGGGGTCGGACGTGAAGACGGCGCCGTTGCCACCGAGCCGGCCATCGAGGAATTGCCACTCGTAGGCGAAACGCAACACCGGGTAGCGCTCACGCAGCGTGGTCGAGAACGGATCGAACGGCGCGGCCAGCCGCACGATGCCGGCCGCCGCCTGGTCGAGTTCCCGGTGCCCGCTCGAGCGCCGCACCACGACGCTCTCGAGCGACCCGTCCGCCCGGATTGCCACCTCGAGCACCGGGTTGCCGGACAGCCGGCGGCGCCGTGCCTCGTGCGGGAAGTTGAGCGTGCCGACCCGCTCGATGCGCCGCTTCCAGCCGTCGAGGTACGCGGCAATGGCCGATTCGCGGGTGTCCGCGAGCAGCTTGCCGTCCGCGGAGCGACCGCCGCGCAGGTAGAGCTCCCGATCGGCGACCGCGGCATTGAGGCCTACCGTCGGCGGAGCGGGCGCCGGCTGCGCCTGGAAGATCGGCGGGCTCGCCGGAGTATCGGCGCCGGCTGGCCAGCGTTCGGCCTCGAGGGCGCGGCGGGCGAGCACCGAGACCTTGCCGGGCGGCTGCTCGCGCATCGTGCGTTCGAGCTCCGGATCGACCGGCAGCCCCTCCGGCGGGACCGATTCCGGCCGGGCGTCCGGCAGCGAGCTGCGACGGCCTTCGTCGCCGAGCCCGGTGCCCCGCTGGTTGCGCTGCGCCAGGTAGGCGGCATCGCGGTTCGACTCCGGGTCGTCCGGGCCCGACGGCACGAGCAGGATCTCGAGCGTGGGCAGCGCACGGTCGGCGGCCGGCGGCGCGCTGAAGCGGACGCCGAGGATCACGAGGCCGTGCACGAGCGCCGCGAGGAAAATCGCCGTCGCGAGCCGGTCGCTCGACGGGTCCCGCCGGCGCGAAGGCAGCCACGCGGGGAGCGCCGGCGTCACGTCGCCCCCAGACGCCGCGCGATCGCGTCGATGAGCGTAGCGGCGATGTCGACGCCGAACTGCTTGCCGAGCTCTCGCACGCCGGTCGGGCTCGTCACGTTGATCTCGGTGACGTAGCCGCCGATGACGTCCAGGCCCACAAACAGCATGCCGCGCTCGCGCAGGGCCGGCCCGATCCTCGCGGCGAGCCAACGGTCACGCGCGTCGAGCGGCCGGCCGACGCCGGTCGCGCCTGCGGCGAGGTTGCCGCGGTTGTCCGCGGCGGTCGGGATTCGTGCCAGTGCGTAGGGCGCGGGTTCGCCGTCCACGAGGATCACCCTGGAGTCGCCGGTCGTGACGATGTCGGGGATGTAGCGTTGCACGATCGCGAAGCGCGTGCCGTAGTCGGTGAGCGTTTCGAAGACCACGTTCGCATTCTTGTCGCCCACGTCGAGCACGAAGATCGACCGTCCGCCCATGCCGTGGAGCGGCTTGCACACCGCGCGGCCGTGCTCGCGCAGGAAAGCGTGCATGTCGGACATGTCGCGCGTGATCAGCGTGGGCGCGCAGCATTCCGGGAACCAGGCCGTGTAGACCTTCTCGTTCATGTCGCGCAGGCCCTGCGGCCGGTTCACGACCAGCGCGCCCTGCAGCTCCGCGCGTTCGAGGATGTACGTCGAGTAGACGTACTCGGTGTCGAACGGCGGATCCTTGCGCATGAGGATCGCGGCGAACTGGCCGAGCGGCCCGACTTCCGGCTCGCCGCGCGTGAACCAGTCTGTGGCGTGCTCGCGCACCTCGAGCGGGCGGGCGCGGCCCATCGCCACCCCGTCACGGAGCCAGAGGTCGCCCATCTCCAGGTAATGCAGGGACCAGCCGCGGCGCTGCGCCGCCAGCAGCATCGCGAGCGAGGTGTCCTTGTGCGGCTTGATGTGCTCGATCGGGTCCATGACCACGGCGATGCGCACGGACTGTTTCGGCATGCGGGCTCCGCTCGAGCGCGGCCTTCGGGAAAGCCACTGTGAAGGGCGTCATGGTATCGAAAGCCGCCAATGGCAGGGGGGTGTCCAATATGTTAAAACCTCCGCGCGAGCAGTGGCCTCGCGCATAGCGTCGCACTGCGCGCACGCTCGTCCGCATCCGAGGGTTACCTGGGCATGGAAAACACGGCTGCCAGCAACAGCCGGCCGCGGCTGGCCGGCCTCAAGGTGCTGGTCATCGACGACAGCAAGACCATCCGGCGCACGGCCGAGACGCTGCTGGCGCGCGAGGGATGCGAGGTCTATACCGCGGTCGACGGGTTCGACGCACTGTCGAAGGTCGCCGACCACCAGCCCGATATCGTGTTCGTCGACATCATGATGCCCCGCCTCGACGGTTACCAGACCTGTTCGCTGATCAAGCACAACAAGGTCTTCCGCTCGATCCCGGTGATCATGCTCTCGAGCAAGGACGGCCTGTTCGACCGTGCCCGCGGCCGCATCGTCGGCTCCGAGCACTACCTGACGAAACCGTTCACGCGGGAAGAACTGCTGAGCGCGATCGAAACCCACGTCCACCGCGCCTGAGCGCACCGATTCGGAGGAACCTACGTGGCACTGGTCCTGATCGTGGACGATTCGCCGACCGACGTGCACGTCATGCAGAAGGCGCTCGAGCAGCACGGCTTCACGACGGCCGCCGCCGCGGACGGCAGCGAGGGGCTGCGACTCGCCCGCGAGATCCATCCCGACCTGATCCTGATGGACATCGTGATGCCGGGCGTGAACGGCTTCCAGGCGACTCGCGAACTCGCGAACGACCCGCAGACGCGCCGGATTCCCGTGATCATGGTCACCTCGAAGTCGCAGGAATCAGACCGTGTCTGGGGCCTGCGCCAGGGCGCGGTCGACTATCTCGTGAAGCCCGTCGCTACCGACCAGCTCGTACGCAAGGCGCAGGCCGCGATCTCCGCCTGACCGGCATGCAGGGCACCACGCGACTGCGTCCGCTGCGCGAACGGCCGTTCGAACTGCTGCGGGAACTGGACCGCCGCGCGCGGACCGCGGCGCAGGGCCAGCCCGAATCGGCGGCGTCGGGCGCCGAGTGGGTGGGGGTCGCGTTCCGCCTGGGCGGCGAGGCGTTCCTGCTCGCGCGCGAGGAAACGCGCGAGGTGCTGGCCTATCCCGGCGTCGTGACGCGCGTGCCGGGCGCCCGCGCCTGGATCCGCGGGCTCTCGAACGTGCGGGGGCAGCTGTTGCCGGTGATCGACCTGCGTGCGTTTCTCGGCGCCGGGGTGACGGCGGTGTCACGGACCAGCCGCGTGCTGGTGGCGAATCATCGCGAAATGCCCGCCGGACTCGTGGTGGACGAGGTGATGGGGTTCCGGCGCTTCTTCGAGAGCGAATTCTCGGCCGACCTGCCGCCCACGCTGCTGCGTTGCGAGCGCTACCTGGCGGGAGCTTTCAAGCGGGGCGCCGAGGTCTGGCCGGTGTTCAGCGTCCGCACGCTGCTCGAGAGCCAGCAGTTCATGCAGGCCGCGGCTTCCTGACCGCGCCGCGACGACGGACGACGACAGGTGACGCCATGACGAACAGAATCGACGCCGCCCGGATGCAGCCGCTGCTGCTCGCCGTGGCGCTCGTCGCGGCGCTGCTCGCTGCGCTCGCGCTGCTGCTCACCGGGCGCGCGATGCAGCAGCAGTCGCAGTTGCGCGAGCACATGGCCTCGCTCACGTCGCTGTCGCAGAACATCCCGTTGCAGGCCGGCGCTGCGGTGCGCGGCTCGGCTCCCGCTTTCGATGCGCTCGCTGCGTCGCGCACGCGTCTCGGCCGCGTGATCGACGAGATCAATGCCGGCAAGTCGGCCGTGGGCCTGCTCGCCACGCCGAGCGCGCGCGTGCTCGGCAGCGAGAACGGCTGGCCGGCCCTGCTCGAGCAGTCGCAGGCGGTGCTCGACGGACGCGAAGCCGCGCTGCAGGCGCAGCAGGCGGCTGCGGACGTGCGCGAGAAGACGCCCGAGATGCTCACGGCCGCGGCCCGCGTGATCAAGCTGATGGGTCCGGGTCGACCGGATTCCGTGAGCCGCAGCTTCGAGCGGTTCGAGCTGCGCGCGCAGGCCGTCGAGCAGGACATCACCGCGCTCGCCGACGGCACCGTGCAGGTCGAGGCCGCCGCCCGACGGCTCACCGACAGCCTCAATTTCATGGGTGAGGTCGCGGGGGGCGTGGCCGGCCAGGCCAACTCGCTCGGGCTGTCCGCTGCCTTCGAACCGGCGGCGGACGCCGCCGTGGAGCTGCTCGCGCTCTATCGTGAAGTGTCCGATCCGGTGCAGCGCGCGATCGCGCTCTCCGACCAGCTGGAGCAGATGCTCGCGGCGCGAAACGCGCTGACGGAGACCGGCGCAGGCCTGAGCGCGAACCTCGCCAGGATCGACACGAGCGGTGCGATCGGCTCGGGCGGGCTGTTTGCCAACCCGTGGCTGCCGCTCTTCTTCATCGCGATCACGCTGCTGGCGCTCGCGGGCGCCGCCTGGCTGCAGCGCGAGCTCGCCACGCTGCGTCGCGGCGCCGAGCACCAGGCGCGGCAGAACGAGCGCAACCAGCAGGCAATCCTGCGCCTGCTCGACGAACTCTCCAGCCTGGCCGACGGCGACCTCACCGTGCAGGCGACCGTGACCGAGGACATCACCGGCGCGATCGCCGACTCGATCAACTATGCGATCGAGGCGCTGCGTGAGCTCGTCGTCACGATCAATGATTCCGCAGTCAAGCTCGATGCCGCGACCCGCCAGACGCAGGCGCTCTCCACGCACCTCGCCAAGGCGTCGTCGGCGCAGTCGAAGCAGATCGGCGCGGCCTCCGAATCCATCGCCGCGATGGCGTCGTCGACCGAGGAGGTCTCCGGCAACGCCGAGCGCTCCGCCGACGTCGCACGCCATTCCGTCGACATCGCGCACAAGGGCGGCGACGCCGTGCGGCGGACCATCGACGGCATGAACGCGATCCGCGAGAACATCCAGGAGACCTCGAAGCGGATCAAGCGCCTCGGCGAGAGCTCGCAGGAAATCGGCAACATCGTCGAGCTGATCAACGACATCGCCGAGCAGACCAACATCCTCGCGCTCAACGCCTCGATCCAGGCGTCGATGGCGGGGGAGGCGGGTCGCGGCTTCGCGGTCGTCGCCGACGAAGTCCAGCGCCTGGCCGAGCGCGCCGCGAACTCGACCAAGCAGATCGAGGTGCTGGTGCGCACGATCCAGGCGGACACGAACGAGGCGGTGGTGTCGATGGAGCGCACCACGACCGACGTCGTGGGCGGTGCCCTGCTCGCGGAGAACGCCGGCGCGGCGCTCGAGGAGATCGAGCAGGTCTCGAACCAGATCGCGAGCCTGGTGCAGAACATCTCCGCCAGCTCGCGGCAGCAGGCGGGCGTCTCGCAGAGTATCTCGCGCAACATGCAGGTGCTGCGCGAGATCAGCTCGCAGACGGCGGAAAGCACCACGGCCACCTCCGCCTCGATCGGCAAGCTCGCCGAGCTCGCCGCGCAGCTGCGGAAGTCGGTGACGGGTTTCCGGCTGCCGGGGCCGTTGCCCGTCACGGGGGAGTTCCAGGCGCTGCGCCCCGACGAGAGCCCGCCCGTCCCCGATGCGGCGGCCGGATCGGCCGCAGACGCGGGCAGCAACGTGCGCCGCATCGGCAGCCTGGCGGGCTGACGCAGGCGGCGTCGCAGCGTGACGAACGGATCCATGCCGCTCGCGACCGTCGACGAGGCCCACGCCTCGTTGCTGGTGATTTCGCGCGAAGTCGCCAGTGAGCTGAACGAGGCGCGGGCGGGGCTCGAAGCTTTCGCGGACAAGCCCGTCGACCGCGGTGCACTGCATCGTTTCGCGGCGCACATCCACCTGTCGCGTGGCGCGCTGCGGCTCGCCGAAGTCTACGGCGGGGCATTGCTCGCCGAGGAAATGGAGCACGTCGCGCGCTACGTCGACCAGCACTCGGGCGAAGGCCGCGCCGACTCGGACGGCCTCGAGGCGCTGATGCGCGCGATGGAGCAGTTGCCTGCCTACGTCGAGCGCGTCGCCACCGGCGCACGCGACCTGCCGATCCAGCTGCTGCCGCTGCTGAACGACCTGCGCGCCGTCCGCGGCGCGGCCCTGCTCTCCGAGGGCACGCTGCTGCTGCTCAACCTGCGGTCGGACGCGCAGGCTCATCCTTCTTCGCCGTTCGCCGGCGACCGCGAGGTCGCCGACCTGGCGCGACGGCTCAGGCCGCGGCTCCAGGTGGCCCTGCTCGGATGGATCCGCGGCGAGCGCGTGCCGGAGAACCTCCATCACCTCGCGGAAATCGCGCTCCAGTTCGAGCGCGCGGCGTCGACGCAGCCGCTGTACCAGCTCTGGTGGGTCGCGGGCGCGGTGCTCGAGGCACTGCAGGCGGGAGGCATCGAGGCGACGGTGTCGGTCAAGCGTCTGCTCGGCCACGTGGACCGGGAATTGAAGCGGCTCGCGGACCAGGGCGAGCAGCGGTACGCCGCCGCACCGCCGGTCGAGGTGCTGAACAACCTGCTCTACTACGTCGCCCAGAGCAGCGTGGAAACACCGGTGGTCGGCCGGGTCCGGCAGTCGTTCGGATTGCAGGACATGGTCGCGACACGTGACGTCCACGCGACCGAGAACACCGATACCCTGTCCGCCCCGAGCGTGCGCCTGATGCGCACGGTGGCCGCGGCGATCCGCGAGGACCTCACCCGGGTCAAGGACGTGCTGGACATCTTCGTCCGCAAGGGCGCCAACCAGGTCGACGACCTCGCGCCGCAGCTCGAAATGCTGCGCAAGATCAGCGACACGCTCGGCGTGCTGGGCCTCGGCGCATTGCGCTCGCGCGTCGAAGGCGAGCTCGAATCGCTGCGCGCGATCGTCGAGCGGCGCATTGCGCCCGACGACACGGCCCTGCTCAGCATCGCGGCGGCGCTGATCGCCGTCGAGGACAGCCTCGACTCCCAGCTCGTGCGATTGATCCTGCCGCATGCCGATGCCGCGGCGGCCGCTGCCGCCGGCGGCGAGCCCACCGACGAGGAGTTCCGCCAGGTCCAGGAAGCGGTGCTGCGCGAGTGCATCGTCAACATGGCGCGGATCAAGGAAGCCGTGACGCACTCGCTGTCCGCACCTGCGGAAGCGCAGGGCCTCGACCAGGTGCCGACGCTGGTGCGCGGCATCACGGCGGGACTACTGATGCTGGGCAAGCAACGCGCCGTCGAGGTCATGGAAGGCGTCGGCCGTGCGCTCGGCAGCATCGTGCGTCCGGAGGCGGGGGCGCTCACGCCCGCCCGCCTCGAGCGCCTCGCCGATGCCGTCGTCGCAGTCGAGTATTACATGGAGACGCTGCAGGCCGGGCGCGCCGACCAGTGGCCGATGCTCGACGCTGCCGAGGCCCGCCTGAACGAGATCGAGCCGCCGAGCGGCAGGTTGATGACGCTGCGCGACACCTCGTCCGGGGATTACGGGGGCTCAGCGCTCGATCGCACGCAGCAGCTGCCCCGATTCACCCCGACTCGCGAGACTCCGGTGTCGAGCGCAGCAGCGCCCGCGACCGCGTCACCGATCGTCCCCGCAGCGCCTTCCACCCCGGCGCTCACGGCCGCGAGCGCAGCCCCGACGACGGTCGATCCGGAATTCCTGCAGCTCTTCGTCGAAGAGGCGCGCGAGAACCTCGAGCGCCTGCAGGTGCTGTTCCCGCAGTGGGAGCAGAACCCGCTCGACCTCGAGGCCTTGCGCGACCTGCGACGCGCGTTTCACACGCTCAAGGGCAGCGGCCGCATGGTGGGCGCGCGCCGCCTCGGCGAGTTCTCGTGGAGCATCGAGTCGCTGCTCAACCGCGTGATCAGCCAGACGCTCGCGCGTTCGCCCGAAATCGTCGCCGTCGTGCGCGACGCGGTCGCAGCGATTGCGCAGCTCATCGACGAGATCGACGGCGGCCAGGAGGCGGCGACCGACATCGCCGCGCTCATGGCGCGTGCCGACGCAATCTCGGGCCGGGACGGCCCCGCGCTGCCTGGCGTGCACGACGTCGCGGTGCCGGCACCGCGCGAGATGGCCGCACCGCCCGTTGCAGCGTTGCCGCCGACCGCCGCGGTCGCGGAGCCGATCGGGGAGTCGCCGCCGGCAGAGCTGCCCGAAGCGACGCCGCCGGCAGAGCTGCCCGAAGCGACGGTGGCGTCGGACGACGCGGGCATGGATTCCGTGCTGCGCGACATCTTCCGCAAGGAGACGGCCGGGCACATCCTCGTCGTGCGGCAGTTCCTCGAGCGCTGCGCGCGCAGCGTCGCACCTTTCCCGGTGACCGAGGCGCTCTATCGCGCATGCCACACGTTGAGCGGCATCGCCAAGACTGCGGGCGCTCGGCAGGGCATCAAGGTCGCGGAGCCGATGGAGCACTACGTCCGCAAGCTCCACGACAACGGCCACGGACTCGACGGCGATGCGCTCACGCTGCTGCAGGAGACGGTGCGGATGCTCGAGACGGTCGCCGACAACGTCGACGAGAATACGGGCTTCTTCCCGGAACAGGGCCGGCTCACGGCGGGCTGGATCGCGCTCGACCAGGCGCTCGACGCCGAGCTGTCGCGGCTCGCCGACGCCGCCGAGCGTACGCTCGGGGATGCGTGGCGACAGGCACCCTTCGTCCCGACGACGCAGGCGGCCGAGCCGCCCGCGCCAGCGGTCGAGCCCGCCGCGCCTATGCCGGCGTCCGTCGACCCCGACGCCACCGCCACGCACGAAGCGCTGCCGGAGCACGCTCCGGTCCAGTTCGCGCCCGGCGTGCCGATGGCGCGCCCGCACATCGCACCGCCTCCGGCAACGACCCCGCCACCGGAGTTCGAGCGGCAGCGGGTCGCGGGGTCGTCGTCGCCCGTCGATGAGGAATTCGACGCCGACATCGCCGCGATCTTCGGCGAGGAAGCGACGGAGCTGCTCGAGCAGGCACAGGCGTCGTTCGCGCGCTGGCGCGACGACCGGGCGGATCGCAGCCAGGTCACGGAACTCAAGCGGCTGCTGCATACCCTCAAGGGCGGTGCGCGCATGGCCGGCATCCGCGCCATGGGCGACTTGAGCCACGAGGTGGAGTCGTTCCTCGCCATCGTCGAAGGCGATTCCGCCCGCGGCGACGCCGCGACACTCGACCTGCTGCAGGCCTCGCTCGACGAGCTGCACCGGATGCGCGAGCTCGCGAATGCGGGCTCGCGCATCCCGCCGGCGAACGAACTCATGGTGCGTATCCGCGCGGCGAGCGGCCAGACACCGACCGTCTCCGCACCAGCACGGGCCGAGATCCCCGCGCCGGTCCCTCGCGAGGTGTCCGTGTCCGTCCCTGCGGAACCGTCGGCGTTGCTCCCGGCCGAGCCGCTGCCGGAGACCGCGGTCGAGGCAATCCTGCTCGGCCACGAGGTCCCGCCGGAAATCGTGCCGGTCCCGGCAGAGCTCGAGCCGGAGGTCCCCGATCGAGATTTCACCGACTCGGACACCGGCATCGAGGTGATCGAATCGCCGATCCTCGAATACGTCCAGATCGAGGCCGCCGCGTCTGTCGACGGCGTCGAGTCCCCTGCCGAGGCGGCCGTGGCCGCGGCGCCGGACCCGGGGGTTGCGGCGGAAATTGACCTGCCGGTGGAGGCACCGACCGGGCCGCTGGCGGAGGAAGTCACCTCGGAGCCGCAGCCCACGGCGCCGCCCGCCGAGCCCCCGCCGACTTCTCCCGAGTGGCGGGAACCGCCTTTTCTGCAGCCTGTCACGCCGCTGGTCGTGCAGGGCGCGCCGTTCGAGCCCTCGGTGTCCGCGGCAGGGGCCGCGGCCGCGTTCGGCGCTCCCGTGCTGCCGGGTCGCGAGCCGTCGGTGCCCGCCGAGCGCGCCGAGATGGCGCGAGTCG
>CAVQQX010000015.1:0-10271 GCA_963714645.1 uncultured Gammaproteobacteria bacterium
GCTGTTTCATGATTACTTGGTTCCAGCATCGTATTGCTGAGTCGACGCGCCGCTGCTCCTCGACAATCGCTTTGGGAGACCTCCGGCCATTGGGAGTGGTTTCGCGAGAACATGTTCGTCTCAGCGCCCGCGCGCGAACAGACGGACGAAGATCGGCTGTACGCCATCAAGCCGATGAATTGTCCCGGCCATATCCAGATCTTCAAACATGGCCTGAAGTCCTACCGCGATCTGCCGCTGCGCATGGCCGAGTTCGGCGTCGTGCATCGTTACGAGCCGTCCGGTGCGCTGCATGGCCTGTTGCGCGTGCGCGCCTTCACGCAGGATGACGCGCATGTCTTCTGCACCGAAGCGCAGATGGCCGAAGAGTACCTCAAGATCAACGATCTCATTCTCTCGACCTACGCCGATTTCGGCTTCGAGGAAGTCGTCGTGAAGCTCTCGACGCGTCCTGAAAAGCGCGTTGGCTCCGACATCGGCATCGATCTGGTCGCGATGTGCGCCAACGACGTGGTCGTGCAGGGAGCGGAGCCGATTTTTTTCCTCGACTATTACGCGACCGGCAGGCTCCGGGTGGACAGGGCCGAACGCGTGATCAAGGGCATCGTCGAAGGCTGCCTGCTGGCCGGCTGCGCGCTCGTGGGCGGCGAGACGGCGGAGATGCCCGGCATGTATGCAGACGAGGATTACGACCTCGCGGGCTTCTGTGTCGGGCTCGTCGAGAAGGATGCGGTGATCGATGGCACGCGCACCCGCGCGGGCGATGCGATCATCGGCCTCGCGTCTTCGGGCCCGCATTCGAACGGCTATTCGCTGATCCGGCGCGTGCTCGACTCGAGCGGCGCAGGGCCCGGGACGCAACTCGACGGTCGACCGCTCTACGACCGTCTGCTCGAACCGACGCGCATCTACGTCAAGTCGGTGCTCGAGCTGCTGCGCCAGTCCGTGCCGCTGCACGGCATCGCTCACATCACCGGCGGCGGGCCGACGGGCAACATACCGCGCACCCTCCCGCAGGGACTCGAGGCCGTCATCGACGCGCGCCTCTGGCCGCGCCAGGAGGTCTTCGACTGGCTGCAGCGCCTCGGCAACGTCGCTCGCGACGAAATGCACCGGACGTTCAACTGCGGCCTCGGCATGACGCTCACGGTGCCCGCCGGCGCCGCGGACCGTGCGGTGTCGCTGCTGCGCTCCTGCGGCGAAACGGCCTCGGTCATCGGCGCAGTGCGAAGCGGGACGCGCGGGGTCGTCATCGTCGAATGACCGCACCGCCGCAGTCCGGGCTGCTGCGCGTCGTCGTGCTCGTCTCGGGACGCGGCAGCAACCTGATGGCGATCGCCGCGCGCGCCGCGACCGGGGAATTGCCGATCCGGATCGTGGCCGTGCTCAGCGACCGGGCGGAAGCGCCGGCGCTTTCCTGGGCCACGAGCCGCGGCATCGCCACAGCTGCATTGTCCCCCTCGGGTTTCGCCGATCGCGATGCCTACGGCGCCGCGCTCGCAGATCTCGTCGATCGCCACGATCCCGGCCTCGTCGTGCTCGCCGGGTTCATGCGTATCCTTTCCGACGGCTTCGTCAACCGATTCGCCGGCCGCCTGTTGAACATCCATCCGTCGCTGCTGCCGCGGTACCCCGGATTGCACACGCACCGGCGGGCGCTGGCGGCAGGCGACGGGGAACACGGGGCCAGCGTGCATTTCGTCACTCCCGAACTGGACGGGGGCCCGGTGGTCATACAGGCGAAGGTTCCGGTGCGGGCAGGCGACGACGAGGTCTCGCTGGCCGCCCGCGTGCTCGAGCAGGAGCACCGCATCTATCCCCGCTGCGTGCAGTGGTTCGCCACGGGCCGCCTGCAGTGGCACGACGGCGGGCCCTGGCTCGACGGGACGCGGCTCACGTCTCCCGTCGTGATGGAGCCCGCCACAGGAGAAGAACTCGTGTCGCAGTCCGCCGCTTCGGCTCGCCAGTCGTGAACGCTCAGGATCGACGGACGTCGCCGGTGGCGCACACCTGCGCGCTGCTTGGAGTGGTGGGCGCGCTCGTCATGCCGTCCGCGCACGCTGACGCGCCGGCGGCCTTGCGGCCGTACACGGCGCGCTACCAGGTGAGTTATCGCGGGCTGAATGGCGGCGCCATCGAGTCGCGCTTCACGCGGGGCGCATCGCCGGGCCACTGGACGTACCAGACACGCGTCTTCCCCACCCTGCTCGGAAGGTTCGCCGTCAGCCCGCAGGCGCACGAACTGAGCACGATGCAGGTCTCGACGGCCGGCATCCGGCCGCTCTCCTTCGCTTTCGACGACGGCTCGGCCAACGCCGCCAAGGACGTACGCCTCGTCTACGACTGGTCGAACGCGCGGCTCACGGGCAGCTTCGAGGGCAAGCCGATCGAGTTCGACCTCCTGCCCGGCACGCAGGACACGGCCTCGGTGCAGGCGGCGATGATCCTCGAGCGCCTTGCGGGCCGCAAGCCGCAGTCGTTCCCGATCGTCACGAGCGGCAAGCTGCGCGTGTACCGCTACTGGATGGAAGGAGTGCAGCAGGTCATGACGCCGTTCGGGCAGGTCGAGGCCGAGGTCTGGTGCAACCAGCGCGACGGTTCGACCCGTCTCTCGAAGGTCTGGCACGCCCCGTCGCTGGGCTACGTGCCGGTGCAGGCGATCCAGTACCGCAAGGGCAACCCCGAAGTGCAGATGCGGCTGGTGAAGCTGGAGAGGAACTGATTCAGGCCCTCGGCAGCGTCACGCCCTTCTGCCCCTGGTACTTGCCGCCACGGTCCTTGTACGAGGTCTCGCAGACTTCATCCGACTCGAAGAACAGCATCTGCGCGATGCCTTCGTTGGCGTAGATCTTGGCGGGCAGCGTCGTCGTGTTCGAGAACTCGAGCGTCACGTGCCCCTCCCACTCGGGTTCGAGCGGCGTCACGTTGACGATGATGCCGCAGCGCGCATAGGTCGACTTGCCGAGGCACACGGTCAGCACGGTGCGGGGAATCCGGAAATACTCCACGGTGCGCGCGAGCGCGAACGAGTTCGGCGGGATGATGCAGACCGGACCGTCGAAGTCGACGAACGAACCCGTGTCGAAGTTCTTCGGGTCGACGATCGTCGAGTTGATGTTGGTGAAGATCTTGAACTCGGCCGCGCACCGCACGTCGTAGCCGTAGCTCGAGGTGCCGTAGGAGACGATGCGCTCCCCCTCGACCACGCGGACCTGGCCGGGCTCGAACGGCTCGATCATGCCGTGCGCCTGCACCATGCGGCGGATCCAGCGGTCGGACTTGATGCTCACGCTCAGGTGTCCTCGACGGTGATCGTTGGGAAGCCGGCGGCGGACTGGCTCACGACGCTCAGGCGTGCGGCGGTGCGGCGCGCCATGTCGAGATATGCGCGACCGATCGGGCCGCCCGGATCGGCCACGACCGTGGGACGGCCGCCGTCGGTCTCCGCGCGGATGCGGATGTCGAGCGGCAGCTGGCCGAGCAGCGCGACGCCGTACTGCTGCGCCAGCGCCAAGCCGCCGCCGCTGCCGAAGATCGGCTCCTCGTGGCCGCAGTGCGAGCAGACGTGGGTGCTCATGTTCTCGACGATGCCGAGCACCGGCACGTCGACCTTCTGGAACATCCGGAGACCCTTGCGCGCGTCGAGCAGCGCGATATCCTGCGGCGTCGTCACGACCACCGCGCCGCTCACCGGGACGCGCTGCGAAAGCGTGAGCTGGATGTCGCCCGTGCCCGGGGGCATGTCGACGACCAGGTAGTCGAGCTCGCCCCAGTCGGTGTCGTTCAGCAGCTGCTGCAGGGCCTGCGTGACCATCGGGCCCCGCCAGACCATCGGCTGCTCTTCCTCGATCAGGAAGCCGATCGACATCACCTTGATGCCGTGCGCCTCGAGCGGCTGGAGCCGCCGGCCGTCGTGGCTCGTGGGCCGCTCACCCTGCAGGCCGGTCATGCGCGGCTGGCTGGGGCCGTAGATGTCGGCATCGAGCAGCCCGACGCGAGCCCCGTCGAGAGCGAGGGCCAGCGCGAGGTTCACTGCGGTCGTCGACTTGCCCACGCCGCCCTTGCCGGATGCCACCGCGAGCACGTTGCGGATGCCGGGCAGCGGCTGCAGCGCGCCCTGCACGGCCTGGGACTCGACGCGCCACGTGACGGTGACCACGGCATCGCCGAGGCCCGGGGCCTCCCGCAGCCGGGCCTCGAGCGCCGCGGCCAGGGTCCTCGCATAGTCCCCCACCGGGAAGCCCAACTCGACCTCGACGCGGGGCCGGCCGGCGTCCCACCTGACGGACTTCACAGCTTTGGCGTCGCCGAGGAGCATCCCCAGGTACGGTTCGACATAATTTCCGGCCAGCAGGCGGGCCTGGGCGAGCTGAGCGTCCGTCATCGGGAACCGTCGGAAACGAGGGAGCGGCATGCGCCGGAAGACGAGGATTGTAGCGGAAACCGCCGGTGTCCGGCTGCGCGAGGACGGGCCGTGGCGCCCGGGGCCGCGTGGCATAATGCGTCTGCGGCCGATCGCGTCGGCCGCGCCGGCGCGGCGTTGACCTGATCCCACGTACCAACCGAGGCATCGCACTCGCCCGAGCGAGACGATCACAGCACGCACGCGTCGCCCATGAGTTTCTTCACCAACCTGCGAGCCGACCGCCTGATCGCCGACATCAAGGCGGCCGAAACGGGCAATGGTCACCGCGACCTGCTCGACAAGCTCGCCAAGCTCGGGCCGTCCGCGATCCCGCGCGTGATCGATGCGCTCGCCAACGCCGACAAGCAGGAAACCGCCGGGTTCGTCGCGGTGCTCGCGAGCCTGCTCGACAACCGGACTTTCCCGACGGTGGCGGCGGGCCTGTGCGAGGGTAACCAGCGCACCGTCGCCGGCATCGCGTCCGCACTGTCGACCTCGCGCACCTACTCCGCGAACCTGCTGTACCCGCTGCTCGACCAGCCCGACATGCCGCGCGGCACGATCGTCGGCATCCTCGCGGCCCAGAAGGCGCGGCTGAACGCGCGCGACGTGCTGCAGCGGGCGTACAGCCAGGATGCCGCCGAGAAGGCGGCGCTGTTCCGGATCATCGCGGACATCGCCGACGAGAGCATCCTGCCCGAGCTGCTGAGCCGGCTCGAGGGCAAGGATCCGGTCGCACGCACGCACATCATCAACATCCTGGCCCGGTTCAATCGCCCCGAGGTGGCCGAGGCGCTGCAGCGGCAGCTCAAGGACACCAACAAGTTCGTCCGCCAGGCGGTGCTGAACTCCCTCGCGAACCTCGACGGCAACATCGACATCAGCATGCTCTGCGAGGTCCTGCGCGACCCGGACGTCGAGACGCAGCAGAAGGCGATCGACGCCGTCGTGCGGGCGAACCATCCGGACACGATCCGGCACCTGGTCGCCCTGCTGCGGGACGAGAACGAGAGCACGCGTCGCGCCGCCGTCGAAGTGCTGAACGAGATCGGCACGCCACAGCACGTCAAGCACCTGCTGCAGTCCATCAAGGACGACGACTGGTGGGTACGCAGCCGCGCCGCCGACGCGCTCGCCAAGATCGGCGGACCGCGCGTGATCGAGGCCGCGCTCGGCCTGATCCGCGACCAGGACGAGGAAGTCCGCCGCGCGGCGATCGAGATCCTGAACCAGACCAAGGACGAACGCGCCGTCGGGTACCTGATCGAGGCCACCAAGGACAACGACTGGTGGGTGCGCGAACGGGCCGTGGATGCACTCGCCGAAATCGGCAGCGCGCGCGCGCTGCCGGCTTTGGTCGAGATGCTGCGTGCCGGCGACCAGCGGTCGCTGCCGACGGTCGTGCGGGCACTCGGCAAGCTCGGCAGCGCCACGCTGGTCACGACGCTGATGCCGCTGCTCGAGAACGAGTCCAAGGAAGTCCGCCTCGAGGTGATCACGGCGCTCGGCCGGCTGGTCGACGACGACACCGCCGACGTCGTGCGGGCGCGGCTGGAGTCGACCGGTTCCGAAGGCCGCGACCCGACGGTGAGCCACGCGGCGATGCGGGCGGTCGAGGACCTCGACGCGCGGTTCGCGACCGGCGTGCGCGAGACGCAGCGCGCCGAGCGCATGCAGGAACCCTCGCGCACGCTGCTGTCCGACCGGCCCGAGATCGAGGCGCTCGCCAAGCAGAGCGCGCAGCAGCAGCGGCTCGACATCTCGAGCCTCAAGGTCGGCGACGTGCTCGAAGGTCGCTACAAGTACATCCAGAAGATCGGCAAGGGCGCGTTCGGCACCGTGTTGCTGATGGAGGACACGGTCGTCGACGAGCGGCTGATCCTCAAGTTCCTGAACCCGAACGTCTCGCAGGACGAGGAGATGATGAAGCGGTTCGTGCACGAGCTGCGCTACTCGCGCAAGATCACGCACCGCAACGTCATCCGGATCTACGACTTCCTGTTCATCCGCGGCAATTACGCGATCTCGATGGAGTACTTCCCGTCGCACACGCTCGGGCACGAGATCGGCGACAAGCCGATGGAATTGCCCAAGGCGGTGCGCCTCGCGATGGACATCGCCACGGGCATGGCCGTGGCGCACCAGTCCGGCATCATCCACCGCGACCTGAAGCCCGCGAACGTGCTGATCGACGACACCGGGCTCGTCAAGATCGTGGACTTCGGCGTCGCCGCCGCGCAGCACCAGGGCGACACCCAGCTCACCAAGACCGGGTACGTGATCGGCTCGCCCAAGTACATGGCGCCGGAGCAGATCCTCGGCAAGAAGGTCGACGAGCGGGCGGACATCTACTCGCTCGGCGTCATCCTCTATGAGATGCTCACGGGCGAGCCGCCCTACCACCGCGGCGACCACATGGCCGTGATGTACCAGCACGTGCAAGGCAAGGCTAAGCCGCCGATCGAGGTGAACCCGCAGATCCCGCCGGGCCTCTCCGAGATCGTCATGAAGTCCATGGGGGTCGACAAGGCGCGTCGCTTCCAGTCCATGGACGAACTGCGCGCTGCGCTCGAGCGGTATCTCTGAGGCACCGGCCGTGGCACGAATCGACGCGTTCCTGAAGCTCGGCGCCTCCCAGGGGTGTTCCGACGTGCACCTCGCGGTGGGCGTGCCGCCGATGCTGCGCATGAACGGCGAGCTGATGCCGATCAAGTTCCGCAACCTGCAGGACGCCGAGCTCGAAGCCTACGTCACCGAGATCCTCGGCACAGGGCACCAGGAGCAGTTCCGCAAGGGCCACGACATCGACTTCTCGTACGTCGCGGAGGACGGCAGCCGGTTCCGCGTCAACGTGTTCCGCAAGGACACGGGCGTCGGCGCGGTATTCCGTTCCATCCCGGCCGATCCGCCCTCGCTCGATTCGCTGAACCTGCCACCGGTGGTCAAGAAATTCTGCGACTACCACCAGGGCATGGTGCTGGTCACCGGCTCGACGGGCACCGGCAAGTCGACGACGCTCGCCGCGATGATCGACCACCTGAACCAGACCCGGAAGCTGAACATCATCAGCCTCGAGGACCCCATCGAGTTCGTCCACCGCAGCAAGCAGTCGCAGGTGATCCAGCGCGAGCTGCACACCCACCTGCCCTCGTTCGCCGAGGGCGTCCGTGCCGCGATGCGCGAAGACCCCGATGTGATCCTCGTGGGCGAGCTGCGCGACGCCGATACCGTGCGCTGGGCGATGACGGCTGCGGAGACCGGACACCTCGTGCTCGGCACCCTGCACACGACCAGCGCCGTCAAGACCATCGACCGGATGGTCGATGCGCTGCCGGCCGAGGAGCGCGAACAGACCAAGAGCTTTCTCTCGCAGAGCCTGCTCGGCGTCGTGACGCAGGTGCTGGTGCGCACGCCCGACCTGCGCGGCCGCAAGGCGATCTGCGAAGTCATGGTCATGAACCGGGCGATCGGCAAGCTCATCTCCACCGAGCAGTCGCACATGCTCCCGTCGCAGCTGCAGACCGGGCGCGAGCTCGGCATGCACACGCTCGACCAGGCGCTGCTCGCGGCAGTGCAGGCGCGCGAGGTCGACCCGGAAGACGCGTTCAACTACGCGCTCGACAAGCGCCCGTTCGCCCGCTACGTGCCCGAGGGAACGGCGATCCTGAAGGCCGATGTGACACAGGGGCTCGGCTGATGGTTACCGAAACCACGACGCTGACATCGAGCGCGACCGCAGTCGAACCGCCGCCGCCGCACACCCCGCGACGCCTCGACGAGTACCTGCGCGAGGTGCTCGTCAAGGGGGGCTCCGACCTGCATTTCGTCGCGGGCGATCCGCCCCGGATCCGCCTGAACGGCGAGCTGCAGACGCTGCGCGACCAGCGGCTCGAGAAAGAGCAGGTCCGCGAGATGCTCTACGAGGTGATGACGCGCCGCGCGCAGTCGCAGCTCGACGAGCGCGACGGCGCCGACTTCGCGTACACGATTCCCGGACTCTCGCGGTTCCGCTGCAACGTGTTCCGGCACATCGCCGGCCTCGGCGGCGTGTTCCGTGCGATCCCGTCGAAGGCGCTCACGCTCGAGCAGCTCAACCTGCCCGACGCCGTGCGCAGCCTCTGCCGCGTCAATAACGGCCTGATCCTCGTGACGGGCAAGACGGGCTCCGGCAAGTCGACGACGCTCGCCGCGATGATCGACGACGTCAACCAGCGCGAGAAGGGCCACATCCTCACCATCGAAGACCCGATCGAGTTCGTGCATCCGCGCAAGAACTGCCTGGTGAGCCAGCGCGAGGTCGGGCTGCACAGCCCGAGCTTCGCCGAGGCACTGCATTCGGCGCTGCGCGAGGATCCGGACATCGTGCTGGTCGGCGAAATGCGCGACTACGAGACGATGAGCATCGCGGTGACCGCGGCCGAGATGGGCATCCTGGTCATGGGAACGCTGCACACCAACGGCGCGGCCGCGACGGTCGACCGCATCGTCAACGCCTTTCCCGCCGACAAGCAGGGCCACGTCCGCACGATGCTCTCGACCTCGCTGCGCGGAGTGATCTCGCAGCAGCTGATCCAGCGGGCCGACAAGCGCGGCCGGGTCGCCGCGCTGGAGATCCTGATCAACACGCCGGCCGTGTCGAACCTGATCCGCCAGGGCAAGCTGGACCAGCTCGAGAACGCGATGCAGAGCGGCGGCGCCCACGGCATGCGCGTGATGGACTCCGCCGTGCAGGAACTGCTCGACAAGGGCGTCATCAGCGGGCGCGCCGCGTACGAGAAGGGGATCAACAAGCAGCGGTTCGAGCAGTTCAAGGACGCCAACTGACGCTGGCCATCCGTTGCGGCCCGCCCTCGCCGGCGATTCCGGACTCGCGCGGGTCCACGCGCATGGCACGATCGACGCGACAGCCGACGTCTTGTGCGGGGTGGGCTGGCATAATGACCGGCCGTTCCAGCCGGCCCCAGACCGCCACCGCATGATCTCGCCCGCCCGTCGCACGATCCTCGTCACCAGCGCGTTGCCGTACGCCAACGGTGCCCCGCACCTCGGTCACATCGTCGAGTACGTGCAGACGGACATCTGGGTGCGCTTCCAGCGCATGCGCGGCCACGACGTGCTGTTCATCTGGGCGAGCGATGCCCACGGCACGCCGATCATGCTCAAGGCGCGGCAGGACGGCATCACGCCGGAGCAGCTGATCGAGCAGGTCGGCGCCGAGCAGCGGCGCGATTTCGGCGGCTTCGACATCTCCTACGACAATTTCCACACGACGCATTCGGAGGAGAACCGCGAGCTCACGTACGAGGTCTACCGACGACTGGTCGCGAACGGCCACATCCGCCGCGCGACGATCGTGCAGGCCTACGACGCCGAGGCGCGGATGTTCCTGCCCGACCGGTATGTGCGCGGCAGGTGCCCGAAGTGCGGCGCCCCCGACCAGTACGGCGACAGCTGCGAGGTCTGTGGCGCGACGTACACGCCCGCCGACCTGGTGCACCCGGTGTCGGTCGTGAGCGGCACCCCACCGGTACAGCGCGAGTCCGAGCACCTGTTCTTCCGCCTGGCCGACTTCGAGGCGATGCTGCGCGAATGGACCGGCAGCGGCCGGCTGCAGCCCGCGGTCACCGCAAAGCTCGCCGAGTGGTTCGACGCCGGGCTCCGCGACTGGGACATCTCGCGTGATGCACCCTATTTCGGCTTCGAGATCCCGGGCGAACGGGAGAAGTACTTCTACGTCTGGCTCGACGCGCCCATCGGGTACCTCTCGAGCCTGCTCGACCTGTGCCGGCGCACGGGCCGGGAGTTCGACCGGTACTGGAAGCCGGACAGCGACGCCGAGGTTTATCACTTCATCGGCAAGGACATC
>CAVQQX010000016.1:0-11357 GCA_963714645.1 uncultured Gammaproteobacteria bacterium
CGCCGGATCGCCGAGCTGGATCACCTGCGAGATGTGCCGATCGAAGTCCTCGGCCAGCACGGTGGCCCGCGTCCACGTGCGTCCCGCATCCCGCGAATCGAAGTAGAGCCCGAACGCGCCGTAGGTGATGAAGTGATCGCCGCCCAGGTGGGTGATGCCCAGCAGGGAGTCGCTTCCTGCCTCTTCCAGCGCAATCGCGGTCCAGGTGCGCCCCCCGTCCTCCGTGCGGATCAGCGAACCGCCGTGCCCGACGGCGATGCCGACGCGCTCGTCGCGGAACGCCACGCCGGTCAGAGTACGGGTCACGGGGGTCGGGACGCCCTTCCAGGTCTTGCCCGCATCGTCGGAGACGAGCGTGAAGCCGCGCTCGCCCGCGGCGATCAACCGCGAGCCGGGACGCGCTATGTCGAGCAGCACGATGCGATCGCTGCGCACGTCCACGACGACGTTCGCGGCAGGCTCGGGCGCCTTCGATGCCTGCGCCTCCTGCGCCGGCGCGAGGCCCAGGAGACCCAGCCCCAGGCAGGCGCAGACGTTCTTCGCCCACTGCTTCATGCATCGTTCCCCGCGCACCGGCCGCGGCCGGCGTGTGGGGCCCGGGCCAGTGCGAGCGCGCCGGCCCCGGCCGGGTATCGTCAATGGAGACAGGCGGCTGGCCCGCGTGCACCAGGCGTCATTTCGTGCCGATGCGGCGCAGCTCATCGGGCTGGAAGTCGGCCCACTTGCCCTTCTCGCCGAACTTCCAGGGCGCCTTGATCTCGTTGTCCAGCAGCGACAGCAGGTAACTCTGGTTGTTGAGGTCGTGCCAGATGTTCGACCGGTACCAGGGCACCTTGGCGTCGTAGAACTGGATCATCGGGTGGATGGCGACGCGCCAGAGATTCTTGCGCGTGTCGTACGCGTCCTCGTAGACGACCGTCCAGGTGTCCTCGTCGAGGTAGAACGTGCGCCGGCCGTAGATGTGCTTGCTGCCCGCCTTGAGCGTGCCGTCGACCACCCAGACCCGGTGCAGCTCGTAGCGCATCAGGTCGGCGTTGACGGTGTTCTTGCGGATGAGGTCGTTCTTGTACTTGAGGGTCTTGCTCGCGAGCTTGAACGAGTTGTAGGGAATGAAGACTTCCTTCTTCCCGACCAGCTTCCACTCGTAGCGGTCCGGCGCGCCGTTCCACGCGTCGAACTGGTCGGTGACGCGTATGCCCTCGGTGCCGTCGTTGACGTTGTCGTAGGCGAGGTCCGGGGCCCGTCGCACGCGGCGCTGGCCCGCGTTGTAGATCCAGGCGGCGCGCTGCTGCTTCACCTGGTCGAGCGGCTCGTGCACCAGGAAGACAGTGCCCTCGAGGGTCGCCGGCGACGTGAAATACGAGAGGAACGCGAGCAGCAGGTTGTCCTGCGGCTGGTCGAGGTTCTGGTTGAAGATACGGTACTCGTGCACGCCGATCTTGTAGAAGTCGCCGTTCGAGCGCACCGGGAAGCTGTGGTAGTCGCGGCTGATGCCGCCGCCCAGGTAGCGCTGCTGGTGGTTCCACATCGCCTCGAGCCCGTTCTTCGGGACCGGGAAAGGCACCGCCGACCGGCCACCGGCGATCGCGAAGCCCTCGAGGTCGAGCTTCGGCGCCATGTTCTTCACTTCGGCGTAGACGGCGTCCGGGTAGCACGCGGTGCGGCGCGTCTCGTACACCGGCATCTTGAAGTTGTCGTACTTCTTCAGCATCGCGAGCGTGCCGGCCGTGAGGCTGTCCTGGTACTGCTCGGCGTTCGCGGCCGTGATCGTGAACTTGGGCTTGTCGTTCGGGAAGGGATCGACATAGCCCTTCGCCGACGTCCACCCGGCCGGTGGCTCGCAGAGGCCACCGGTCCACGCCGGGATCGTGCCGGCTGCATTGGCGGCTCTCTCCGCCCCGATCGGCGTCAATTCGGCGCCGAGTTTCGCGGCTTCCGCGGCCGAGAGCTTCGCGTGTGCCGGCAGCGCCGCCCCGACCAGCGCGGCCGTCGCGACCGCAGCAGCCAGAATCCTGTTGATGGTCCGCATCTGGTTCCTCTCCTGGTTCAGAACGTCACGCTCACCGACGCCGAGTAGTAATCGCGATCGAAGAGTGGATCGAAATTCTTGTTGGCGTAGTTGACGTAGTTGACATCGAACACGTACTTCTTGTTGAGGCTGAACTTGACGCCCAGCCCGAGCGTCTGGCGATCCTCGATGAAAGTCGGGTCGATCGACACACCTTCGACGTCATCGGCCCAGAACAGGCTGGGGCTCACCGTCACGCCGGTGTTCATGACGTTGTTGTAGTCCATCGCCACGCGCAGCCGATAGCCCCACGCCACGTCGGTCACGTAGCCGTCGTTGCGGCATCCGTTCGGCGCCGGGTTGTACAGCGCGTTGGAGAGCGGAACCGGCGCACCTACATAGGTCGGCGAGCAGAGATTGCCCTGGCTGGCGGCGCCGAGGCCCGGTTGACCCTCGGGGCTGTCCGCGTCGGGAGTCCCGTAGCCGGCGCTCGAGCCCGTGCCGAACATGAAGCCGCGCCCGTAGCGGACGCCGCCCAGCGTGTAGTCGGGCACGTTGTTCCACTGCGAACCCACCTCGGCCACCACCGTCATGTTCTCGGAGCCGATCACGTTGCTGAAAGCCTTGACGAAGTTGATCTGGAACTGCGTCTTGTCGAATCGCCGGTGGCCGACGAGGTAAGTGCCCTCGCTCTGTGCCTGCACTTCGCGCGCGACGTCGCGATACGGGCCGATCCCGAGCACTCCCGCGCCGATCAGGTCGTTACCGTTGACCATCACCGGCACGTCTTTCTGGTAACTCGCTTCAGCCGACACGGACCAGCCGAGCAGCATGGTCGCGGCGCTGATGCCGTAGATCTGGATGTCTTCCGGGTATTCCCAGAAGCCCTTGCCCGACTCGAGGTTCGTCGGCATGCCGACCGAAGCGAGGAATCCCTCGATCGCGCGCTCGGCGCCGGGCATCAGGCTGCGCAGGCGACGCGAGGTCCAGAAGTTGCCGTACGCGTCGGTGCCGATCAGGCCTGCTGCGGTGAGGGCCGCCTGCGTCGCGGCGGGCAGGTCGCTCGGATTGGTGCCCGTGACGCTGGCGACCACCGGCAGGCGGCTGTGGATGTTCATGGCATACAGGCCGATTTCCGTGTCGATCGCGTCGACCGGGAACCGGAATGCAAGGCCGAACTGGCCACTGTCGCTCGGCTCGCGTCCCTTGATCGCCGGCACGTAGGTGCCTGCGACCCCCTGCTGCCACGGCTGCGAACCCATCTGTGCCACGTACGGCGAGGCAGTGCCCGCGACGATGTTGCCGAGCTGGCCGCCGACGACGGTGACGCTGCCGCAGGAGCCGGGATCCGATCCGATCAGCGTGCTGGTCGCCGAGAAATAGGTCCCGCAGGCGTCGACGGAAGTGTTGTTCCACTTGAGCTGGTAGAACGCCTCGAGGGAACCGAAGCTGAATCCCCAGTTACCGTAGATCGCCCACACCGGCAGCAGGATCTCCTTCAACTCGGCGCCCGCGCGCCTCGCCGCCGGCACGTCGATCGGATTGATCTGGTTGACGCCCTGGATGAAGACCGACTCGCCCCAGTTGATGACCTGGTTGCCGAGACGCAACTGCAGGTCGGAATCGCCGATCTCGAACGACCCGTAGAGGTACGCGTCGAGCAGCAGCACGTTCGAGAACTTCTGCTCGTCCTCGAACCCGGTGTCCTGGAGTCGAGCGCGCGGCCAGAGATTGGTGCCAGGCGGTGAAATCGGGAACGGGAAACAGGCCGCGTCGGGCGGCGTGATCGGGGCGGGCGGGCACAACTGGTCGAGGGGCGGGCGCACACCGTTGAAGTTGTTCGCCTGGCTGCCGACGAGCACCGACTCCTTCTCGAGCGCCTGGTCGTACCATCCCTTGACCCGCAGCAGGCCGCCGAACCGCCCCTGCTTGTACTCCAGGTCCGTGACGATCTTGAACGGCGTCGTGAAGCGATCGCCCTTCTCGTAGTTCAGGTTGGCGTCGCCCGCCGCGTGGTTGCCCGCGAGCCCGTCCCTCCGGCCGACGGCGGTGCCGGGAATCAGCGGTGACGAATAGAGGCCGATCAATGACCCGTCGGCGCGCGTGTAGAGGTGCCGGCTGGGGTCCTCGGCGCGGAAGCTCGCGCCGGCGGACAGCGTCGTGTTCCAGTTGAGCCGGCCTCCGTTCTCGAACTCGAACTCGATCGCCTGCACGCCACCGGCATGCGAGGCAAGCACGCCGCCGATCACGGCCGCCAGCACGGCACTGCGGCGATCCCGAATCTTCGTTTCGATCGTCATTGAGAGTCCCCCGGTTGCCTGTGAGTCCACTGATCCATGCGAGGGCCTCGCCCGGCCCCGCATTGCGGCATCCCTTCACCGGACCGGCAGTACGTCTTGAAACGCGTCGTTATGCCGATCCAGGCCGCGTCCACTCGGCAGCCCTCGCAGGCTAGGCCGCGTCCTCGACTGCCGCAGTAGTGAGTATCCGAAATACCACCGCCGGTCATCCCCGTTGCGCAAGGGTGCCAGCCACCCTCGCGCATGACAACACGAACGATCGTTCCGTTGTTGCCATGCAAAATTCCATGGCACGAGTTGTGCGCTGCAATACGCGCTCGATCGTGTGCGGCGAGCGACCGGATGGGCGACGCCCCAGCTCCCGTTCCTTCAGAATGCGCGGCAAGCGGCGCGCCCGGCGCGCCTGTCGCCAACAGCAGGAAGTGCACATGCCTCGACTGATCATCCCGCTTGCGGCCATCGCCGCACTGTCGGCTTTCGGACCCGCCAGCTTCGCCGCCGCAGACTGGCTCGCCGAGAGCAATGCGAATGCGCAACCGCTGCTCGAAGTCCTCGCAAAATACCGGCCGGAAGGTGCGGCGGCGCTCGGGGTCGAAGGCCACGACGCGGACGTGTTCGACTTGCGGCCCGGCAACGACGTGCGGCTCGAGGCCGATCTGGAGCGCGTGGCGCGGGAGCTCGAGTCGAAGCTGGCGGCCGCGCGGGACTCGCGCGTGCGCCAGGACCTGCAAATCCTCATGCGCGCGGCGCGCGACCAGGTGACGACGTCGCAATTGAACCGACGGCTCATGCTGCCGTGGTTCGACCTCAGCGAGACGCTGTTCCGCAGTTTCGACAACGCACTCGACCCCCGGGTCGAGCGCGAGCGCTATCCCGCGGCGCTCGCACGCCTGCGAAAGTACGTAGGCCGCGAACCCGGCTTCGAGCCGATCGTGAAGCTCGCCCGAGATCGCAGCCGCGAACGCTTCGAGGTCGCGGGGCTGACCGGACCCTGGACCGTCGAGGTCGAGCAGTCGCTCGCGAACCAGGCGCGCTACGTCGCCGGCATGCGCGAGACGTTCTCGAAGAGTGGCCTCGAGGGCTGGGAGCCCGACTTCCGGCTGCTCGAACGCCAGCTCGCCGACCACGCCGCCTGGGTGCGCAAGGAAGTCCTGCCGCGCGCGCGCAAGGAAAACCGGCTGCCGCCCGAGATCTATGCGGACAACCTGCGCAACTACGGCGTCGACGCCGACCCGCGCGAACTGATCGAACGGGCCCTCGTGGGGTTCGTGCAGGCACGCGACGAGATGCAGGTCATCGCCCGGCTGGTCGCGGCGGAACGCAAGCTGCCGGACGACGACTATCGCGCGGTGATCCGCGCGCTGAAGCAGCAGGTGATCCCGAACGACCGGTTGATGCCTACTTACCAGGCGCGGCTCGCGGCGCTCGAGGAAATCGTCCGGCGCGAGCACGTCGTCTCCCTGCCGCAGCGCGCAGCGGTGATCCGGCTCGCCAGCGAGGCCGAGTCGGCGTCGATTCCCGCCCCGCATCTGAGTCCGCCACGCCTGATCGGCAACACGGGTGAGGCGGCCGAGTTCGTGCTGCCGCTCGACAACCCGAATGCCGCGCCGGGCGTGAAGATGGACGACTTCACGTACGACGCCATCACCTGGACGTTGACGGCCCACGAGGCGCGCCCCGGCCACGAGCTGCAGTTCGCACGCATGATCGAAGCCGGCGTGTCGATCCCGCGCGCGATCTTCGCGTTCAACAGCGCAAACGTCGAAGGCTGGGCGCTCTATGCGGAAGCGGTCATGAAGCCGTACCTGCCGCTCGACGGCCAGCTCGGCGCATTGCAGATGCGCATGATGCGAGCGGCCCGCGCGTTCCTCGACCCGATGATCAACCTCGGCGAGATCACGCCCGGTTGGGCACAGCAGTTCCTCATGCGCGAGGTCGTGCTCTCGGAGCCGATGGCGAAGCAGGAGGTCGACCGCTACAGCTTCCGCACGCCGGGCCAGGCCACGTCCTACTTCTACGGTTTCGAGCGGCAGCAGGCCATCCGGGCGCGTGCGGAGATGGCGCTCGGAGAGGATTTCGACCTCGGCAGTTACCACGACTTCGTCGTGAGCCAGGGACTGTTGCCGCCGGAGGTGCTCGAGCAGGCAGTCATGGAGCGGTATGTGCCGGCGAGGAAGGGGAAGTGACCGGGGGCTAAGACGATCGGCCAGTGGCCAGTGCGTCACGTCGCAGTCAGCCCGGAGACCGGTCCCGAGCACATCGAGTTCGGTCCGCCGGCAAGCTCTGCACGGGCGCGCGGGCGCGAGCGGCAGCCGCCGCGCAAGCCCGCGCCGCGACCGGTCGGCTACACTGCGGCAGCAGCCACCGGGGAAATGCGCGCATGAACTACCTGATTGCCGGGCTCGTCGTATTCCTCGGCGTGCATTCCGTCGCGATCGCGGGGCCGGCCTGGCGCGACCGCATGGCGGCCCGCCTCGGCGCCGGGCCGTGGAAGGCGCTCTACTCGGTCCTCGCCATCGTCGGCTTCCTGCTGCTCGTGCACGGCTATGGCATCGCACGTGCGGCCAGTCCCGTGCTGTACGCGACGCCATCCGCAATGCGCTGGGTAGCGGCACTGTTGATGTTGCCGGTGTTCCCGCTGCTGTTTGCCGCATACCTGCCGGGCCGGATCAAGGCGGCGGTAAAACACCCCATGCTCACCGCGACGAAGGCCTGGGCGCTCGCGCACCTGCTCGTCAACGGCACGTTGGCCGACGTGCTGCTCTTCGGCGGCTTCCTGGCCTGGGCCGTCGCGGACCGGATCGCGGTCGGCAAGCGCGACGTGCCACGTCGCCTCCCGGGCACGCCACGCCGCTGGAACGACGCGATCGCGCTCGTTGCGGGCCTCGCCGTCTACGCGATATTCCTCGGCAGTGCGCATCAGCACCTGTTCGGCGTCGCGCCGCTGCTGCCACGCTGACCGACAGCCGTGTCAGCCTGCGGGGCCGTTGCAGGGCAACGTTGCCTGTATCGCCGCACGACGTCGCGCGGTAGTCTCCGCGCCTTCCCGCTGCTCGAGGTTTCACGATGCGTGCTCGACGACCACCGGTGGGCTGGCTGGTTCTGGCGATGTGGATGTGCGTGGCGCCTGCGGCCCAGTCCGCAGGACTGTCCGCCACGGAACGTCGCATCGTGGCGGCCGTGGACGAGCGTGCCGAAGCGTATCCGGCGCTGCTCGCCGCAACCGTCGATGTCGAGAGCGCGACGGAAAACCTCGCCGGAGTGCGCGCCGTCGGTGACATCTATGCGCGCGAGTACCGCGCGCTCGGTTTCGAAACTCGCTGGGTCGAGCTGCCGGCAGAGGTGCGTCGCGCGGGGCATTTCGTCGCGTCCCGGCGCGGCAAGCGCACGCCGCGTCTGCTGCTGATCGGTCACCTCGACACGGTGCTGCAGGGCGAACCCTACCGGCGCGACGGCAATCGCGGCTACGGCACCGGCGCCTCCGACATGAAGGGCGGCAACCTCGTCGCGCTCGAGGCGCTGCGTGCGCTCGCCGCGGCCGGCGTCCTGCGGGACCTGGACGTCACGGTCGTCTACACCGGCGACGAGGAAGACACGGGATCGCCCCTGACGCTGACCCGCGCACCTTTGCTCGAAGCGGCGAGTGATGCCGATGTCGCCCTTGCCTTCGAAGGCGCCGCTCCGGGCAAGGGCGTGGTGGGTCGCCGCGGGATCGGTTCGTGGCGGCTTTCGGTCACGGGCACCCAGGCGCACTCTTCCGGCATCTTCGGGCAGGAGCGCGGGTACGGGGCCATATACGAGACGGCACGGATCCTCGATCAGTTCCGCACCGTGCTGCGCGAGGAGAACCTGACTTACAACCCTTCCGTGATCGTCGGCGGCACCGAGGTCGCCTACGACGGTGCGAACAAGTCCGGCACGGCGCGCGGCAAGACCAACGTCATTCCCCGCCGGGTCGAGGTCGAGGGCGACATCCGCTTCCTCGGTGCGGCGCAGTTCGAGGCCGCGAGCCGCAAGATGCAGCAGATCGTCGCCGACCACCTGCCGGGCACGTCGGCCAGCCTCGAAATCACGGGCGAATACCCGTCGATGGCGCCGAATCCCGGCAGCGAACGCGTCCTCGGCGTGTTCGACGCGGCCAGCCGCGACCTGGGTGCCGGTCCCATCGTCGCGCAACCGCCGCTCGAGCGCGGTGCGGGCGACATCGCGTTCGTCTGCGCGGATGGCCGCCTGGCGTGTCTGGACGGCCTCGGCTCGGTCGGCGGTCGGGAGCATGCACCGGGCGAGTACATCGAGCTCGACACGCTGCCGATGCAGGTGAAGCGGGCAGCGGTGCTGATCTACCGGCTGACGCGCTAAGCCGGCGACGCGGGCACGGTGGCCCGCCTTTGGCAGTGGATGGACCGGCGCATGGATGCGCAGGCATGGTTGGGCGCCGCAGCGGTCGCGGTGACGACACCCGGCGTGGAACGCATCGCTGACGTCCCGTATCCCGGCGGGCACGCGCGTAACGTGCTCGACGTCTACCGGGCCTCGCGTCGCCGCACGCAGGACGCGCCCGTACTGCTGCAGCTGCACGGCGGCGACTGGACGACGGGGCACAAGCGACAGCAGGCGCTGCCGCTCGTGCAGCATCTTGCCTCGCGCGGCTGGATCGTCGTCGTGCCGAATTACCGGCTCGGGCCGGTCGACCGATTGCCCGCACCTCTCATCGACGCCAAGGCCGCGATGGCGTGGATCCGGGCGCACATCCGCGCCATGGGCGGCGACCCGTCATTCGTCGCCGTCGCGGGCGGCGGCGCCGGTGATGCCGTGCGCTTTGGAGCAGGATCCTGCTGCGTGGGACGCGATGTCGCCGATCGCGCGGCGGCGCGCCGCATGGGTGGGACCTGCTGGCGTCTCCTCGTGCACGCCACACGGCCAGCGCGATCGCGCGGTATCTCGAGTGGTGCGCCACGATTCATCGCGCACGCGAAGACTCGTACGACACCGCGGACCGCGCCCGCTCCTGAACGGCCGGCGCGCCCGTGTGAAGGGCGATGACTCAGCTGGCCAGCGCGAGCCGGCCGCGCTGGTAGTCCACGATCGCCTGCTGGATCTCGTCGGGCGTATTCATCACGAACGGCCCGTACTGCACGACCGGTTCGCCGATCGGCTTGCCGGCGAGGAGCAGCGCGCGCACGCCGCCGGTGCCGGCCGCGAGCCGGACGGAATGACCAGGCGTGAGCAGGCCCGCCGCGCGGTGTGGCAGCGTTTGCGCTCCGGGACCGACGACGGCGTCGCCTTCGTAGACGTAGAGGAACGCGTTGTGCGCGGCCGGCGTGGGCACCTCGAGGGTGGCGTGCGCCGGCAGGCGAATGTCGACGTAGAGCGGCTCCGTGCTGAGGCCGTCGATCGGCCCGGCGACTCGCGCGCCGGCGTTCGCGAACTTTCCGGCGATCACGCGCGCCTCCCCGCCTCCTTGCAGAGGCACCGCCGGGATCTCGCGTGCGGGAATGTCGCGATACGCCGCCGGCTTCATCTTCTCGGCCGACGGCAGGTTGATCCAGAGCTGGAAGCCGCGCATGCGGCCGGCGGCCTGCTGGGGCATCTCCGAATGGATGACGCCGCGCGCGGCCGTCATCCACTGCACGTCGCCCGGACCGAGGTCGCCGCGGTTGCCGAAGCTGTCCTCGTGGCGCATGTGCCCGTCGAGCATGTAGGTGACGGTCTCGAAGCCGCGGTGCGGGTGCGCCGGGAAGCCGGCGAGATAATCGTCCGGGTCGTCCGAGAAGAACTCGTCGAGCATGAGGAACGGGTCGAGACGCAGGTTCTGCCGGCTGCCGAGGCTGCGCCGCAGCTTGACGCCCGCCCCGTCGGAGGCTGCGACGGACTCGATCACGGCTCGCAGACTGCGCGATCGCTGTGTCGTTTCGGTCATGGCGTTAGCCTCCTGAGTATCGTGCATCGAACGAGGATGGGATCAGTCGTCGCGCGCGAGCGGATCGGCTGGCGCCGTGAGCGCTTCACGCCGCGCATCGAGCGACCACGTACCCGCGCCGCGCGCGACGAGGAACAGGAAGCCGCCCGCGACCGCGAAGTTCTTCATGAACAGGATGCGCTGCGTCGGGTCGTCCGCGCCGTGGAACAGGACGGCCGACAGGATCGTGAACCCGGCGAGCGCCGCGGCCACGAGGCGCGTGCGGATACCCACGATGATCGCGACCGCACCGAGCACCTCGAGGACGATCACGAACGGCAGCAGCGCCCCCGGGACGCCGGCGGCCTCCATGTATGCCTGCGTTCCCGCATAACCCGCGATTTTGCCGATCCCGGAGTCGAGGAACACGTACGAGATAAGGACGCGACCCGCGAGGTCGGCAACATTCTGCTGAGTACTCATCGGCGTTTACCTTGTGCTCGAGGCGATTGACCGTTTTCGGGCTGCGTGCCATCTGAATCCTATTTGCAGCCGCGCCGTCGCATCCGCTGCGCCGTCTGGGTCGGCCGCTCGCGCGCCTGCCGCTGGCCGAAGGAGCCGAACGCCATGCGGGCTAGCTGGTGCTTGCTGGCTCCCACGCAACCTGTCCCGGGGCGCGCCGGCTCGCGCAGACCCTCCAGCAGACGGTGGCTTCGACGGTCGGCTCCGGTCTGACGTAGCGCGACATCGCGCAGCAGAAGCAACTGCAGCCATGAACCCAGGGTCGATGCCTTGCGCGGGTCGGTCCGATACGAAGTGAACCCCCGTTCTTCGCCGTACTGAACTGCCACTGCGCGATGTGCCGCAAGCATCACGGTGCGCCGTTCGTGACGCGGGCCGTGGTGCCGGCGTCCAACTACGCCTCGTCGCGGGCGCACGCGCATCGGTTACCCAGTGATGGTGCGGCCTTCCTTCGTGCTCGGCGGACGTGGCATGGAAGTCGTCCACGACGAGGGGATGCTCCGGGAATACGTCAATAAGGCAGTGGACCTGGCACCCGAGCGGCCCATCCTCATCGACCGCTTCCTCGACAACGCCATTGAGGCTGAAGCCGACGCGCTGGCCGATGGCATCGACGCTTTCGTGCCCG
>CAVQQX010000017.1:0-6076 GCA_963714645.1 uncultured Gammaproteobacteria bacterium
GCGTTGGCCCGGGCCCGACGGACGAGACCGGCATCGCCCTCGACGGCCGCGACCCGGCCAGCGCGCCTGGCAAGCGGCAGCGAGAAATTGCCGAGTCCGCAGAAGAGATCGAGGACGGCGTGTCCGGGCTCCGGCGCCAGCATCTCGATCGCGCGGCCCACCATGGACTGGTTCAACTCCCCGTTCACCTGGATGAAGTCGGTGGGCTCGAACTCGATCGACACCCGGCCCTCGTCCAGCCGGTACGCCAGGGGGGGTTCCGGAGACGCCGCCTGCAGCGGCGCCACGCTGTCGGGTCCGGCAGGTTGCAGGTAGAACCTGATGGCGTGCTCGTGCGCGAACGACTCGAGCTGCGCGCGGTCCTCGTCGGAGGGCGCGTCGAGCACGCGCAGCACGATCGCGACGACGTCGTCCGCGACTGCCACTTCGGCTTGCGGCACGCGGTGGGCGATCGTGAGCGCCTCGACCAGCCTGCCGAGCGGCTCGATCAGGCGCGCGGCCGGCTCGACCAGCACGTGGCACTCGCGCAGGTCCGCGATGTACGGCGCAGCGCGCTCGCGGAAACCGACGAGCACCCTGCCTTTGCGCGGCACGAGCTTGATGCCGAGTCGAGCGCGGCGACGGTAGTGCCAGACCGGGCCCGTGAGCGGGGAGAGCCAGACCCTCGGCGTGACCCCGCCGAGCCGCTCGAGGTCGGCCTGCAGCTGTCCCTGCTTCAACTCGAGCTGCGCCGCCGGGGCGAGGTGCTGCAGGGCGCAGCCGCCACACACGCCGAAATGGGCACACCGCGGCGTCACTCGTGCCGCGCTCGCCTGCAGCACGGCTTCGGTGACGGCGTAGTCCATCTTGCGGTGACGATGGGTGCGTCGCAGCCGGATGCGTTCGCCCGGCAGCGCGCCCGCGACGAACACCGCCTTGCCGTCGATGCGGACCACGCCGTTCGCCTCGTGCGTGAGGTCGACGACATCCGCTTCCTCCGGCGCCGTCTGCAGGCGCTTCATGCGCCCCCGGTCAACCGGCGCACTGCGACCACGCGGTGAGGTATTCCCGCAGGTGCGACTTGTCCGACTCGTGCAGCGTGCGACGCACGAGCTCGACTTCCCGCTCGTGCTCCTCGTGCGTGATCCTGCCGCGCATCAGCTCGAAGCGCAGGTAGATCAGGTAGGTGTTGATCACGTCGGTCTCGCAGTACTGGCGGATCGCGTCGACCTTGCCGTCGACGAACGCGTCCCAGACCTGCTCGCCGGACATGCCGAGCTTGCCCGGAAACCCCAGCAGCTGCGCCATCTTGTCCAGCCCGACGCGACCTCGGCCCTGGAACCCCGCGAGCACGTCCATCAGGTCCACGTGCCGCCAGTGGAAGCGGCTGATGTAGTTGTTCCAGCGGAACGCCTGGTCTTCGTCGCCCATTTCCCAGAACCGGTGCGCCTGCACGCGATGGCGCAACGCGCGGTAGTTCAGCACCGGCAGGTCGAAGCCCGAGCCGTTCCAGCTCACGAGCGTCGGCGACAGCCGCTCGATGCCATCGAAGAAACGACGGACCAGCTCCTCCTCGGCCGAGTCGGCCTCGCCGAGGCTCCATACCTTGAAGCCCTCGCGCGTCCGCATCGCGATCGAGATCGCGACCACCCGGTGCTGCTCGAGCGACAGGAACTCGCTGCCGGTCTGCTCGCGCTGGCGCGTCTGCATGACGTAACCCACCTGCTTGTCGGTGAGTTCCGCGAGGCCGTGCAGCCGCCGCCCGAACTCGACGTCCGGAACGGTCTCGATGTCGAAGGCGAACACGTTGCTCAGCAGCGTCATGCCGGCCCCTGCGCGCGCCGCATCAGTACCGCCACGGCCACGATGAGTCCCGCCTCGTCGGTGAGCGTCACGTGCCCCTCGCCGGCTCCGAGCCGATCGCGCAAAGCCTGGCCCCGCGTCGACCAGATGACTTCCGGGCGGCCCCAGTCATTCGGCTGGATGCCGACGTCGCGGATCCAGATGCCGTGGGCAAAGCCCGTGCCGAGGGCCTTGACGATCGCTTCCTTGGCGGCGAATCGCATCGCGAGGAAGCGCACGGGACGCTTGTACCGGCGGAAACCGGCCTCTTCCTCCGGCAAGAGCAGCCTGCGGACGAAATGCTCGCCGTGCCGCGCATAGGTGGCCTCGACCCGCGTGAGCTGCACGACGTCGGTGCCGATGCCGAAGATCATCGCCGCCTCAGCCGACGGCGAGCGGCAGGCCGTGCCGCGCTTCGGTCATGAGGCGACGCATCTCGCGCACGGCGCGGGCCATGCCGTCCAGCACGGCGCGTGCGACGATCGCATGGCCGATGTTGAGTTCGACGATCTCGGGAATCGAGGCCACCGGTTGCACGTTGTGGTAGTGCAGGCCGTGCCCGGCATTCACGACCAGCCCGATTCGCGAGCCGTGCCGCGCGGCTTCGACCAGCCGCATCAGCTCCCGGGCTCGTTGCTGGCCTTCGGCCTCTGCATAGGCACCCGTGTGCAGCTCGACGACGGGCGCGCCGGCCGCGAGGGCTGCCTCGAGCTGGGCCGACTCGGGGTCGATGAACAGAGAGACGCGGATACCCGCCTCGCTCAGAGCCGCACAGCAGTCGCGCATGCGCGCCAGCTGGCCCGCGACGTCGAGCCCGCCCTCCGTCGTGAGCTCCGCACGCTTCTCCGGGACCAGGCAGACGTCCTGCGGACCTACCTCGCGCGCGATCCCGATCATCTCGTCGGTGGCGCCCATCTCGAGGTTCATCCGCGTCTGCAGCGACGTGCGCATGCGGCGCACGTCGTGGTCCTGGATGTGACGGCGATCCCCGCGCAGGTGCAGCGTGATGCTGTCCGCGCCCGCCTGCTCGGCCACGAGGGCTGCGAGCAGCGGGTCCGGATAGGGCGCGCCGCGGACCTGGCGCAGCGTTGCCACGTGGTCGATGTTGACGCCGAGCTTGATGGGATGCGTGAGCTGCACGTGTTCAACCTCCGTCCACCGCCCGCCCCGAGTGCGCCCGCATCTCGCGGAGCACGTCGCGCGTCCGCAGCAGGCGGCCCTCGAGCAGCCGGTCGATGGCTGCCCGCAGCAGGCGGCGGGCGTCGGCGACGCTGCGCGAGTCGTCGAGCCGCTCCTGCGCGAGCGACAGCAGCGACGCGCCGCAAAATATCAGGGTTCCCTCGGCCACTCCATCGATGCGCTCGGGACCGCCGTCGAGCGCATAGCGGTAGCTGCGCCCGGGCTCGAGCGCAGCACCGTTCGCCGCCTCGTGCTCGAGGCTGAGGCCCCAGCCCAGCTCGTCGAGCAGGCGCTTCTCGAACAGCCGCAGCGCGCGCGCCGGATCGTCCGCAGCGCGCTGCAGGCGACGGACGAGTGCGGCGTAGGCGTCGAACAGCGCGGGATGAGGATCGTGACGCTGCAGCAGGCGGATCAGCAGCTCGTTCGCATAGAAGCCGCTCATCAGTCGATCGCCCGCCAGCATGCGCGGCTCGCCCGCAGCGTCGGCAGCGGCCGGCACGCGCTCGACGCCGGAAAGGTAGCCGAGGTCGCCGCGGCCGTGCCACGAGACGAGCAGCGGGCAGAACGGCTGCAGCGTGCTGCCCCCGCGCGCGGACGATTGGCGGGAGGCGCGCGATATCAGCGGCAGGCGGCCGTGGCTGCGGGTCAGCAGCTCGACGATGCGGCTGGTGTCGCGCCAGGGGTAATGGTGCAGCAGGAAAGCGGGCTCGAGCTGCACGCGCGTCGGGCCGCTCACGTCTGGTATCCGAACTTGCGCATGGCATTCTCGTCGTCGGACCAGCCTTCCTTGACCTTGACCCACAGTTCGAGGTGCACGGGGCGGCCGCAGAATTGCTTGAGGTCGAGCCGTGCCTGGCGCCCGACCGCCTTGAGCAGTTCGCCGGCCTTGCCGATCACGATCGCCTTCTGACCCGCACGCTCGACCCAGATCACTGCGCGGACGAACGTCTTGCCGGGCTCGTCCTCCGACTCGCCCATGCCCTCGATCTCGACGACCAGGCCGTACGGCAGCTCTTCCTGCAGGCGCAGCATCAGTTTCTCGCGGATCAGCTCGGCCGCCATGAAGTGGTCGGGTGAATCGGTCACCTGGTCGACCGGAAAAATGCGTGGCTGCTGCGGCAGGTGTCGCGCGATGATCGCCGGAAGCTGCGCGAGGGTCGCCGGGCGCGTGGCGGAAATCGGCACGACCTCCGCGAAAGCGGCCTTCTGCGCGAGCTCCTGGATGTACGGCAGCAATCGCCCGCGCGGTTGCGCGCGATCGACCTTGTTGATCAGCAGCACCATCGGCAGTCCCGCCTGGAGCAGCTCGGCGAGGACGCGTTCGTCCTCATCGGTCCAGCGCAGTGCCTCGACCACGAACAGGTTCACGTCGACGTCGCTCAGCGAGGAAATCGCCGTGCGATTCATGTAGCGGTTCATCGCCCGCGTCTGCTTCGCGTGGATGCCAGGCAGGTCGACCAGCGTGATCTGCATGCCCGCCGCGTTCAGTACGCCGTGGATGCGCGTGCGAGTGGTCTGTGGCTTCGGCCAAGGCCGCTGCGCTGGCGCTGGCCGGCTTCGCGACGGTGGCGCTTCCCATGACGCCGGCCCTTGCCGACGGGTGGCATGGCGGCGACCGGCATGGCTGGGAGCGTCATGGCGATTGGGGCGGCGGATACCATGATCGCGGTTGGGATCGCGGCTGGGATCGCGGGCATGACGATAATGACGGCGCGGCGATTGCGGTTGCTGCCGGTGTCGGCCTCCTGCTCGGCGCGGCCATCATGTCGCAACCGGCTTATGACGCCCCGCCGCCGGTCGCTTATGCGCCTGCGCCGAGCGGATATTACGGGCAGCCGCCCCTTCAGGCGGTTCCCGCCTCCGAGGTCTATCGCAGCACCTCCGGCCAGTATTGCCGCGAATACCAGTCGAGGGTTCGCGTCGGCGGCGAGTGGCGGCAGGCCTATGGCACTGCGTGCCTCGGCGAAGACGGTGACTGGCGCGTCGTTCAGTAAGCGGACGGTCAGAACGGAATTGGGAAAGTGCCGCTCCGGCAGATGGGGCGGCGCTTTTTTCGTGCCGAACTTATCCCCGCCCTTCGCGGCCCTTGCAGACTGTCGGCGATCAACGAGCGCACCCGCCAGCGCATAAAGCGTGTAACAGGCCGCTGTCTTGGTGCGCTCGATGAACATGCCGCCGCGCGAGGTGAAGTGCGATTGAGCGGCAATCCGCTCATATGCGCGCCGACGACGGCAAGCTCGAGAAAACCTTCATCCGCCTCCGCCCCGCCGAGGAACGGCGCGCCCGGCGCAAGGCCGAGCGCCGCGCCGAAGCGCGCACCGATCTCGATGAGCCGCGCTTCGGAGAAGGCGGGCGCCGCCAGCGTGATACCGAAGGGAAGCCCCGTCGTTCCGATACCGGCGGGCACCGCAAGACCCGCCATATCGAGCAGGTTCATGAAGTTCGTATAGGTGCCGAGACGCGAATTGAGCTTGATCGGCTCGGCCTCGAGTTCGCTCACCTTGTAGGTTGTCGGTGCCGTCGGCACGACGACGATGTCGAGACCCGCAAAGAGTGTCCGCACCTTGCGTTGCAGGGCTTGCAGCTTGTGCATCGCCTCGAATGTCTCGACGGCGCTCCGTGTGCGACCACCCAGAACGATCTTCGCGACCGTCGGGTCGCACTCGGCCTCATGCGCCTCGATGAACGAGCCCACCGCCACAGTGCGCTCCGCTACCGAGGGTCCCTCATAGAGCAGCAGAGCCGCCTCAAGGAAGGGCGCGAAATCGATCCGCCGCGCGCGGCCGCCAATGCTTTCGAGACGCTGCACGGCTTCATTGAACAGGCGCTCTGCTTCTCCGTCACCGAAGAAGACGAGATCCTCCTGGCCGCGGCACTGCGAAGGTGAAGCTGCCGCCCGGAACGAAAAGCGCATCGGCAAGCCGCGTCCGCGAATATGGATCTTCGTCGTCATAGACCGCGGCCTGCTTGAATACTTCCGCCGTATCTTCCGGCGTCAGCGCAAAGATCGAAATGCAATCAAGCGAACGGCAGGCGGGAAGAGCAATACGTACGTGCGCGAACGAAGTAGAGGACA
>CAVQQX010000018.1:0-20014 GCA_963714645.1 uncultured Gammaproteobacteria bacterium
CCGGCGCGTACAGGCCGCCTGGGCGCTGCTCGGGGTCTATTACCTGCTGCCGTGGTTGCGCTGGGACTCGCGCCAGGCCGTGCTGTTCGACCTGCCGGCGCGGCGCTTCCATGTCTTCGGTCTGACGCTGGTGCCGCAGGATCTCTATCTGCTCGCCGTGCTGCTGGTGCCGCCGCACTGACGCTGTTCTTCTTCACCACGCTGGCCGGGCGCCTGTGGTGCGGCTACGCCTGTCCGCAGACCGTGTGGACCGAAACCTTTCTGTGGATCGAGCGCGCGTTCGAGGGCGACCGCCATACGCGGATGAAGCTCGACCGTGGTCCGTGGACGGCGAAGATCCTGCGCAAGGGCAGCAAGCACGTGTCTGGGCGCTGTTCGCGTTCGCCACTGGCCTGAGCTTCGTCGCCTACTTCGTGCCGGCGCGGACCCTGTACGCCGAGCTGGTGGAGGGACGCTGGCCGCTGGTCGCTGTTCTGGGTGCTGTTCTACGGCTTCGCGACCTGGGGCAACGCCGGCTTTCTGCGCGAGCAGGTCTGCAAGTACATGTGCCCGTATGCGCGCTTCCAGAGCGCAATGTTCGACCGCGACACGCTGATCATCGCCTACGACGAAGCGCGGCGAGCCGCGCGGCGAGCGCCGCGGCAGCGACCTCCGCGCGCCGGCTCGGCGACTGTATCGATTGCACGCTGTGCGTGCAGGTCTGTCCGGTCGGCATCGACATCCGCCAGGGGCTGCAGTACGAGTGCATCGCCTGTGCGGCCTGCATCGATGCCTGCGACGACGTCATGTCGAAGGTAGGCTACCCGCCGGGGCTGATACGCTACGACACGCAGCGCGGCTTGCAGGGATCGGCGCGGCGCGTGATCGCCGCGGACGCTCGTCTACGGCGCGCTGCTCGCGGGGCTGGCCGCGGGATTCCTGTTCGCGCTCGCGCACCGCCAGATCGTCGGGATCGACGTGATCCGCGACCGCAACGCCCTCTATCGAGAGCGCGCCGACGGCTCGATCGAGAACGTGTACGACCTCAAGATCCTGAACAAGGACCGCGTCCCCCACGCGTTCGCGATCGCCGCCGACGGTCTCCCGGGCCTCGAGGTCGACTACGGCGACGGACCCGTGACCGTCGGCCCCGGCGACGTGCGCAGCATCGCGGTGAAACTCCGCTTGCCGCGCGGCGAGCTGCGTGGCGGGACCGACGTCCATTTCACCGTCCGGACGCTCGACGAGCAGGCGCTCGAGGCGCGCGGGCGGGCGCGGTTCCTGGCCCCGACGCACTGAGCAAGGAAGGGAAGCCATGCACGACGAGACGCCGATGCCCTGGTACCGCCAGCCGTGGCCCTGGCTGCTGATGCTGCCGCCGGCCGCCGCGGTGATCGGCGGCGCGCTGACGCTCTACCTCGCGATCACGCGACCCGACGCACTGGTGCGCCCGGACTGTCACCGCGACGGTGCGACCATGGTCTGCGGCGAGGCGACTGCGCGCCAGCCATGAAGACGCAGGTCGCGGGGCCGGCGTGCTTTCACTGCGGCGAGCCCATCCCGGCCGGCGTCCGCGTGCTCGCGCGCATCGAGGAGCGCGAGCACGCGGTCTGCTGTCACGGTTGCCGTGCGGTCGCCGAGTTCATCGCGGGCGCGGGTCTCGGCGATTTCTACCGGTATCGCGACCGGCCGAGCGTGCGGGCCGACGAGGCCCCGGGACCGGATCGCTGGTCTGCATTCGACCGCCCCGAACTGGTGGAGCGGCTCACGCGCGCCGTCCCGGGCAACCGCCGCTCGCTGGTCGTGCTGCTCGAGGGCTTGCGCTGCCCGGCGTGCGGCTGGCTCGCGGACAGGGCTTTGCGCCAGCAGCCGGGTGTCGACGAGGTGAGCATCAACGCGGCAACGGCACGCGCCGCCCTCGTCTGGGACCCGTCGCGCGCCAGGCTCGGTGACTTGCTGCGCGTGCTCGATCGAGTCGGGCTGCGCCCGCATCCGCTTGCCGGCGAACCAGCACAGCAGGTCGCGCTGCTCGAGCGCCGCGTCGCGCTCAAGCGACTCGCCGTCGCTGGCTTCGGCATGATGCAGGTCATGATGTTCGCGCTGCCGATGTACGTCGGCGGCATCGAGCCCGGACTGCTCGAATTCTTCCGGCTCGTGAGCATGCTGCTCACGGTACCGGTCGCGCTGTACGCGGGCTGGCCGTTCTACCTCGGAGCCTGGCGAGCGATTCGCGCCCGCACGGTGAGCATGGACGTGCCGGTCACCCTCGGCATCCTCGGCGCGTTCGCGGCCAGCGTGGTCAATACGCTCACGGGTCGCGGCGAGGTCTACTATGACTCCGTCACGATGTTCGTGTTCCTGCTCGCGGCCGGCCGCTACGTCGAAATGGCCGCGCGGCATCGCGCCGGCAGCGTCACCGACGCGCTCGCGCGGCTCGCGCCGGTCACCGCGCGGCGCTTGCGTGACGACCGCGTCGAGGACGTGCAGGCGGTCGAACTCGCCGCAGGAGACGTGCTGCTGGTGCGCACGGGCGAGGTGTTCGCGGCGGACGGCCTGGTCGAGGACGACGTCGAGGGCCGCGTCGACGAGTCCATGCTCACGGGCGAATCGACGGCGATCCCGAAGCCGCGCGGTGCGACGGTCCGTGCGGGCACGCAGAACCTGGGCGTGCCGCTGCGAGTGTGCGTCGCTGCCGTCGGCCAGGCCACCGTGCTCGCGGGCATCGTCGCGCTGCTCGAGCGCGCGCAGGCGGAGCGGCCGCGCAGCGCGCGTGCCGCCGACCGTGCCGCCGCCTGGTTTCTGTCCCGGCTGCTCGCCGGCGCCGCCCTCGTCTTCGTGGCCTGGTGGTTCGTCGACCCTGCGCAGGCCTTCCCGGCAACGCTCGCCGTGCTCGTCGTCACCTGCCCGTGCGCGCTCTCGCTCGCGACGCCGGCCGTGCTCGCTGCCGCGACCGCCGACCTCGCCCGGCGCGGCGTGCTGGTCGCGCATCCGGATGCCTACGAGTCGCTCGCACGAGCGACGCACGTGGTCTGGGACAAGACCGGCACGCTCACGCGCGGACGCGTGCGCGTCGAGGACATCCGCGTCGAACGCCAGGTCGCGGCGGCGGACTGCCTCGAGCTCGCGGCCGCGCTGGAGCGGCTCTCCGAACACCCGATCGCGCGCGCGTTCGTTGCGCTCGCCGGTGCAGGACCGGCCGCGGCCGCGGCCGCGGTCGTGCCGGGCGCCGGCCTCGAGGGCACGATCGACGGGCGGCGCCTGCGCATCGGTACACTCGACTTTGCCTTGGGGCTCGGGCCCGTGGGGGTGAGCGCCGGGGCCGCTCGCGACGATGCCGGGAGCTGGGTCTACCTGGGCGACGGCGCCGGGTTGCTCGCGTCGTTCCGGCTCACGGACACGCTGCGTGGCGAAGCGGGCGCATGCGTCGAGCGACTCGACGCGCTCGGGCTGCGTTCGGAGATCGCGAGCGGGGACGACCCGGCAGCCGTCGCTGCCGTCGCCGCCGCGGCCCGGATCCCGGTGCACGCGGCGCGGCTCGGGCCGGCGGACAAGCTCGAGCGCGTCCGGGGGCTGCAGGCGGGCGGCGCGGTCGTGATCGCCGTCGGTGACGGCATCAACGACGCGCCGCTGCTGCGCGGTGCAGACGTGGCCGTCGCGATGGGCGGGGGGTCGGCGCTCGCCCACACGAGCGCGGACCTGATCCTGGTCCGCGACTCACTCGACCAGCTGCCCCGGGTGGTCGAGCTGTCGCGGCGCGTGCAGCGCATCGTGCGGCAGAACCTCGCGTGGTCGATCGGCTACAACCTGACGGCGTTGCCGCTCGCTGCCCTGGGGCTGGTGCCCGCGTGGGTGGCCGCGATCGGCATGTCGCTGAGCTCGGTCCTGGTCGTGCTGAACGCCACGCGTGTCGCGCGCGGGGCGCCGCGCGGCACACCGGACGCGCGCTGGACCGCCGTCCGTCCGGCGCAGGTGACGTGACGTGGAAATCCTCTACCTGATGGTGCCGCTCGGGCTGGTGCTGGTCGGCTTGGGGCTCTGGGGCTTCTTCTGGGCCGTCGGGAGCGGGCAGTTCGACGACCTGGACACGCCGGGCTGGACCGTGCTCGAGCCGGATGCCCGCGACGACGTCGCTCGTGGCGCTGCCGCCGGCATCGACGCGCCGGCACCTGCGGCGCGGCCCGTGGGCCCGGAGCGCACCGCACGATGACGTTCGACCTCCTCGCGGCGACACCGCTCGCGGCGCTGCTGGCCGGCGTCGCGGGCAGCGGGCACTGCCTGGCGATGTGCGGCGGTGTCGCAGGCGCGCTGGCCATGCGCGGCGAGGCGGCGGCCGGATCGCGTGCGCCGGCCCGCGCACTCACGGCGCTCGCCTACAACGGTGCGCGCATCACGAGCTATACCGTGGCGGGCGCCGCGGCGGGGGGCGGGGGCCAGGCACTGCTCGGCAGCGTCGACGTCGCCGCGCTGGCGATCGGGATGCGCCTGCTGGCCGCCGCCGTCATCGTCGCCGCCGCCGGACGGCTGTTGTTCGGCTGGCGCCTGCTCGATCCGCTCGAAGCGGCGGGAGCCCGGCTGTGGCGCCGGGTGATGCCGTGGGTCGGCAGTCGTGGCAAGCGGCCCGGACTGCGCGGGGCGCTCGCGCTCGGGCTCGCCTGGGGATGGCTGCCCTGCGGACTCTCGTACTCGATGTTGTTGCTCGCGGCGACCACCGGCAGCGCGGCGACGGGCGCACTGGTGCTCGCGGCGTTCGGCCTGGGCACGCTGCCGGCCATGACGTCGGCAACCTTCGCCTTCGACCGCGTCGCGCGGTTCTTCGCGCGACGGGGCTCTGCCCGCGCGGTCGCCGGTGCGCTGCTGCTGGGGTTCGGCGCGTGGACGGCCGTGAACGCGCTACAGCACGCCGGCGGCAGCCACGTTCACCAGCACGCGGCGGCCGTGCAGGAAATGCCGGCCACCGGCGGCGCGGAACCGACGCCGGGCGCAGAGCCGCACGCGCAGCACCGTCCTCCCCCCTGATGCGAGCGCGGACGACGGTCCCGGCCGCGGGCCTTGGCGGCCCACGGCTGGGTTCTGGCGGCCGACGCCGGTCCTGGCGTGGCCGGGCGCGGTTACTGGATCGTGATCGCGAGCGGCCGCGGTTTCTGCTGAGCGACCCGCGGCAGCGTGACGACGAGCACGCCGTCCCGCGACTCGGCATGGATGGCCTTCGCGTCGACGTCGTCCGGCAGCGCGAAGCTGCGCTCGAACACGCCGTGGAAGCGCTCGGTGCGATGCACCGTCTCGCCCTTGGCCTCGAGTTCAAGGCGCCGCTCGCCCTTGAACTCGAGGCCAAGGGCGAGACGGTGCATCGCGCCGAGCGCTTCCACGGCGTGTTCGAGCGCAGCTTCGCGCTGCCGGACGTCGATGCGAAGGCCATCCATGCCGATCAGCGGGACGGCGTGCTCGTCGTCACGCCGCGGGGCTCAGCAGAAACCGCGGCCGCTCGCGATCACGATCCGGTGACCAGCACCCGGCCACGCCAGGACCGGCGTCGGCCGCGAACCCAGCGGTCGGCCCGCGGCCGGGACCGTCGTCCGCGCTCGCGGTCGGGGGGAGGACGGTGCTGCGCGTGCGGCTCTGCGCCCGGCGTCGGTTCCGCGCCGCCGGTGGCCGGCATTTCCTGCACGGCCGCTGGGTGAACGTGGCTGCCGCCGGCGTGCTGTAGCGCGTTCACGGCCGTCCCACGCGCCGAACCCCAGCAGCAGCGCACCGGCAACACATCGCGGGCAGAGCCCCGTCGCGCGAAGAACCGCGCGACGCGGTCGAAGGCGAAGGTTGCCGACGTCATCGCCGGCAGCGAGGCCGAGGCCGACGCCGCGAGCACCAGTGCGCCCGTTCGCCGCGCTGCCGTGGTCGCCGAGCAACCACATCGAGTACGAGAGTCCGCAGGGCAGCCATCCCGAGGCGAGCCGAGCGCGCAGAGCGCCCGCGCATCCGGGCCGCTCGCCACGACTGCCGATCCACGGCATCACCCGGCGCCACGCTTCGGGCTCCCGCCGCTTCGAGCGGATCGAGCAGGCCGAACAACAGCATCCCGGCGGCGGCGACGATGACGGCGGCGGCCAGCAGGCGCATCCCGATCGCCAGCGCGGCGACGTCGACGCTGCCGAGCAGTGCCTGGCCCCCGCCCCGCCGCGGCGCCCGCCACGGTATAGCTCGTGATGCGCGCACCGTTGTAGGCGAGCGCCGTGAGTCGCGGGCCGGCGCCGCGCGATCCGCGCGCCTCGCCGCGCATGGCCAGCGCGCCTGCGACACCGCCGCACATCGCCAGGCAGTGCCCGCTGCCCGCGACGCCGCGCGGCGCGAGCGGCCGCAGAGAGGAGGTCGAACGTCATCGTGCGGTGCGCTCCGGGGCCCGCGGGCCGCGCCGCAGGTGCCGGCGATGCCGGCGGCAGCGCCACGAGCCGACATCATGGGCGTCCGGCTGGACGCCCGGCGTGTCCAGGTCGTGGAGCTCCCCCTCCCGACGGCCACCCAGAGCCCCAAGCCGAGCAGCACCACCCCGACGGCGCCGTCGGGTGGGAGGATTTCCCACGTCACGTCCGCCCTCCGCCGGACGGACGGCGGTCCAGCGCGCGTCCCGTGTGCCGCGCGGCGCCCCCCCGCGACACGCATGGCGTCGGCACGACCAGGACCGAGCTCAGCGACATGCCGATCGCGCCCACCCACGCGGGCACCAGCCCCAGGGCAGCGAGCGGCAACGCCGTCAGGTTGTAGCCGATCGACCACGCGAGGTTCTGCCGCACGATGCGCTCGCACGCGCCGCGACAGCTCGACCACCCGGGGCAGCTGGTCGAGTGAGTCGCGGACCAGGATCAGGTCCGCGCTGGTGTGGGCGAGCGCCGACCCCCCGCCCATCGCGACGGCCACGTCTGCACCGCGCAGCAGCGGCGCGTCGTTGATGCCGTCACCAACGGCGATCACGACCGCGCCGCCCACCTGCAGCCCCCGGACGCGCTCGAGCTTGTCCGCCGGCCCGAGCCGCGCCGCGTGCACCGGGATCCGGGCCGCGGCGGCGACGGCAGCGACGGCTGCCGGGTCGTCCCGCTCGCGATCTCCGAACGCAGCCCGAGCGCGTCGAGTCGCTCGACGCATGCGCCCGCTTCGCCACGCAGCGTGTCCGTGAGCCGGAACGACGCGAGCGACCCGGCGCCGTCGCCCAGGTAGACCCAGCTCCCGGCATCGTCGCGAGCGGCCCCGGCGCTCACCCCGCGCCCGAGCCCCAAGGCAAAGTCGAGTGTACCGATGCGCAGGCGCCGCCCGTCGATCGTGCCCTCGAGGCCGGCGCCCGGCACGACCGCGGCCGCGGCCGCGGCCGGTCCTGCACCGGCGAGCGCAACGAACGCGCGCGCGATCGGGTGTTCGGAGAGCCGCTCCAGCGCGGCCGCGAGCTCGAGGCAGTCCGCCGCCGCGACCTGGCGTTCGACGCGGATGTCCTCGACGCGCACGCGTCCGCGCGTGAGCGTGCCGGTCTTGTCCCAGACCACGTGCGTCGCTCGTGCGAGCGACTCGTAGGCATCCGGATGCGCGACCAGCACGCCGCGCCGGGCGAGGTCGGCGGTCGCGGCAGCGAGCACGGCCGGCGTCGCGAGCGAGAGCGCGCACGGGCAGGTGACGACGAGCACGGCGAGCGTTGCCGGGAAGGCCTGCGCAGGGTCGACGAACCACCAGGCCACGAAGACGAGGGCGGCGCCGGCGAGCAGCCGGGACAGAAACCAGGCGGCGGCACGGTCGGCGGCACGCGCGCTGCGCGGCCGCTCCGCCTGCGCGCGCTCGAGCAGCGCGACGATGCCCGCGAGCACGGTGGCCTGGCCGACGGCAGCGACGCACACTCGCAGCGGCACGCCCAGGTTCTGCGTGCCCGCACGGACCGTCGCACCGCGCGGCTTCGGGATCGCCGTCGATTCGCCCGTGAGCATGGACTCGTCGACGCGGCCCTCGACGTCGTCCTCGACCAGGCCGTCCGCCGCGAACACCTCGCCCGTGCGCACCAGCAGCACGTCTCCTGCGGCGAGTTCGACCGCCTGCACGTCCTCGACGCGGTCGTCACGCAAGCGCCGCGCGGTGACCGGCGCGAGCCGCGCGAGCGCGTCGGTGACGCTGCCGGCGCGATGCCGCGCGGCCATTTCGACGTAGCGGCCGGCCGCGAGCAGGAACACGAACATCGTGACGGAGTCATAGTAGACCTCGCCGCGACCCGTGAGCGTATTGACCACGCTGGCCGCGAACGCGCCGAGGATGCCGAGGGTGACCGGCACGTCCATGCTCACCGTGCGGGCGCGAATCGCTCGCCAGGCTCCGAGGTAGAACGGCCAGCCCGCGTACAGCGCGACCGGTACCGTGAGCAGCATGCTCACGAGCCGGAAGAATTCGAGCAGTCCGGGCTCGATGCCGCCGACGTACATCGGCAGCGCGAACATCATGACCTGCATCATGCCGAAGCCAGCGACGGCGAGTCGCTTGAGCGCGACGCGGCGCTCGAGCAGCGCGACCTGCTGTGCTGGTTCGCCGGCAAGCGGATGCGGGCGCAGCCCGACTCGATCGAGCACGCGCAGCAAGTCACCGAGCCTGGCGCGCGACGGGTCCCAGACGAGGGCGGCGCGTGCCGTTGCCGCGTTGATGCTCACCTCGTCGACACCCGGCTGCTGGCGCAAAGCCCTGTCCGCGAGCCAGCCGCACGCCGGGCAGCGCAAGCCCTCGAGCAGCACGACCAGCGAGCGGCGGTTGCCCGGGACGGCGCGCGTGAGCCGCTCCACCAGTTCGGGGCGGTCGAATGCAGACCAGCGATCCGGTCCCGGGGCCTCGTCGGCCCGCACGCTCGGCCGGTCGCGATACCGGTAGAAATCGCCGAGACCCGCGCCCGCGATGAACTCGGCGACCGCACGGCAACCGTGACAGCAGACCGCGTGCTCGCGCTCCTCGATGCGCGCGAGCACGCGGACGCCGGCCGGGATGGGCTCGCCGCAGTGAAAGCACGCCGGCCCCGCGACCTGCGTCTTCATGGCTGGCGCGCAGTCGCCTCGCCGCAGACCATGGTCGCACCGTCGCGGTGACAGTCCGGGCGCACCAGTGCGTCGGGTCGCGTGATCGCGAGGTAGAGCGTCAGCGCGCCGCCGATCACCGCGGCGGCCGGCGGCAGCATCAGCAGCCAGGGCCACGGCTGGCGGTACCAGGGCATCGGCGTCTCGTCGTGCATGGCTTCCCTTCCTTGCTCAGTGCGTCGGGGCCAGGAACCGCGCCCGCCCGCGCGCCTCGAGCGCCTGCTCGTCGAGCGTCCGGACGGTGAAATGGACGTCGGTCCCGCCACGCAGCTCGCCGCGCGGCAAGCGGAGTTTCACCGCGATGCTGCGCACGTCGCCGGGGCCGACGGTCACGGGTCCGTCGCCGTAGTCGACCTCGAGGCCCGGGAGACCGTCGGCGGCGATCGCGAACGCGTGGGGGACGCGGTCCTTGTTCAGGATCTTGAGGTCGTACACGTTCTCGATCGAGCCGTCGGCGCGCTCTCGATAGAGGGCGTTGCGGTCGCGGATCACGTCGATCCCGACGATCTGGCGGTGCGCGAGCGCGAACAGGAATCCCGCGGCCAGCCCCGCGAGCAGCGCGCCGTAGACGAGCGTCCGCGGGCGCATCACGCGCCGCGCCGATCCCTGCAAGCCGCGCTGCGTGTCGTAGCGTATCAGCCCCGGCGGGTAGCCGACCTTCGACATGACGTCGTCGCAGGCATCCACGCACGCGGCGCAGGCGATGCATTCGTACTGCAGGCCCTGGCGAATGTCGATCCCGGTCGGGCAGACCTGGACGCAGAGCGTGCAGTCGACGCAGTCGCCGAGGCCGGCGGCGCGGTGGTCGGTGCCGCGTCGCCGCGCGCCGCGCGGCTCGCCGCGGCGTTCGTCGTACGTGATGATCAGCGTGTCGCGGTCGAACATCGCGCTCTGGAAGCGCGCATACGGGCACATGTACTTGCAGACCTGCTCGCGCATGTAGCCCGCGTTCACATAGGTCGCGCCGCCGTAGAACAGCACCCAGAACGTCTCCCACGGGCCGGTCGCGAAGTTCGCCAGCTTGCCCGCGAGCTCGGTGACCGGCGTGAAGTAGCCGACGAACGTGAAACCCGTCCAGAGCGCGAAGCCGAGCCACAGCGCCTGCTTCGCCGCCGCGCGCAGCAGCTTGCCGCGGCTCCAGGCGGCGCGCGCGAGCTTCATCTGCTGCGTGCGACTGCCCTCGACGAGCCGTTCCATCCACAGGAAGACCTCGGTCCACACGGTCTGCGGGCAGGCGTAGCCGCAGAACAGGCGCCCGGCGAGCGCCGTGAAGAAGAATAGCGCCAGCGCCGCGATCACCAGCAGCCAGGTCAGGAAATAGAAGTCCTGCGGCCAGAGCGTCAGCGCGAAGATGTGGAACTTGCGCGCCGGCAGGTCGAACAGCACGGCCTGGCGCGAGTCCCAGCGCAACCACGGCAGCAGGTAATAGACCCCGAGCAGCGCCCAGGCGGCCTGTACGCGCCGGCGCTGGAAGCGCCCGGTGACCTCGCGTGGATAGACCTTCTGGCGGGCGGCGTAGAGGCCGTCCGCAACCCGGTCGGGCGCCTGGCTCACGGCGGCCCCCGCGACCCGTCGTGGTCGATGCCGGACCCGGCGTCAGGTGCGCCGTGCGCCGTGCGCACGAGGTAGAGCGTCAGCAGGCTCGAGAACGCGGCGACCAGCCAGAAGAAGAAGAACCCGACGGCGTAGCCTGTCATGCGGGTCGCGAACGCGGGCGGCGGATAGCCGTCGTTCCCGATCAGCACCGGGTCGAGGAACGCGAAGCAGACCATCGTCGCGACGCTCGTCACCAGGAACGACGGCCAGGCGACGATCGCGACGTCCTGGGCGAGGCGCGGCCAGCGCCGGCGTCCGACGTAGTCGTCAGCGAGTGGTCCCACGTCCGGTCCCTTCCCTGGCAAGCCTGGTCACGTAGCCGGCGAGGAGCTTCACGCGCTGGTCCCCGAGCCTGTCCTGCCACGCGGGCATCTGGCCGTTGCGGCCGGCGGCGATCGACTGGCGCAACGCGGGCGCGTCCCCGCCGTACAGCCAGACGTCGTCCGTGAGGTTCGGTGCGCCGAGAATCGGATTGCCCTTGCCGTCCGGGCCGTGACAGGCCCCGCAGAGCTGCTGGAAACGGGGCTCGCCCGCGCCCGCGAGCGTCGCGTCGGGCGCGCCGCCGGCGAGTCGCTGGACGTAGGCCACGACTTCGTCCGTGCCCTGGTCGCCGAGCACGGCGCCCCACGGCGGCATCGCAGCCGTGCGACCCTGCGCGATCGTCGCGATCACCGTGTCCGCGTCGCCGCCCCACTGCCAGTCGCCGTTCGCGAGGTTGGGGAAACCGCGTGCGCCGCCGCCGTCCGACCCGTGGCACTGCGCGCAGTTCTGCTGGTAGAGATTGCGGGCGGTGGCCATGGCCTGCTCGTTGCCCGCGAGCTCGGCGACCGGCAGCGCAGCGAGCGGGCCGAGCAGCTGTGCCGCGCGTGCCTCCACCTTCGCCTTCTCCTGTTCGTACTGTCGAACCTGCGTCCAGCCCCTGATGCCGCCGAAGTTGCCGAGCCCCGGATAGAGCGCTAGATAGAGCAGGCCGAACACGACCGTCAGGTAGAACACCCACAGCCACCACTTCGGCAGCGGGTTGTTGTATTCGCGCAGGTCGCCGTCCCAGACGTGTCCCGTTTCGGCACCGCCGCCGATCTGCTCGGTCGGGGTGCGCGGCTTTGCGGTCCAGCGCAGCAGCCAGAGGCAGGCGAGGATGTTGACGAGCGTCACGAGGACGACGAACAGGCTCCAACCGGTACTCATGGGGTCTTGCTCCCTCGATCTTCGACGGGCGCGTCGTCCTCGAGCGGCATGCGCGCGAGCTCGTCGAATGCAGCCTTGCGGCGCTTGCTCCAGGCCCAGGCCACCAGCGCGACGAACGCGACCAGCAGCAGGAGCGTGACGATGCCGCGGAAAGTGCCGATGTCCATGCTCAGTTCCCGGCCGCCGCGGCCGCCACGCCGAGGCCCTGCAGGTACGCGACGAGCGCGTCGAGTTCCGTGCGGTCGGCGACGGCTGCGGGCGCGGCGGCGATCTGGGCATCCGAGTACGGCACGCCGATCGCACGCAGGGCGCGCATCTTCCGCGCCGTGAGCGTGCCGTCGACCGCGGCGTCGGCGAGCCACGGGTAGCGGGGCATGTTCGACTCGGGGACGAGGTCGCGCGGGTTCAGCAGATGCATCCGGTGCCAGTCGTCGGAGTAGCGCGCGCCGACGCGTGCGAGGTCGGGCCCGGTGCGCTTCGAGCCGAACTGGAACGGATGGTCGTATACGGACTCGCCCGGCAGCGAGTACCTGCCGTACCGCTCGGTCTCCGATCGGAACGGCCGGATCATCTGCGAGTGGCAGTTGTAGCAGCCTTCGCGCAGGTACACGTCGCGGCCGGCGAGGCGCAGCGCCTCGTACGGCACGATGCCCGGGGCGGGCTGCGTGACGGCCTGCTGGAAGTACAGGGGCACGATCTCGACCAGGCCGCCCACACTGATCACGATCGCGATCAGCACACCGAGCAGGCCGACTTTCTTCTCTACGGCTTCGTGGTTCATGCGAGGTCCTGTCAGGCGGGCTGGGCGACGGGCACGCCGGTCGCGGCCGTGCGCGACGCGACGGTCTTCCAGACGTTCCACGCCATGAGGAACATGCCGGTCAGCACCAGCGTCCCACCCGCGAGGCGCACGGCGTAATAGGGGTAGGTGGCCCCGAGCGATTCGATGAACGCGTAGGTCAGGGTGCCGTCGGCGTTGGTCGCCCGCCACATCAGGCCCTGCATCACGCCCGCGATCCACATCGAGGTGATGTAGAGCACCACGCCGATCGTCGTGATCCAGAAGTGCACGTCGATCAGCCGCGTCGAATACATGAACTCGCGGCCGTAGAGCCGCGGGATCAGCGCGTACATCGTGCCGATCGAGATCATCGCGACCCAGCCGAGCGCACCCGAATGCACGTGGCCGATGGTCCAGTCGGTGTAGTGCGACAGGGCGTTCACGGTCTTGATCGACATCATCGGTCCCTCGAAGGTCGACATGCCGTAGAACGACAGCGAGACGATCATGAACTTGAGGATGGGGTCGGTGCGCAGCTTATGCCACGCGCCCGAGAGCGTCATGATGCCGTTGATCATGCCGCCCCACGACGGCGCGAGCAGGATCAGCGAGAACACCATGCCGAGCGACTGCGCCCAGTCCGGCAGCGTGGTGTAGTGCAGGTGGTGCGGGCCCGCCCACATGTACGTGGAGATCAGCGCCCAGAAATGCACGACCGAGAGCCGGTACGAGTAGACCGGCCGGCCGGCCTGCTTCGGCACGAAGTAATACATCATGCCGAGGAACGCGGCGGTCAGGAAGAAGCCGACCGCATTGTGGCCGTACCACCACTGCACCATCGCGTCGACCACCCCGGCGTAGAGGCTGTACGACTTCGTCGCCGTCACCGGCACCGCGAGGCTGTTGGTGATGTGCAGCACGGCGACCGTGATGATGTACGCTGCGAAAAACCAGTTGGCGACGTAGATGTGCTTGACCTTGCGCAGCGCGATCGTGCCGAAGAACACCACCGCGTAGGCTACCCAGACGACCGCGATCAGCAGGTCGATCGGCCACTCGAGTTCCGCGTACTCCTTGCCCGAGGTCAGTCCGAGCGGCAGCGTCACGGCGGCCAGCACGATCACCAGCTGCCATCCCCAGAACGTGAATGCCGCGAGGCGGTCGCCGAACAGGCGCGCGTGGCAGGTCCGCTGCACGACGTAATAGGACGTCGCGAACAGGGCGCTGCCGCCGAACGCGAAGATCACCGCATTCGTGTGCAGCGGCCGCAGCCGGCCGTACGACAGGAACGACGTTGCGGGCAGCAGGTCGGGCCACAGTAGCTGCGCGGCGATCAGCACCCCGACCAGCATCCCGACGATGCCCCAGATCACGGTCATGATTGCGAACTGCCGGACCACCTTGTCGTTGTAGTGCGTGGCCGTCGTATTCATCGAGTGCCTCGGGCGAAGAATGGGAACGATTGCCAACGGCCGGGCGGCGGCGCGGTGGCGCGGTGGCGCAGGCGAATGCTAATGACGCTCCTGCCGGAGGACAGTACGGGGACCCGGCGGATCGGCTAGGTAATTTCCGAGGGACGCAACAAGGCGCACTCCGCTCGTTCTGCCGTGACGGGGAGCGACCGCGCGGGTGCTCCGGCGGCGTTGCGCGACGTGCCTCGAAGCGCCCGGCGCCGCCCGTGTACCGAACCGACGTCACATAATTCGGCGCGGCCGCGGCCGTATACTCGGGCCGCCATGGCTTCCGCCAACGTACTCCTCGTCAGCGCCCAGCCGACCGACAAGGCCCGGGTGGCAGCCGCCCTGGCCGCGATCCGGGGCGAGCCCTATCGGCTCGAAGTGCTCTCCACGCTCGCGGAAGGGTTGGCCCGACTCAAGCATGGGCGCGTCGACGCGGTGCTGCTCGACCTCAACCTGCCGGACAGCGCGGGCCTGACGACGTTCCTGCGGGCGCAGCCTAAGGCCACGCAGATCCCGATCATCGTGCTCGTCTGCGAGGAGCAGGAGGAAATGGGGCCCGACGCGGTCGCGCGCGGCGCGCTCGACTTCCTGATCCGCGAGCAGCTCACGTCGCAGATGGTCGAACGCGTCCTGCGCTACGCGACCGAGCGCACGCACACGCTGCTCGCACTGAAGGCCTCCGAGCAGCGCTACCGGGAACTGTTCCAGAACGTCACCGCCGGGGTCTTCCAGACCACGCCGGACGGCAAGTTCATGGCGGCGAACCCCGCCCTGGTCAGGCTGCTGGGCTACGAGTCCGAGGACGAGCTGCTCGAACTGGACATCGCCCGGGACGTCTACATGGACCCGGATCACCGCGAGAACTGGGTCCGTGCGATGGACGAGGGCGGCGAGGTCCGCAATGCCGAGCTGGTCCTCAAGCGACGCGACGGCAGCCGGATCGTCGTGCTCGAGAACTCGCGCGCGGTGCTCGACGCGGACGGCCACTTGATCTTCTACGAAGGCACGCTCACCGACATCACGGCCGCGCACGAGCTCTCGCAGCAGCTCTCCTACGACGCGAGCCACGACGCGCTCACGGGACTCACCAACCGGCGCGAGTTCGAGATGCGCCTGCGGCGCGCGCTCGAGATGTCGCAGGCGACCGGCGCCGAGCACGCGGTGCTGTTCATGGACCTCGACCGCTTCAAGGTCGTCAACGACACCTGCGGGCACGTCGCAGGCGACGAGCTGCTGCGCCAGCTGGGAGAGGTGCTGCAGGGGCGGGTCCGTTCGGCCGACGTGGTCGCGCGCCTGGGCGGCGACGAGTTCGCGGTGCTGCTGCACAACTGCTTCCGCAGCGACGCGCTGCAGGTCGCGACCAATCTGCTCAAGGCCCTCAACGCCTTCGAGTTCGTCTGGGGCACGCACCGGTTCGACGTCGGCGCCAGCGTCGGCCTCGTCGACGTCGACGCGCGCTTCAAGCGCGTCGAACAGGTGCTGAATGCCGCCGACTCGGCCTGCTACCAGTCGAAGGACGGGGGCCGCAACCGCATTTCGGTGTACGAGGAGAACTCGAAGCAGCTCCAGGAGCGCAACAGCGAGATGAGCTGGGCGACCCGGGCCAAGCGTGCGCTCGTGGAGAACCGATTGTTCCTCGAGGCGCAGCTGATCCAGCCGCTCACGCCGGGCGGCGACGGCCAGCCGCGTCTGCCGCACTACGAGGTGTTCCTGCGCATGCGCGACGAGACCGGGCGCTCGGTGCCGCCGAATGCATTCCTGCCCGCGGTGGAACGCTACAACCTCTCGGTGCGCTACGACCGCTGGGTGATCGCGGCCACGCTCGAGTGGGCGCGTCGCAACCGCGCGGCGTTCGACCGCATCGCACGGATCTTCATCAACCTCTCGCGCGACAGCGTGACCGACGCCGACACGGGCGAGTACGTGCGCCAGCAGCTCGCCGCGACCGGGGTCGAACCCCGCTGCATCGGCTTCGAGGCGGCGGAGTCGATCGCGATCGGCAACCTCGGCAAGGCGAACCAGCTGATCAGCGCGCTGCGCCGGCTCGGCTGCACCTTCGCGCTCGACGATTTCGGCAGCGGCGTCTCGTCGTTCGCCTACGTCAAGGCGCTCGGCGCCGACTACCTCAAGATCGACGGCATGTACGTCGGCAACATCTCGCAGGACCGCGTCGACTACGCGATGGTGCGCTCGATCAAGGACATCGGTCACGTGATGGGCAAGCGCGTGATCGCGAAGGCGGTCGAGAGCGAGGCGGTGCTCGCCAAGCTGCGCGAGATCGGGGTCGATTACGCCCAGGGGTTCGCCGTGGGCACCCCGCGCCCGATCGAGGAGCTCGCCAGCGTGACGGTGGCCGACCTGCTGGAGTGATGCCGTGAAATGGCTGGAAGCCCGGGGAAATGGCTGCTGACCAGTGACTTCGACGGAGGGGGCACGAAGGCGCCGTTCGCCGTTTCTGCAGTCGCACCGGGAGGGTTCAGCACGAGGCCTTCGCTTTACTCGTAATTTGATTTCTTGTAATTAATTAAAATACTAATTAATTTTATGGCATGTGTACGGGCCGCCGAAACGCGGGCGCAGGGCACCGGGTGCGACGGCGCGGGCCCGGTCGGCCTCCAGCCGGCGATCCCGAAGTGCGCGCCGCCCTGCTCGGCCGGGCGCGCGAGCTGTTCCCGCACCACGGTTTCGCGGCGGTCAGCCTCAGGCAGATCGCGAACGCGGCGGATACCACGGCGGCAATGGTCCACTACTACTTCGGCGACAAGGTCGGGCTGTACCGCGCGATGATCGCGGAAGCGATCGAGCCGGTCGTGGCGCATCTGGGGGCCATGGCCGCGAAGGCCGAGGGCAACGAGCGGCTGGACGTGGAAGGATTGATGGTCACCTACATGCGGCTGCTCGCCGCAAACCCGTGGCTGCCCGCGTTGATCGCGCACGAGGTCCTGGACACGGGCGGGCAGCCGCGCGAGGAGTTCATCGCGCAATTCGCCGGTCGCCTGGCCCCGCTGTTCGTCGACGCCATCCGGCGCGAGCGCGACTCCGGGCGCCTGCGCGGCGACCTGGACCCGCGGCTCGCCGCCATCTCGGCGATCGGCCTCTGCGTCTTTCCCTTCGTCTCGCTGCCGCTGACGGGCCGCGTGCTGGGCATCTCGCTCGACGGCGAGAACCTCGAGCGGCTCGCCGCGCACACGGCACGCCTGTTCCGCGAAGGCGTTTTCGCACGCGCCGCGGAGTCCCTGCCATGAGCGCTTCGTCCACCGTCCGCCCCGCCCATGCATCGCTGCTGGTGCTCGCGCTGACGCTGGCTGCGTGTTCGCGCGAGCCGTCACTGCAGGTGCTCGGCACCGTCGAACGCGACCGGCTCGAGCTGATTGCCGAGTCCGACGAGCGGATCGTCGAGGTGCCCGTGCGGGAAGGCGATCGGGTCGCTGCGGGGGCGTTGCTCGTCCGCCAGGAGGCAGGCACGGCCGAACCGCGCATCGCACAGGCCCGCTGGGCGAAGGTCGCGGCAGAACGGCGGCTCGCGGATCTCGTGGCCGGCGCCCGGCCCCGCGAGATCGACGAGTCCCGCGCCGCGCTCGCCGGCGCCGAGAGCGCGCTGCGCACCGACGAGAGCGAGTTCGAGCGCGTGCGGGCACTCGTGGCGCGCAAGCTGTTGAGCGAATCGGCGCTCGACCAGGCCCGCGCACGCCGCGACGGATCGCGTGCCGCACGCGACGAGGCGCGTGCGCGACTCAACCTGCTGCAGCAGGGCTCGCGCGCCGAGCAGGTCGCCGAGGCCCGTGCCGCAGTCGCGCGCGCGCAGGCGGCCCTCACGGAGATCGAAACAATCGCCGGCCGCTACTCGGTCACCGCACCGCGCAGCGGCCTGGTCGAGGCCCTGCCGTACGAACTCGGCGAGCGACCCGCGACGGGTCGGGCGGTGGCCGTCCTGCTCGCGGACGGCGCTCCCTACGCGCGCGTGTACGTGCCCGAGCCGCTGCGCTCGCGGTTCCTCGCCGGCAGGCGGGTCGAAGCCCGCGTCGACGGCGAGTCGCAGGCTTACCCCGGCACCGTGCGGTACGTCGCGGCCGAGGCCGCGTTCACCCCGTATTACGCACTGACGCAGAAGGATCGCTCGCGCCTCATGTACCTCGCGGAGATCACGCTCGACGGCTCCGCCGCGTCCCGCCTGCCGACGGGCATGCCGGTGCAGGTGCTGCTGCCCGACGGCGACCGCTGAGCGGTGCGGGACGTGTCCGCCAGCCACATCCCCGTCGTGCCGACGACCGGCGCGGTCTCCGATGCGACGTCGGGTGACGAGCCGGCCATCGTCGCCCGCGGCCTGACGCGCCGCTTCGGGCGCAAGACGGCCGTTGACGGCGTCGACCTCGATATCCCGCGCGCCCGGATCTACGGTTTCCTCGGCCCCAACGGGTCGGGGAAGTCGACGACGATCCGCATGCTCTGCGGCCTGCTCGCGCCGAGCGCCGGCCGCGTGACCGTGCTCGGCCACGAGGTGCCGCGCGATGCCGAGCTGCTGCGCCCGCGGCTCGGTTACATGACGCAGAAGTTCTCCCTCTGGGACGACCTCACCGTGGCCGAGAACCTCGGATTCATGGCGCAGGTGTTCGACCTCGACGCCGCGCGGCGCCGTCGCCGCATCGACGACGTCGTGGCCGAGTTCGACCTCGCGCGCGTGCTCGCGCAGCGCGCGGGCACGATGAGCGGCGGCCAGCGCCAGCGGCTCGCGCTCGCGGCCGCGACGCTGCACGAGCCCCAGCTGCTGCTGCTCGACGAGCCCACGAGCGCGGTCGATCCGCAGAGCCGGCGGGATTTCTGGGAAAGCCTGTTCGCACTGGTCGATCGCGGCGTGACGATCCTGGTGTCGACTCACTACATGGACGAAGCCGAGCGCTGCCACCAGCTCGCGATCCTCGCGGACGGACGCCTCGTCGCGCAGGGCGTGCCGAAGCAGCTGATGCGCGACATCGCCGCCGCCGTCGTGGAGATCGAGGCCGCCGACACGGTCGCCGCGCGCCGCGTGATGCTGCAGGACGACGCCGTGCGCAGCGTGGCGCAGCTCGGTACGCGACTGCACGTGCTGCTGCGACCCGACACACCGGAGCCGGAACGACGCTGCGGCGAAGCGCTCGCGGCCGCGGGTGTCGCGGCGCATGCGGTCCGTCTCGGTGCGAGCCTCGAGGACGTCTTCGTCGCCGCCACCGGGTTCCGTCGCACGACGCACGGCGGTGCCGACGCGGACGGCGGCCGCTGAGCGCCCGCCGCGAGGCAGGCAGCAGAGGACCACGACATGGCCGCTCCGCAACGCGTGCTCGCCATCATGGCCAAGGAGGTGCGCCAGCTCGCGCGCGACCGGCTGACCTTCGGCATGATCTTCGGCATCCCGCTGCTGGAGATCCTGCTGTTCGGTTACGCGATCAACTTCGACGTGCGCGACATCCGTGCGGCGGTCGTCGACCAGGCCCACACGAGTCATTCGCGCGCCCTCGTGGCCGACCTGCAGGCGAGCGGGGTGGTCGGCTTCGCGCCGCCGAGCGGCGACGTCGCCGGATTGCGGCACCGGCTCGCAGTCGGCGAGGTCAGCATCGGCGTCGTGATCCCGCGCGATTTCGAGCGCCGTCGCCTCGATCGTGGGGCGGGGGGGACCGTCGACGGCGGGCGCGACCGCGCCGTGGTGCAGATCCTCGTGGACGGCTCGGAACCGATGATCGACGGCGTCGCGCGCGGGCTTGCCGCGGCACCGCTGCCCTCGCGCCACGGCGCCACGGCGGCGTCCAGCGGCCGTGCGACGCCGGTGTTCGAGGTGCTGACGGAGTACAACCCCGAGCGCCGCACGGCCGTGCAGGTCGTCCCCGCGCTGATCGGCGTGATCCTCAACATGACCATGGTGATCTTCACGGCCGTCGCGATCGTCCGCGAGCGCGAGC
>CAVQQX010000019.1:0-15865 GCA_963714645.1 uncultured Gammaproteobacteria bacterium
GCTGATCGCCTGCTGCGCAGCGACGTCGAGCAGCAGCTGCAGACCATCAGCGACCGCATCCAGCAGCAGGGCCAGCAGGTGCCGCCGCGCAACGTGTTGCGGCAGCAGGTGCTCGAGCGCCTCGTGCTGCAGGAACTGCAGATGCAGCGCGCGGAGCGGCTCGGCATCAAGGTGCCGGACGAGGCCGTGAACCAGGCGCTCACCGACGTCGCGCAGCGCAACAACATGAAGTTCAGCGACCTGCCCTCAGCGCTCGAGCAGCAGGGCCTCGACTACCGTGACTACCGCGACGAGGTGCGGCGGGAGATGACGATGCAGATGCTGCGCCAGCGCGACGTGCTCGCGCGCGTGTACGTCTCGCCGCGCGAAGTCGATCAGTGCATCACCAAGCGCAAGGCCTCCCCCGGCGTCGACGACGAGTTCAACCTCGCGCACATCCTGGTCGCCGTCCCGAGCACGGCCAGCGAGCAGCAGATCGCCGAGCGCAGCTCGCGCGCCCAGGCCGTCTACGATCGCGCGAAGAACAACGAGGACTTCGCGCAGCTCGCGATCACCTACTCCGATTCCGGCACCGCGCTCGAGGGCGGCGCGCTCGGCTGGCGCAAGTCGAGCCAGTTGCCGTCGTTCGTCGCCGAGGTCATCCCCACACTGAAGGCCGGCGAGGTGACGGAGCCGATCCGTACGCCCAGCGGGTTGCACATCTTCAAGGTGCTCGAGGTCCGGGGCGGCGCGGCGCCGGCGCTCGTCTCGCAGGTGCATGCGCGGCACATCCTGTTGAAGCCGAACGAGGTCACGGACGACGAGACCGTGCGCCAGAAGCTCACCGCGATCCGCAACCGCGTGTTGAAGGGCGAGAGTTTCGAGGCGATCGCCTCCGTCACTTCCGAGGATCCCGGCTCGGCCGCCACGGGCGGCGACCTCGGCTGGGCCGGTGCGGGAACCTACGTGCCTGAGTTCGAGGGCCAGCTCGACGCGTTGGCCGAGAACGAGATCAGCCAGCCGTTCCGTTCGCAGTACGGCTGGCACATCGTGCAGCTGCTCGGCCGCCGCACATACGACGCCAGCGAGGACATGACGCGCAACCGCTGCGTCGCACAGCTGCGCGAAGCCCGCGCCGACGAGGAAACGGAGATCTGGCTGCGTCGCCTGCGCGACGAGGCCTTCGTCGAATACCGCATGTGAGCGCCGGGTCGAAGCCGAGCCGAGCGCCGGCGCTGCGCACCATCGCGGTCACCTCCGGCGAGCCGGCCGGTATCGGGCCGGACATCTGCGCCACCCTGCTCGAGAACCCACCCGTCGACTGCCGCGTCGTGCTCGTCGGCGACGTGTCGCTGTTCGGCCGTTCGCGGCGCAAGCGCGCGCGCAAGCCGCGGATACCGCTCTTCGACGCGACCGCCGTCCCGGCGCCGGGGCTCGAGCTGCTGCACGTGCCGCTCGGGGCGCCGTGCCGGCCCGGCACGCTGGATCCGGCCAACGCGCGCTACGTGATCGAGACGCTCGACGCGGCCATCGGCGGCTGCGCCGCGGGTGCGTTTCACGCGATCGTGACGGCGCCGGTGCAGAAATCCGTCATCAACGAGGCGGGCATCCCTTTCACCGGGCACACGGAGTACCTCGCCCGACAGACCGCGGCCGCGCTGCCGGTCATGCTGCTCGCCGGCGGCGGCATGCGCGTCGCGCTGGTGACGACCCACTTGCCCCTGCGCAAGGTGAGCGCCGCGGTCACGCCCACGCGGCTCGCCGCGGTGCTGCGCATCACGCACCACGACCTGCAGGAGCTCTTCGGCATCCGGCGCCCGCGCCTGCTCGTGCTGGGGTTGAACCCGCATGCGGGCGAGCGCGGTCACCTCGGCCGCGAGGAAATCGAAGTGATCGAGCCGGTCATCGCCTCGCTGCGCGAAGAGGGCCTCGACGTCGCCGGGCCCGTCCCGGCGGACACGGCCTTCCTGCCCGACCGGCTGCGTGGCTGTGACGCCGTCGTCGCCATGTATCACGACCAGGGGCTGCCGGTGCTCAAGCACGCCAGCTTCGGCCGCGCGGTCAACGTCACGCTCGGCCTGCCGATCGTGCGTACTTCGGTCGACCACGGCACGGCGCTCGACCTCGCGGGAACCCGCAAGGCCGACACGGGCAGCCTGCGGACCGCGTTCGAGCTCGCGCTCGAGTTGAGCCGGCGCACGCGCGGCCGGGCCTCGCACTGGTGACGCGGCGCTTCGCCAAGAAGCGCTACGGGCAGCATTTCCTGCACGACCCGGGGACGATCGGCCGGATCGTGCGCGCGATCGATCCGCGGCCGGGCGAGCGCCTGGTCGAGATCGGCCCGGGCCGCGGTGCCATCACGCTGCCGCTGCTCGAGCGCGCGGGCGCACTCGACGTCGTCGAGATCGATCCCGACGTCGTGCCGGCCCTGCAGGCGCGGTGCGCCGGTCGCGGCGAGCTGCGCGTGCACCTCGCGGACGCGACGTCCTTCGACTTCCGCGCCCTGCCGGGCGCGGGACCGCGGTTGCGCCTCGTCGGCAACCTGCCGTACAACGTCTCGACGCCGCTGCTGTTCCACTTCGTGAGCCAGCTCGACGCGATCGCCGACCTGCACTTCATGCTGCAGCGGGAAGTGGTGGCGCGCATGGCCGCGGTGCCCGACTCGGGTGACTACGGGCGACTGACGGTCATGCTCGCGCCGCACGTGGCGGTAGAGCCGCTGTTCGACATCGGCACGGGCGCATTTCAGCCGGCACCGCAGGTGGTGTCCACGTTCTTTCGCCTGCGTCCGCATGCGCAGCCGCCGTTCGACGTCGTAGACCCGCATGTGTTCGCCCGCGTCGTGGCCGCGGCGTTCGGCAAACGCCGCAAGACTCTCCGCAACGCATTGCACGGCCTGCTCGACCCGGCGCAGATCGAGGCCGCCGGCGTCGATCCCGGCGCGAGGGCCGAGACCCTTGCCCCGGCACAATTCGGCGCGCTGGCGCGCCAGGCCGTCGCCGGCGCCCGTTCCGGCACGCGCGCCTGAACATCCCGCATTGTGGCCGCATCGGCCATGCCTATAATCTCTCGACGGGAGCGGCCGTCCCGTTCCCGTGCCCGGGTGCGGGGTATCGCGGCCGACGGGAGAACGACCATGCGCGAATACAAGAAGATCCTGGCTTGTCTGGACCTGACCGAATTCAGCGAACAGATCGCCGAACGCGCCCGCGACATGTCCGCCCGGTGCGGATCCACCGTGACACTGCTGCACGTGGTCGAGTACGTGCCGGTCGAGCCGATGGGCGAGGCCCTGTTGCCCGCGGTGCAGATCGAGGGGGAACTGGTCGAGCGCGCCACCCGGCGCATCGCCGAGCTCGCCGCCCGTACTGGACTGGAGCAGGCGCAGCGCATCGTGCGCGCCGGCAACATCAAGAGCGAAGTCGTGCGGGTCGCCCAGGAAACGGGGGCGGATCTGATCGTGCTCGGCAGCCGCGAACGTCATGGCGTGTCGATCCTGTTCAACCAGACGGAAGACACCGTGCTGCACGCCGCGCCCTGCGACGTGCTCGCCGTCCGCTGGAACAGGAAATGACGGCAGCCGCCGGCAACCGGATCCGCGTCGACGTCGCGACGAACTACGTCGAGGACCAGTCGAACCCCGGCGAAGGGCGGTTCGTCTTCTCGTACACGATCACGATCCGCAACGAGGGTTCCAAGCCGGCGCGGCTGTTGACGCGCCACTGGCTGATCACCGACGCGAACGGCAAGGTGCAGGAGGTCGTCGGCGAAGGTGTCGTGGGCGAGCAGCCGCACCTGCAACCCGGGCAGGGATTCCGCTATTCGAGCGGAGCGATCCTCGAGACCCCGGTCGGCGCGATGCAGGGACGCTATCGCATGCTGGCGGACGACGGCGAACAGTTCGACGCGCCCATCGCGCCGTTCCGGCTCGCGATGCCGGGCGTCCTGCACTGACGGACGAATTGCGACGTGGCGATCTACGCAGTCGGCGACGTCCAGGGATGCGCCGACGAACTCGATGCGCTGCTCGAGCGGTTGCGGTTCGACCCCGAGGTCGACCGGCTCTGGTTCGTCGGTGACCTCGTCAATCGCGGTCCGCGTTCGCTCGACGTGCTGCGCAAGGTCCGCGCGCTGGGCGACGCCGCCGTCGTCGTCCTCGGCAACCACGACCTGCACCTGCTCGCAATCGCCCGGGGAGGCGCCGCCTGGAAGCCGTCCGACTCGAGCCTGCGCCCGGTCATGGAGGCGGCCGACCGGGAAGCGCTGCTCGACTGGCTGCAGTCACGGCCGCTGCTGCACCACGATTCACGGCTCGGAGCGACGTTGTTGCACGCCGGAATTCCGCCGCAGTGGGACCTCGCGACCGCGCGCCGATGTGCAGGCGAAGTCGAGGCATGCCTGCGCGGTCCCCGCGTCGGCGCGCTGTTCGAGCACATGTACGGCGACGAGCCCGTGCTCTGGCGCGCCGAGCTCGAGGGCTGGGACCGGCTGCGCTTCACGATCAACGCGTTCACGCGGCTGCGCGTCTGCGACGAGCGCGACGGCCACATGGTGCTGGGATTCAAGGGGCCTCCCGAGACGGCGCCGCGGGGCGCGCTCCCGTGGTTCCGCATCCCCTGGCGCGAGTCGCGGGACGAGCGGCTGGTGTTCGGCCACTGGTCGGCGCTCGGGTATGTCGCCGAAGGTCGGGTGCTCGGGCTCGACACGGGCTGTGTCTGGGGCGGCACGCTGACGGGACAGCGCCTCGACCAAGAACACGCCGTGCCGGTGCAGGTGCGCAACCTGACCGGCGGCGTGCCCCTCGAGGACTAGCTCCCTCACCCGCGCTGCGCGCGACTTCCCGCAGGGGAGTGGTGGTTCAGGTCCGCGCGGGCGCGTCCGGTTCGACGGCCTTCTGGAGCGTCTCGAGCTTGACCTCGACCGACCCGAGTGGCGTCTGGTGGGGCACGCACCCGAGCCTGGAGCCTTCGGCCTCCTTGATGCCCATCGGCACGAAGACGTCGCGGACCATGTACTCGAGCAACTCGCAGTCGCCTTCCTCGATCGGGCGACCGCGGCGTCCGTCGAGTTCGACCATGCGCCACTGCGCGGGGAATTGCGCCGTCGCATGGTCGACCTGCCCGCCCTTGCCCTGCACGCGCGTCACGAGCTCGCGCCTCGGATCGGTCCTGAGCTTCTCGAGCAGCTCCGGCGTCGCGATCGCGGGCAGCGATGCCTTGATGCGCACGGTCGGCATCGGATCGAGGCCGCTGTACCGCGACTCTCCGCAGGAGACCCGGACCTTGAGGTCGTCGGGCCGTGCGCCGACCTGCTTCATCAGATAGCGCACTTTCGCGCGGAGGCCGTCGCACGAGTAGTACGTCGTCCGTCCCATGTAGGTGAAGGTGCTCTCGTGCTGCAGCCACACGGCGTTGACCGGGGCAGCCTCCGCCGCGGTCGCGTCGGCCTGCGACGCGGCGGCGGCGGCGCCTATGGAGAGCGACAGGACGGCAGCGAAGAGGCGTGTGGTGCACGTGATCCTGTTCATGATGGCTACCTCAAACTGGTTCCCCTGCGTTCCCTGGCACCGTGCGACCGGCGGCAGTAAATCGATGAGCATCGCGCGTGGCAGTTGCAGCTCGCGCCGTCCGCCACGCTGCCCGCGCGCCCCACTGCCAGGGCACCCACACCGAATGCGTCGGCCATGCAACGTTGAACGGCAACCTGCTCGCCGGGTTGACACCGGTCGCAGGCTGCCTTGCCGTCCTGGTCGCGGTCGAACCGGTCGCGCTGGGTGACGTGCCGGGCACGGACGCCGCCGCATCCGACCGGGTCATCACGCGCGCGGCCCTCGCCGCCCACCGCGTGTACCGGGGCTTGTCCGCCGGAAGCGTCGATGCCGCAACGGCAGTGCGCGGGCACGCCCTGGTGACCGAGCGGGCCTACGTCGCCGATGCCGCGTTCGACGGGCTCCGGCGCCGCGGGATTTTGCCGGACTGGCGTGAGCCCGACGTGATCCGTGCCACTCCCGTGCCCTTCGACAATCGCTACGGCGACGCCTGGCGCTGCGTCGACGCGCTCTGCGCCGAGCTTCGATGAAGAGGCCGCGCATGCTGCACGCGACGAGCGGCGAGCTGACGTTCGCCGGCTTTGGACAGCGCGCGGACTCCGGGCGTCACAGCGCGGCGGTCGTCCCGGCGGACTCGCGTGCCGCAGCGGACTCCCGTGCGTCGGTGCGCTGCGCGGACTGGATCTGGTTCAGCAGCGCGACGAGCTGGCCCACCTGGTAGGGCTTGGCGAGGTGCGCCTGGAAGCCCGATTGCAATGCTCGCGCGCGGTCTTCGTCCCGGACGTACGCGGTCAGGGCGATTGCCGGGAGCCGGGCCGGGCTGAGCGCCAGCTCGCCGCGGATCCGGCGGATCAGCTCGTAGCCATCCATCTGCGGCATGCCGATATCGCTCACGACTGCGTCAAAATCCTGCGCGCGCGACCGCAGCAGGTCGTAGGCCTCGAGGCCCGACCCCACCGCGGTGACACGGGCGCCCTGGTCCTCGAGCATGCGTCGGAGCGACTCGAGCATGTCGACCTGGTCTTCCACTGCCAGCACGCGCCAGCCGTCGAGCCGCGCGGTCAGCGAGCGGTCCGGGTCCAGCCTCCGCCAGGTGCCGCTCGAATCCGAATCGATCATGACGAACGCGGATTCGTGCAGCGGCAAGGTCACCGTGAACTTCGAGCCGCGGCCGCGACCGGCACTGTCGGCCCGCACGTCGCCGCCCTGCAGCTCCACCAGCTGCTTGACGATGGCGAGCCCCAGGCCGAGTCCGCCGTGACGTCGGGCACTCGTGCTGTCGGCCTGCTTGAAACGGCTGAAGATGTGCTGCAGGAACTCGGGCTCGATGCCTTCGCCGTCGTCGTGCACGACGATCTCGAGGTTGTCGCCCCGGCGCTGCGCGGTCACGGCGATGTGACCGCCCTCGGGCGTGAACTTGACCGCGTTCGAGAGCAGGTTCCAGAGCACCTGCTGCAGGCGGGTCGGGTCGCCGAGCACGATCTTCGGTTGCGGGCCCACGTCGAGCGTGAGGCTGATGCGACGGACCTCCGCAGCCGGACGATGCGAAGCCACCGCCTGCGCCACGAGCTCGGCGGCGTCGATCGGCCGCATGTCGAGCGTGACGCGACCGGACACGATCCGGCTCATGTCGAGCAGGTCGCCGATCAGCTGCGAAAGCGCCATGCCGTTGTCGATGATCAGCGCCAGGCCCTTCTTGAGGTCCTCGCTCGCAGCGCCGTACTTGCGCGCGAGGATCCGGCTCCAGAGCACCACGACCGACAACGGCGTGCGCAACTCGTGCGACAGCGTTGCGAGGAACTCGTCCTTGGCGCGCGTGGCGGCCTCGACTTCGCTGCGCGCGGCACGTTCGCTCTCGATCAGGACCTCACGCTCGCGTTCCAGCGAGACGCGTTCGGTGACGTCGAAGCTGGTGCACGCGAACGCGAGCAGCTCCTCGCGCGAGCCGAGGCGCGGGACGCCGTGTGACTCGATCCAGCGCCACTGGCCGTCGGCGCGGCGGAACCGTGCGCGCGCCGTGAACGGCTTCTTGTGCTTCAGGCACTCGTTGAAGCGGCGCATGTAGTCGACGCGATCGTCTTCGTGGAGCAGCGCAGTCCAGCCCTGGCGCCGCGCCTCGTCCTGGCTCATGCCGGTGAATTCTTCCCACCCGCGGTTCACGAACAGGATGTGGCCCGCGGCGTCGTGCACCCAGATCTGCAGCGGGACGCTGTCCGCCATGACCGCGAAGCGGCGCTCGCGTTCCTGCGACTCGGCCGCCGCCGATTCGGCGCGAGCGCGGGCGACGCGGGCCGACTCCGCGAGTGCGATCATGATCGTGTTGCTCGCCAGGAACAGCGTGACACCGGTGAGGTAGGCGAGATCGATGCCGCGGGACCAGAGCAGCATCGTGACCAGCGTCGAGAGCGCCGTCGCGAGCGCGCCGTGACGCCAGCCGCCCACCATGGCGCTCACGAAGATCGCCGGGAAGAACGGCAGGAACGGGAACTGGTTCGGCCAGGCCGAATCGAGCGAGACACGCACGAGCGCCGCGACGCTCGTCGCAGCAAGCGTGATGGTGATCGGCGGGTAGCGGACGATCACGCGGCGCAGCGCCACCAGCGCGGCGCCGCGAATCCCCGTGTTGCGTCCGCCGGCCGTCGGGACGGTGGAATCTGAGATCACCCTTCGCGTCGTCCTTGCCGATGGTCCACCCGATCATAACAGTCTTACGCCGGCGTCTCCGATTCGACGGAACTCGTAGGACTCCGCCGACAAGAAGCTCGGACGGACCGGATGGATTCGTTCCTCGCCGCACCGCGAGCGCACGGGGTTGTGCACCGGTGGCGCGAGCGTGCGGCGACGGCGTGCTCAGCTCGACGCAGCCTGGACGCTCGGCATATTGGGGATGTGAATCACCATTCACTTCCTCCTGAGCTCCACGAACGTGAACGCATGCGGGTGGCGGGCGTCGGCGGGATGGTCCTGCCGCGCCACCTCGACCCACTCGCCCTCGGCCAGCGGCGGGAACCAGGTGTCGGCCTCGAAGTGGGCGTGCACCCGCGTCAGGTGAACCACGTCGGTACGCGGCAAGGCGAGACGGTAGATCTCGGCGCCACCGATCACGCAGGTTTCGGGTACGTCGCCCCCAGCGGCGAAAGCGTCCTCGAGCGAGGTCACGACCGTGACGTCGCGCGCCACGTATGACAGCTGCCCGGGCTCGCGCGTGATCACTATGTTGTGACGCCCGGGCAGCGCCCTGCGCCCGATCGAATCCCAGGTCCTGCGTCCCATCACCACGGGCTTCCCGAGCGTGAGTGCCTTGAAACGCCGGAGATCGTCCGGCAGGCGCCACGGCAATCCGCCTGCGCGCCCCATCGCGTTGTCCTCGGCGGTGGCGGCGACGATCGAGACGAGCATGGCGACTTCGCGGTGCCGGTCGGGCGAACCGGCCCGGCCGTCGGACTCAGCGGGCCGCACCGCCACGGCCGCCCGCCGGCTTCTTCCTGCGCGCGGCTCGCGCGCGCCGCCGCTTCTCGTCGAGCGGGACGCGATCGAGCATCGTGCCCCGGCAGTTCCCGGCGCCACAGCGGCAGGCATAGAGCGCGAGTTCCGCCGGGTCGTCGGTGCTCTCCCACGTGAGCTGGTAGTCGTATCCGAGTTCCTCCCCCGGCTGGATCGTCCTGAGTGCCTCGATGAACACGCGCCGGTCCTCGATGATCGTCTCGCAGTTCGCATCGCACTTGTGGTTGATGTAACGCGCGGAGTTGCCGCCGACTCCGGCGTCGATGCAGACCTCGTCGTCGACCACGAACAGGAACGTGTGGCCGTCGTCGAGCGGCTTCGAGTCGTAGCGCGCGTCGGCCTCGTCGTGCGTGATACGGTCGCCCAGGTACTCGATGATGCGCGTCCCCTTGCGGATGCGTCGTGCGGCATAGACACCGCGGCCGTGAATTCCGGATCGCTTGACGACCACGTACGGTTCGGCGGCCGGCCGGGTGCGGGTCACCTTGGCGCGGCGCATGTGCGCGTGGTGGGGCTGGTCGGGCGGCGAGGTCTTCTTCATATGGCGATGGGAGCCTTGATCGCAGGGTGGGCCTGGTAGCCGACGAACTCGAAGTCGTCGTAGCGGTAATCGAAGATCGTCGCGGGCCTGCTCCGGATCTCGAGTCGCGGCAAAGGATATGGCGTGCGCCCGACCTGCACGCGCGCCTGCTCCACGTGGTTCACATAGAGGTGCGTGTCGCCGCCGGTCCACACGAATTCGCCGGGCTGCAGGTCGCACTGCTGCGCGAACATGTGGGTGAGCAGCGCATACGAGGCGATGTTGAACGGCACGCCGAGGAACACGTCGGCGCTGCGCTGGTAGAGCTGGCAGGAGAGCCGACCGTCGGCGACGTAGAACTGGAACATCGCGTGGCACGGCGTGAGCGCCATCTGCTCGAGCTCGCCCACGTTCCAGGCGTTGACGATGATGCGGCGCGAGTGCGGGTCGCGACGCAGCAGGTCGACGGCTCGCGCCACCTGGTCGATGCGGCGCCCGTCCGCGGCCGTCCAGGCGCGCCACTGCGCGCCGTACACCGGCCCGAGTTCACCGTTCTCGTCCGCCCATTCGTCCCAGATCGACACGCCGTGCTCGCGCAGGTAGCGCACGTTGGTCTCGCCGCTCAGGAACCAGAGCAGCTCGTGCACGATCGACTTCAGGTGCAGCTTCTTGGTCGTCACGAGCGGGAAGCCGGCCGCGAGGTCGAACCGCAGCTGCCAGCCGAACACCGAGTGCGTGCCCGTCCCCGTGCGGTCGATCTTGCGCGACCCGTGCTCGAGCAGGTGGCGCAACAGCTGCTGGTATTGCTGCATGGTGAGAATCAGGCCGGCGCGGCGGCGAGGTTGCCCGAAGGTGCGCGCTGGCGATAGGCGAACACCAGCAGCGCAACGCCGGCGACGATCATCGGCAGCGAGAGGATCTGGCCCATCGTCATCCAGTCGAAGAACAGGTAGCCACGGTTCTCGTCGGGCACGCGCACGAACTCGACCGCGAAGCGGAAGACGCCGTAGCACAGCAGGAACAGCCCCGTGGGCGCCCATCGATAGCGAGGCCGGGAAGTGAACCACCACAGGATGCCGAACAGCACTGCGCCTTCGAGCCCCGCCTCGTAGAGCTGGGACGGGTGCAGGGGCGTGCCGTCGACGACGACGGCCCACGGCACGCGGGTGGGCTTGCCCCACAGCTCGCCATTGATGAAGTTGCCGATGCGGCCTGCGCCGAACCCGATGGCGGGCAGAGGCATGGTGAAGTCGAACACGTCGACGGCGGCACGTCCGCGCCTGTGGGCGAACACGAGGAGCGCGAGCGCGACTCCGACGAGGCCGCCGTGGAAGGACATCCCGCCTTCCCAGATCCGGAACACGCTGAGCGGATCGGCCAGCAGGCGTTCGGTGCCGTAGAACAGCATCCAGCCGAGGCGGCCGCCGAGGATCACGCCGATGGCGCAGAAGAAGATGAGGTCGTCGACATCTGCCGGGGTCCAGGTCGAGCCGGGCCGGGCGGCGCGCCGGCGCGCGAGCCACCAGCCCGCGACGAAGCCGACGAGGTACATGAGTCCGTACCAGCGCACGGACAGCGGGCCGAGCGAAAAAGCGACCGGGTCGGGATGCGAGAAGACGAGCATCGGCCCCGTAGTGTACCGGCGCCGCCGCCGTCAGTCCTGCACGACGCGCACGGTGAGCGCCTTGAGGTAGCGCGTCTCGTGAATGGCCGGGTGAATCGGGTGGTCGGGCCCCTGGCCGCCGACCTCGATCAGCTGCGCGAACCGGTCGAGGTGCCGCGCAGACTGCTGGATGGCCTGCAGCAGGTCGTCCTGGGCGAGGTGGTGCGAGCACGAGCACGACACCAGGATCCCGTCGCGGGCGAGCACCTGCATCGCGAGCTGGTTCAGTTTGCGATACGCCGCCTGCCCCTTGGGCAGGTCCTTGCGCCGCTTGACGAACGCGGGCGGGTCGATCACGACGACGTCGTACTTCTCCCCGGCCGCCCGCAGGGCTGCAAGTGCATCGAACGCGTCGGCCCGTTCCACGCGCACCTGGCCGAGTTCGTTGCCGGCGGCGGTACGACCCAGCAGCTCGAGCGCCGGCGCCGACGAATCGACGCACAGCACGTCGGACGCACCCGCGCGCGCGGCCGCGAGTCCCCAGGCTCCCAGGTAACAGAACACGTCGAGCACGCGCCGACCCGCGACGTACTTGAGCGAGGCCCGGCGATTGACGGCCTGGTCGTAGAACCATCCGGTCTTCTGGCCCTGTCCCATCGGCACGACGAAGCGCACGCCGTTCTCCTCGACGACGACTTCGTCGACCGGCGAACCGAGGGCCGTTTCGACGTATGAGGGGAGTCCCTCGAGCTCGCGCGCGCCGGAGTCGTTCTTCCAGATGACGGTGCGTGGCGCCAGCACCTTCTGCAGCGCTGCGACGACCGCGTCCTTCAGCGCTTCCATGCCCGCAGTGCCTGTCTGCCCGACGACGACGTCGCCGAATCGATCGAGTACGAGACCGGGCAGGCCGTCCGACTCGCCGTACACGAGACGGTAGTACGGCCGCTCGTAGAGCCGCTCGCGCAGTGCGAGCGCCAGCTGCAGCCGGTGCGTGACCAGGGACCGCCCGGGCGGATGGGCCGGGTCGCGCCCGAGGATGCGGGCACAGATCAACGCGTGGGGATTGACGTATGCGTAGCCGAGGAAGCGGCCGCCGCTCGCGACGACGCGGCACTGCGCGCCCGGCTGGAACGCCGTGAGCGGAGTTGCGGCGGTGTCGACTTCGTTGCTGAACACCCAGAGGTGCCCCGCCGTGAGCCGCCTGTCCTCGCGCGGCTTCAGGCGCAGTTCCGGCAGCGTCGCAACGGTCTCGAGTGGATTCGCAGGCGGGATGGACATGCTCGATTCCGCCGGCGCACGGCAGCCTTGTGCTAGGTTGCGCATTCTAGCCGACGCCGCCCTCCCAGGGTTCCCGACGCATGCACGCGAACACTTCCAGCGGCCCGCGCAACGCACTTGCGCGCGAGACCAGCCCCTACCTGCGACAGCACGCGGACAACCCCGTGCAGTGGTATCCATGGGGCACGGAGGCGCTCGAACTCGCCCGCACGCTCGACCGGCCGATCCTGCTCTCCATCGGCTATTCGGCGTGCCACTGGTGTCACGTCATGGCGCACGAGTCGTTCGCGGACCCGGTCACGGCTGGGCTCATGAACGAGCGCTTCGTGAACGTGAAAGTCGACCGCGAGGAGCGCCCGGACCTCGACCGGATCTACCAGACCGCGCACCAGGTCATGAACCAGGCGGGCGGCGGTTGGCCACTGACGGTGTTCCTGGCGCCCGGCACGCATCGTCCGTTCTTCTCGGGCACTTATTTTCCGCCCGAGCAGCGCTACGGCATGCCTGCCTTCCGCACGGTGCTCGAGAAGGTCGCCGAGTTTTACGCCTCGCGCAAGGACGACCTGCGCGAGTTCGGCGACAAGCTCGTCGAGGTGCTCGGCCAGCTGCAGCCGCCGCCCGGCGACGGCGATGCCGCGCTCACGCGCGAGCCGCTCGGCGCCGCGCGCGCGACACTGCAGCGCGAGTTCGACGGGCAGTTCGGCGGCTTCGGCGACGCCCCGAAGTTCCCGCACCCCGCAAACCTGGAACTGCTGCTGCGGGCGTGGCGCGCGTCTGCGCCCGCCGACGACCCGGACCTGCAGGCGCTCTACATGAGCACGCTCACGCTGACACGCATGGCGGAAGGCGGTCTCTACGACCAGCTCGGCGGCGGGTTCAGCCGTTACTCGGTCGATGCGTACTGGATGATCCCGCACTTCGAGAAGATGCTGTACGACAACGGTCAGCTGCTCGGGGTTTACGCGCAGGCAGCGGTCGCGACCGGGGAACCGCTGTTCCGTCGCGTGGCGGCGGAGACCGCGGAGTGGATGCTGCGCGACCTGGCAGCTCCCGCCGGCGCGTTCTACTCGACGCTCGATGCCGACTCGGAGGGCCACGAGGGGAAGTTCTACGTCTGGACGCCCGACCAGGTGCGCGGGCTGCTCGCGGCGGACGAGAACGAGGTCTTCGCGCGACGCTTCGGCCTCGACCGCGAGCCGAACTTCGAGGGCAAATGGCACCACCTGCACGTCTACAAGGGCGTCGCGGACATCGCAACGGAGCTGGCGCAGGACGAGGCGGCGACGGAGCGCATGCTCGACGAGGCGCGCAGGCGGCTGCTCGACGTGCGCAACGCGCGTGTGTGGCCGGCCCGGGACGAGAAGATCCTCGCGTCGTGGAACGGACTTGCGATCGGCGGCCTCGCCCGTGCGAGCCGGGCGCTCGGACGCGACGACCTGGCGGACGCGGCGCTGCGGGCCGCCCGGTTCCTGCGCGCGCAGTGCTGGCGCGACGGCCGCCTGCTCGCCGTGCACACCGCCGGGCAGTCGCGGTTCCCCGCTTACCTCGACGACTACGCCGCGCTCGCCTGGGGACTGCTCGAACTGCTCGAGGCGCGCTGGGATCCCGATGCGCTCGCCTGGACGATCGAGCTGGTCGAGGCGCTGCTTGCACGGTTCGCCGATACCGCTGGTGGCTTCTATTTCACGGCGGACGATGCAGAGTCGCTGATCGTGCGGCCCAAGACCTGGTCGGACGACGCGACCCCTGCCGGCAATGGCCTCGCGGCGCGTGCACTGGTGAGGCTGGGTTTCCTGCTCGCGGAGCCCCGCTACCTCGCGGCCGCCGAGGCGACGCTGCGGGCCGCCCGCGCCGCGATGGAGCGTTATCCGCACGGGCATGGCAGCCTGCTGATGGCCCTGGACGAGTTCACGGAGCCGCCCGCGATCGTCGTCCTGCGGGGCGCCGAGGACGACCTCGCGTCCTGGACCGGCGAGATCGACAAGCTGTTCGACCCGAAGCGCATGGTCGTCGCGATCCCGGGCAGTGCCCGCGACCTGCCGTCGGGCCTGGCCGACAAATCGTCTCCGACGTCGGGCACCGTGGCCTACATCTGCCGCGGCATGACGTGCTCGGCGCCCGTGCGGTCGCTGCGGGAGTTGCTGGGCGCGCTCAGGCTGCGACCCTAGCCGCCATTTCTCCGGTTCGGCGGCAGTGCTCGCGCGGCGCGCGGGCGAGGGACCAAATCCGTGAACTTGCGCTTGTTCGGGCGGCTGTCGCGAGGCGCGAGTCGCGCTACGCTTCCCGCATGTCCATCGGCATCGTGAATTCCGCCTGCACTCGCGGCCGGCTGGCATGTCTGCTGCTGGTCGCAGGCGCCGCGGCTACGCTGTCAGGCCACTCCGCGGTCGCCGCGGCCTATCGCTACAAGGACGCGAGCGGTCAGTGGGTCTATACCGATCGGCCTCCTGCGGACGCCCCACTGCCGGAAAGCGTCACGATGACCGGGGCGGGCGCGGCGTCGCCGCAGATGTCCGTGTTGCCCCGATCGACGGCCACCGGTGTCGCGCTCGTCGCCGTCAACCCGTGCCAGTGCAGCGTCGAGTTCGCCGTGAAGGCGAAGACGAGCCAGGGCCAGCTGGCGGGGCGCAAGGTCGTTGCCCCGAAATCCGAGTCGGTGCTGCTGGACGTCCCGGCCGCCGACGCACCCTCGCAAGTCCGTTACGAGTACGGCTACGTGATCGGTGAACCCAACGTGACGCACCAGCCGCCGCGGCCGTACCGTGCGCCGTTCGCCCTCGCGCGCGGCTTCGCGGTGACCCAGGCCCCGCCCGACGCCGTCACGCACGTCGATGCGGCCAGCCGCTATGCCATCGACTTCGCGATGCCCGTCGGCACCGCCGTGCACGCCGCGCGCGAAGGCAGCGTCATCAACGTCGCGCGCAACCATTATCGCGGCGGGCTGCAGGCGGCCGTGATGAGCGAGGCGAATTTCGTGGAAGTGCTGCACGACGACGGCACGTACGCCATCTACGCACACCTGCAGCTCGACACCGTGCGCGTGCGCCCCGGCCAACAGGTCGCGCGCGGCGAATACATCGCCAATTCGGGCAACACCGGCTTCTCGAGCGGCCCGCACCTCCACTTCGTCGTGCTGCGCAACGCCGGGCTCAGGACGGAATCGATTCCCGTGACCTTTGCCGGGCCAGGCGGCGCATCGGTGACCGCGCGCAGGGGCTCGACGATGACGGCGTATTGAGGAAATGAATGGTGAACAGCGAGCATTGAAAAGCGGGGGGTGAGGCCGCTATCCCATTCGTTCCAGTCACTGTTCACGATTCACCATTCCCTGTTCAACAAGCCGCTGCCAAGCGAGGGGGCGGTGGTTGCCTGGGCGAATGCTGGCCCTGACAGGAACAGGACGATAGCCACTAAGCAGGGTGTGGCATGTTGC
>CAVQQX010000020.1:0-11299 GCA_963714645.1 uncultured Gammaproteobacteria bacterium
AGCATGGGACGAACTTGCGGTCTCGGATTGTACTTCTGCGGCGTGTCCAGAGAGCGCCGTCAACGCGGCGGACGCATCGATCAATCCCTCAGGGCTGACGCTCAGATTCGGCATGATCACCTCATTTTGACCGGACGGTGCGGTCCATCCTATTGAACGGCGCGGTGCCCATGAGGCACCAAATGACGCACCGATGGCCGCTCGGCCAATGGTGCCCAGCGCCGCTGGAAAAAGGTCTTGCTCCGTGCAGGCGGGGACTGGTTTGGGGCGTGGTGATGCTCGCCTGGTTACCAGCCACCGACGCTCCGCTGTGGCGGCCGAGCGACGCCGCCCGAGTTCGGCCATTTCGTGTGTCTGATCACCGCACTGCGGGCCGCCCTGCTTAGCTGAGCCATGGACATTCTGCGCACCCCCAACGAGCGCTTCGCCGACCTGCCGGACTTTCCGTTCGCCCCGCACTACGTGGACGTCGACGGGCTGCGGATGCACTATCTGGACGAGGGCCCGTCCGACGCGCCGGTGGTGCTGTTGCTGCACGGGGAGCCGTCGTGGAGCTACCTGTACGCCGCCGGGCGTCCGATCCTCGCCGAAGAAAATGTCGAGGCGCGCTACCAGGTCGACCCGGGCCTGTTCCAGCCGCGCGCGCATTACCTGCTCAAGGTGCGCGGCATGAGCATGCGCAACGCCGGCATCCTCGACGGCGACCTGGTCGCCGTGCACCGCACCCCCGAGGTCCGCAACCGCCAGATCGTGGTCGCCCGGCTCGAGAACGAGGTGACGGTCAAGCGCTATCGCCAGGACGGCACCATCGCCTGGCTGCTGCCCGAGAACGAGGAATTCGAGCCCATGCGCATCGACCTGCGCGAACAGTCGCTCACGATCGAGGGCGTGGTCGTCGGGGTCTTGCGGCAGCAGGCCCACTGAGGAAGCCACTTCCTGCCCCATGTCCGCCTCCGTCGAAGAACTGCTGCGCGATCACCGCGCCCGCGTCTGGCGTGCGCGCGAGCCATCCGCTGCCGCGCCCGACCCGGCGACCACATTGCCCACGGGCCATGCCTGTCTCGATCGCTGCCTGCCTGGCCAGGGATGGCCGCGGCAGGGACTCATCGAGATCCTCTCCGACCAGCGCGGTATCGGTGAATTGAGCCTGCTGCTGCCGGCGCTGGCGCAGCTCTGCCCCCGTCCACCGCCACCGACGGTCGGCCAGTCGCGGCGCCGTGCATCGCCGACCCGCGGCGGCTGGATCGCCTGGGTGTCTCCTCCCTGCGTGCCGTACGCCCCCGCGCTGGACGCTGCGGGCGTCGACGTCGCGCGACTGCTGGTCGTCCACGGCGCGGGGACCACCGAGTGGGCCATGGACCAGGCGCTGCGTTCGGAGGCCTGCAGTGCCGTGCTCGGCTGGGCGCATGCACGCATGCCGCAGGCACTGCGCCGGCTGCAGCTCGCCGCGGAACAGTCGCGCAGCCTCGCGGTGCTGTTCCGCCCGTTGCGTGCGGGTCTCACGCCGTCGCCGGCCGTGCTGCGGCTCGCCTTGCTCGGCGATCGCGAGCACGGCCTGCAGGTGCGCATCGTCAAGAGCCGCGGAGGCCGTCCCGCCACGGTCGTCCTGGGGCACTGAAATGCCCCCGCTCGCGAAGCGCGGGGTCGCGCCGGCACTCCGTCCCTCCCTCACCGTCCCGCTGGCTTCGATGCCGGTGCCGGCGCGTGTACGCCCGCGCGAACTCTGGCTCGCGGCACACCTGCCGACGCTGATGCTCGATGCACTGCGCGACCAGGTGCGCGCATTGCCGGGTCATCCTCCCGCCGCCGTGGTGGACCTCGAGCGCGACGGCAAGGTGATACGCGCCATGGAAGTCGCCGTGCGTGCTGCCGGTGTCCAGGCGGGCATGTCGGTGAACGCCGCACTGGCGCTCGTGCCGACGCTGCACCCGCTTGCCCGCAGCCCGCGCCGCGAGAGGCAGCTGCTCGAAGCCGTCGCGCGTCGCGGTCTGTATTTCACGCCGCGAGTGAGCCTCGAGGCGCCCGATGCCGTGCTGCTCGAGGTGCGGGGCAGCCTGCGCCTCTTCGGCGGTGCGCGGCAGCTCTGCCGTCTCCTGCAGCACGCTATCGAAGAGCAAACCGGTGCGACGATGCGGCTCGCCATCACTCCGGCGCCGCTGGCCTCGCTCTGGTTCGCCCGCACGAACGTCCATGTCACCGCCCTGCTCGTGCGCAGCCGCGACGAACTCGCGGCCCGCCTCGCGCCGCTGCCACTCGCCTGTGCACGCTGGCCCGAGCGCACCGTCGCGACGCTCGCGACGATGGGGGTGCGCACGATCGGCGAATGCCTGCGACTGCCGCGCGCAGGCTTCGCGCGCCGCTTCGGCGCCGACCTGCTGGCGATGCTCGATCGTGCGACGGGACGCCTGCCGGAGCCCCGACCGGCCTTCGCCGCGCAGGAGAAGTTCGCACTGCGACGCGAGCTCGAGCCCGAGATCGACCAGGCCGCGCGACTCGAAGTCGTGCTCGAGCCGATGCTCGTCGAGTTCGCGCGGTTCCTGCGCGAGCGCGACCGCACCGTGCAGGCCCTCGAGGTGCAGCTGCGTCATCGCGAGGCGCCGGTCACTCGCGTGCGACTGCGCTTCGTGCAGCCTGTCGGTGCACAGCCGCAGCGCATGGCCGGGCTGTTGCGCGAGAGACTCGCGCAGCTGCAGCTGCCCGAGCCGGTGCGCCAGGTGCGCGTGCTGAGCGGGCCGCTGCTCGAGCCGGCCGGTGAGGCGCCGGAGCTCTTCGCGCACGACCGGCGCGAGTCCGGGGAGAACGTGCCGCAGCTCGTCGAGCGGTTGCGTGCACGGCTCGGCAACGAGGCCGTCCACGCGCTCGCCTGCGTCGCGGAGCACCGGCCCGAGGTCGCCTGGCGCGCAGTCGAGCCCACCTCTGCCGCGCCCGTGGGAGAGGTCGCGCGCAGCGCGGGGGAGGGCAGCCGTCCGCTCTGGCTGCTCGAAGCGCCCGAGCCCTGCGACGGTCGCCGCCTGGCGTTCGAGGAAGGTCCCGAGTGCATCGAGTCCGGCTGGTGGGACGGCCGCGACGTGGCGCGCGACTACTACGTCGCGCGCGACCGCGACGGAGCGCGGCTCTGGGTATTCCGCAACCGGCGCGAAACGGACGCCGCGGGCTGGTTCGTGCACGGCTGGTTCGCGTGACCCCGGCGTCCGTCCCGTGTACGCCGAACTCCACTGTCTTTCCAATTTCACGTTCCTCCGCGGCGCCTCGCGGGCCGAGGAACTGGTCGAGCGCGCGGCGCAGCTGGGTTACGCGGCGCTCGCGATCACCGACGAGTGCTCCGTCGCGGGTGCGGTGCGTGCATACGTGGCGGCGAAGGACCACGGGCTCAGGCTGATCGTCGGCACGGAGATCCGGCTCGAGGACGGCCTGCGCTGCGTGCTGCTCGCACGCAACCGCGAGGGCTACGGCCGGCTCTGTCGCCTGGTCACGCGCGGCCGACGAGCGGCGCCGAAAGGCGAGTACCGCTTGCGGCGCGACGACCTCGCCGCCCTCGTGACCGGCCCGGCGGAAACCGCATCGTCGTCCGCGGACTCCCTCTGCTGCCTCTGGCTGCCGGCGACGGTGCCGGACGCCACGGCCGCCCGCTGGCTCGCCGGGCTGTTCCCACACGGCCTCTGGATCGCAGTCGAGCTGCTCACGACCGGACGCGACCGGCGTCGCCTCGAGCGGCTGCAGGCGCTCGGGGCCAGTCTAGGCCTGCCGCTCGTCGCCGCCGGCGACGTGCACATGCACGCGCGCGGCCGGCGGGCGCTGCAGGACGTGCTGACTGCGACGCGGCTCGGCACCACGGTGGAACAGGCGGGACTCGCCCTGTACCCGAACGGCGAGCGCCACCTGCGCCCGCTGGCGCGGCTCGCGCAGCTCTACCCGCCGGAACTGCTCGCGGCCACGCTCGAGATCGCCGCGCGGTGCTCGTTCTCGCTCGACGAGCTGCGCTACGAGTACCCGCGCGAGATCGTCCCGTCGGGACACACACCGGCGAGCTGGCTGCGCACGTTGACGGAGGAGGGCATGCGGCACCGCTGGCCGGGCGGTGCGTCATCCTCGACGCGGCAGGCGATCGAGCACGAGCTCACGCTGATCGCAGACCTGGCCTACGAGCCTTTCTTCCTGACGGTGCACGACATCGTGCGGTTCGCGCGCTCGCGCGGGATCCTCTGCCAGGGCCGCGGCTCGGCGGCGAACTCGGCGGTGTGCTTCTGCCTCGGCATCACCGAGGTGGACCCGGCCCGCATGTCGCTGCTGTTCGAGCGCTTCATCTCGAAGGAGCGCAACGAGCCGCCCGACATCGACGTCGACTTCGAGCACGAGCGGCGCGAGGAAGTGATCCAGTACGTCTACGCCAAGTACGGACGCGAACGCGCCGCGCTCGCCGCGACCGTCATCTGCTACCGGCCGCGCAGCGCGCTGCGCGACGTGGCCAAGGCCCTGGGGCTCGACCCGCTGCAGGTCAATGCACTCGCGCGCTCGATGCAGTGGTGGGACGGCAGTCGCATCGACGAGGGGCGCGTGCGCGAATGCGGGCTCGACCCGCAGGCGCCGGTGCTCGCACGGGTGCTGACGCTCGGGCGCCAGCTGCTCGGCTTCCCGCGTCACCTCTCGCAGCACGTCGGCGGTTTCGTGATCGCGCGCGACCTGCTCGCGGAACTCGTGCCGGTCGAGAACGCGTCCATGCCCGAGCGCACGGTGATCCAGTGGGACAAGGACGACCTCGACGCGCTCGGCCTGCTCAAGGTCGACGTGCTCGGCTTAGGGATGCTCACGGCGATCCGCCGCGCGTTCGACCTCGTGCACGGCTGCCGCGGCCGGCGCTGGACCCTGGCCGACGTGCCGGCCGAGGACCCGGTCGTCTACGACATGGTCGGCCACGGCGACACGGTGGGCGTATTCCAGATCGAGTCGCGGGCGCAGATGGCGATGCTGCCGCGCCTGCGGCCCCGCTCGTACTACGACCTCGTGATCGAGGTCGCGATCATCCGGCCGGGACCGATCCAGGGCGACATGGTGCACCCGTACCTGCGACGCCGGGCCGGGCTCGAGGCCGTGACGTACCCGAGCGAGGACGTCGAGGGCGTGCTGAAGCGCACGCTCGGCGTGCCGATCTTCCAGGAGCAGGTCATGCAGCTCGCGATCGTGGCGGCCGGCTTCACGCCGGGCGAAGCCGACCAGCTGCGACGCGCGATGGCGGCGTGGAAGCGCAAGGGCGGGCTCGGCCACTTCGAGGAGCGGCTGATCCGCGGGATGCGCGAGCGGGGCTACGCGGAGGAGTTCGCGCGGCGCATCTTCCAGCAGATCCTGGGCTTCGGCGAATACGGTTTCCCCGAATCCCACGCCGCGAGTTTCGCGCTGCTCGTCTACGTCTCGGCCTGGCTCAAGCGGCACGAGCCCGCGGCGTTCGCGGCCGCGCTGATCAACAGCCAGCCGATGGGGTTCTATGCCCCCTCGCAGATCGTCCAGGATGCGCAACGTCACGGCGTCGAGGTGCGCCCGATCGACGCGCTCGCGAGCGAGTGGGACTGCACGCTCGAGCCGCGTGCTGCCGCCGGGGACCCGGCGTTGCGCCTCGGCCTGCGCCTGGTAAAGGGACTGCCCCAGGAGGCCGGCGAGCGCCTGGCGGCGGCGCGAAAGGCCTGCGCGGGGCGCTTCGCGAGCGCCCAGCAACTCGCCGAGGCGGCGCGGCTCGCACGGCGCGAGATGGGCTGCCTGGCTGCCGCCGGAGCGCTTGCGAGCCTGGGTGGCCATCGCCACCGCACTGCATGGGAGGTCGCCGGGCTCGAAGCACCTCTGCCCGTCCTGCCGCAGGTGCGGATCGCCGAAGGCATCCCGCTGCTGCGCGCGCCACGCGAGGGCGAGGACATCGTCGCGGACTACACCCACACCGGCCTCACGCTGCGGCGTCACCCCGTGGCGCTGCTGCGCGACCGGCTCGCGGCGCGCGGCATGCTCGACTCGACGGCGCTGCGGGCTGCGCAAGACGGGGCGTTCGTGCGCACGGCCGGGCTCGTGATCACGCGCCAGCGACCGGGCAGTGCGGAGGGGGTCACGTTCGTGACGCTCGAGGACGAGGACGGCTCGATCAACGTGATCGTGTGGCGCGACCTGGGCGAGCGACAGCGGCAGACGCTGGTCGGTTCACGTTTGATGGGTGTCGCCGGCAAGCTGCAGCTCGAGGGCGAGGTGATGCACGTCGTCGCGCACCGCCTCGTCGACCTCACGCGCCTGCTCGGAAACCTGCGCGCGGAGTCGCGCGACTTTCACTGAGGCTACACCGTGGGCCGCCGCGGCCGCGGTCGTTCGCCGACGTCGTAGTCGTCGAAATCGCTCAGCAGTTCGGAAGTGCGTTTCTGCTCGAGCAGCCGCTCGAGCTTGCGCCATGCCGGCTCTGCGCCGCGGGGCGCGCCGCGCTTGCGCTTGTCGAGGTCCTGCATGAGGCGATCGACGTCGATCGAGTCATCGCCACCGACGACTTCTTCGGCGTCCTCGTCCTCGAACTCCTCCGCCGGCTCTGGCTTCTCGCTCATCGAAAAACCCAAGGCAAGGGCCGCCGTTTATACTTCGGTGCCGCGCGCCCGGCAAGGACGACGGTCACACGCGCTCAATGCAATAAGCTCGCCATCCGGCGGCGATACTGCACGACGAGCGGGTCCTGTTCGCCCAGCACGTCGAACGCCTGCAGCAGGCTCCGCCGCGCGGCGTCGTCACCGTAGCCCCGGTCGCGCCGCATCAGGTCCAGCCACTCGGACAGCGCGGTGCCAAAGTCGCCGGCGACCGCGTGATGCGCCGCCAGCGCATGCCGCGCCGACGGATCTGCGGGGTTCGCTTCCAGCGTCTGGCGCAGCGCCGACACATCGGGATTCGCATTCGCAAGCCGGACGAAAGCCAGCCGGGCCCGCAGCGACGCGAGCGCTGGATGGGCGGCGTTCGACTCCGCCAGCCGGTCGATTGCCGAGGCGGCACCGTCGGCGTCCCGCAATTCGAGCCGCCGCGCTGCTGCCGCCTCGGGACGGCCTTCATCCGCACGGGCAGGCGCCCCGTCGCCGGCGGCGAGGGCGGGCGCAGCGACCGCGGCGCCGCCCGCGTCGGACGGCCCTGATTCGTCCACAGGCGCGACGTGACGATCCAGCATGGCCTTGATGTTCGATTCGGGCTGCGCACCCACGAACTGGTCCACGACCTCGCCGTGGTGCACCAGCAGCACGGTCGGGATGCTGCGGACCTGGAAGTGACCTGCGAGCTGCGGCTGTTCGTCGGTGTTGACCTTGGCCAGCACGAACCTCCCCTGGTAATCGTCGGCGATCCGGTCCAGCAGCGGCATCAGCGACTGGCAAGGCCCGCACCACGGGGCCCAGAAATCGACCAGCACGGGCCGGGACTCCGACGCTTCGACGACCTCGGCCATGAAATTGTCGGCAGTCGCCACGATCTTGCTCACGGGTGCAGCCACGGTTCGGCTCCTGATCGAGCGCAGCATGCGCACGGCCCGATTTTTTTGCATGTCGGACCTCTGCGCAAGGGCTGGGCTAGAATCCCTGCTCTTCAGGTCCTCCGGGCATTCGCTCATGGCCGATTCCGACCGCGCGGCCCCCGTCTCGCGCTTCCTGCACGCCGATCCGGGCGACTTCCTGACACCGGTCGGACGTGCGATCAACGACGACTTCCTCGCGGACGAGGAACGCGTCGTGCGCGGGCTCGCGGACTACGCCCGCTTCGATGCCGAGACCAGCACGGCGGTCGAGGGCGCGGCGCGCCGACTGGTCGAGTCGGTGCGGCAGGCGCCGGCCTCGAAATCGGGCCTCGACGCGTTCCTGCGCCAGTACGACCTCTCGTCGCAGGAGGGCGTGATCCTGATGTGCCTCGCGGAAGCGCTGCTGCGCATTCCGGACGACGAGACCGCCGATCGGCTGATCGCGGACAAGCTTCGTGCCGGGGACTGGGCGAGTCACCTGGGGGACAGCCAGCCGCTGTTCGTGAACGCCTCGACCTGGGGCCTGATGCTCACGGGCCGGATCGTCCGGCTCGACGCCGACGACGTCGCCGCGCCGGCCGGCGCGATCGGGCGCGTGGTCGCCCGCATCGGCGAGCCGGTGGTGCGCACGGCCATGCGGCAGGCGATGCGGATCATGGGTCACCAATTCGTCATGGGCCGCACCATCAGCGAGGCGCTCGAGAACTCGCTCGCCGGTGCGAATCGCCGGTATCGCTACACGTTCGACATGCTGGGCGAAGCCGCGCTCACGACCCCGGACGCCGACCGCTACTTCGAGGCCTATCGCGCGGCCATCGCTGCGCTCGCCGCACGGGTCGGCGAGTATGCGGACTTCGAGGCGCGCCCGAGCATCTCGGTCAAGCTCTCCGCGATGCATCCGCGATTCGAGCGTGCCCACCGTCCGCGCGTTCTGCGCGAGCTCACTCCGCGCCTCGTCGAACTGTGCCGGCTCGCCCGCGACACGGGCATCGCGCTCACGCTCGACACCGAGGAATCGGAACGGCTGGAGCTCACGCTGGAGCAACTCGAAGCAGTGGTGCGCGAGCCATCGCTCGCGGGCTGGAGCGGGTTCGGCATCGCCGTGCAGACCTACCAGAAGCGCGCACTGCCGATGCTGCGGCACCTGGACGAACTCGCGCGCAGCACGCGCCGCCTGCTGCACGTACGGTTGGTCAAGGGAGCGTACTGGGACGCGGAGATCAAGCGCGCCCAGGAACGTGGCCTTGCGGCTTACCCGGTGTTCACGCGCAAGCCAAACACCGACGTGTCGTACCTCGCGTGCGCCCGTTACGTTCTGGAACGGGGCAGCGCCCTGTACCCGCAGTTCGCTACCCACAATGCCCACACGGTCGCGGCGATCCGGCACCTGGCGAGCCAGTCGCGGCGCGAGTTCGAGTTCCAGCGCCTGCACGGCATGGGCGAGGAGCTCTACGCACACGTCACGAGCCCCGATGGGCTCGTGCTGCCGTGCCGCGTCTACGCGCCGGTCGGCGAGCACGAGGACCTGCTGCCGTACCTCGTGCGGCGGCTGCTGGAGAACGGTTCGAACACGTCGTTCGTGAACCGGATCGTCAACGAGAACGAACCGATCGAGGCGATCGTGGCGGACCCGGTGCGCACGGTCGACGAGTACGCGCAGGCCGCGCATCCGCGCATCCCGGCACCGGCCGACATCTACCAGCCCGAACGGCGCAATTCGAGCGGCGTCCACCTCGCCAACGGCAACGTGCTCGCGGCGCTGGCCGAGCGCATGGAACAGGTCTCGCGCCGGCCGTGGATCGCGGGACCCCTCGTGGCCGGCGAGGAGCAGGGAGCAGGTGCCGGGGCGGCGATCCGCAATCCGGCGGACCACGCGGACCTCGTGGGACACGTCGTGCCTGCGACGGCGGCACACGTGCGGCGCGCGATCGACATCGCCGTGGCAGCGCAACCGGCATGGGACCACACGCCGGCCGCCGTCCGCGCGGACGCACTGGAACGCAGTGCCGACCTGTTCGAGGAGAACCTGCCCGAGCTGATCGCGATGTGCGTCCGTGAAGCCGGCAAGAGCGTGCCGGACGGCGTCGCGGAGGTGCGCGAAGCGGTCGATTTCCTGCGCTACTACGCTGCACGGGCGCGCGGCGACTTCGGTGGCGCGGTGCGGCTGCCGGGACCCACCGGAGAAAGCAACGAGTTGAGCCTGCACGGCCGCGGCGTTTTCACGTGCATCAGCCCGTGGAATTTTCCGCTCGCGATCTTCACGGGTCAGCTCGCGGCCGCGCTTGCGGCCGGCAACGCGGTGCTCGCGAAGCCGGCCGAGCAGACGCCGCTCGTGGCCGCGCACGCCGTGCGCCTGCTGCTGCAGGCCGGCGTGCCTCCCGAGGTGCTGCACTTCCTGCCGGGCGACGGCGCGGTCGTGGGCATGGCCGCCGTGGCCGACCCGCGCATCGCGGGCGTCGCCTTCACCGGCTCCACGGAGACCGCGCGCATCATCCACCGCACGCTCGCGGGCCGGGACGGACCGATCGGCACGCTGATCGCCGAGACGGGCGGCCAGAACGCGATGATCGTCGACAGCTCGGCCCTGCCGGAACAGGTGGTGATCGACGCGGTGCAGTCGGCATTCAACAGCGCGGGCCAGCGCTGCTCCGCGCTGCGCGTGCTGTGCGTGCAGGTGGACATCGCGGCCAAGGTCAAGCGGCTGCTCGCGGGCTACATGGCGGAACTCGTCGTCGGCAATCCGGCCTTCCTCGAGACGGACGTCGGCCCCGTGATCGACGCCGCGGCACAGTCGCTGCTCGAGGGGCATGCGCGCGAGGTCATGCAGAAGTCGTCCTGGCACCACCGCATCGGCACCAACCCGGCGATGCGCGCCGGCACGTTCGTCGCGCCGCTCGCGGCGGAGATCGAGTCGCTCGGCGTGCTGGACCGCGAGTGGTTCGGCCCGGTCATGCACCTCGTGACGTATCGCGCAAGGGACCTCGAGTCGCTCGTGGATGCGATCAACGCGACCGGATTCGGGTTGACGTTCGGCATCCACAGCCGCATCGACTCGACGGTGCGCCGCGTGGCTGACCGCGTCGCGGCGGGCAACGTCTTCGTCAACCGCAACATCATCGGGGCGGTGGTGGGCACGCAGCCGTTCGGTGGGTCGGGATTGTCGGGCACCGGGCCCAAGGCCGGCGGACCGCACTACCTGCACCGCTTCGCCCACGAGCGGACCTATACCGTCAACACCTCTGCCGTGGGCGGCAACGCCGCGCTGCTCGCGATGGAATAGCGCCGCCGTGGATCTCAGCGTCCTCGACATCTTCAAGATCGGCATCGGCCCGTCGAGTTCCCACACGATGGGCCCGATGAACGCGGCCTGCGCATTCGTGCGCGGGCTCGAGGCAGACGGGCTGCTCGAGCGCACGACGAAGGTGGCGGCGCAGCTGTACGGCTCGCTCGCGCTGACCGGTCGCGGCCACTGCACGGACCGCGCGGTGCTGCTCGGCCTCGAGGGACAGAGGCCTGCAACGCTCGATCCCGCGGAGATGGAACCGGCGCTCGCGCGGATCCGCGCGAGCGGTCGATTGCGGGTCGCGGGCCGGCACGAGGTCGATTTCGACGAGCCGCTCGACCTCCTGTTCCATCGCGACCAGACGCTGCCGCAGCATCCGAACGGCATGCGCTTCACCGCGCTCGATGCGGCCGGCGAGGTGTTGCGCCGCGAGGAGTATTTCTCGACCGGCGGCGGCTTCGTCGTGCGTGCGGAGGATTTCGGCAAGGAAGCCGTGGGAACGGACG